>JAFTDD010000054.1 GCA_017454355.1 Muribaculaceae bacterium
CCGTGAATACTTTTATGTTTCAAAATTGAGATTATTCACTGATTTTCATCATAAAAATATTTCACGAAAGTTCACGGAAATTCACGGGATGCAATATTTTACGAGAAAGATTTTACGGATTTTTCATGAGAATAATAGACGAAAATAGACGGAAATAGACGAGAGGAATTTTAATTTTGGACAGGCAAACAACGAGTTGCGGATTTTAGGCTTATGTCTAACTAGAGAGAGGGCGTCAGAGTAGTTCGGCGCCGATGCCGGGCAGATCGCGTAGCGTAATCTTGCCGTCGACAACGGTCATACCGCTGAAGCGGTCGTTGGCAATCAGCAGGTTGCCGTCCAGGTCGGCATAGTCCACCAGCGGCGAGAGGTTGGCCGCGGCGCTCACGGCGCACGATGTCTCGGTCATGCAACCAATCATCACCTTCATGTCGAGCGCGCGGGCCAGCGTAATCATCTTGTAGGCCTCATGCAGGCCGGTGCTCTTCATCAACTTGATGTTGATGCCGCTATACACTCCCTTGAAGCGGACGATGTCCGGCAGGCGTTGGAAGGCTTCGTCGGCGATGATGGGCAGGGGAGACCGCTCGGTGAGCCACGCCGTCTGGTCAATCCACGTCTTGTCGAACGGCTGCTCCACAAAGAGGCAGCCGCGCTCGGCCAGCCAGTGGCACATCTCCAATGCTTTCTCCTTGCTGTCCCAGCCTTGATTCACGTCAACGCAGATGGGCACGTCGGGCATCATCTCCTTGATGATGTTGATTGTCTCTTGGTCTTTGTCAAGACCCATCTTCACCTTGATGAGTTTGTAGGGTCGGGCCTCCTCGACCTTCTGGCGCACAACCTCCTCGGTGTCGATACCGATGGTGAAACTCGTCACCGGCGCCTTGGCCGGGTCGAGGCCCCAGATCTTGTACCACGGTTGGCCCATAATCTTGCCCAGCAAGTCATGCAGGGCGATGTCGACACTCGCCTTGGCGGCACGGTTACCCTCGGCCACGCTGTCTACGTAGGCGAGAATATCCTCCACGCGGAACGGGTCGTTGAACTGCTCCAAATCAAGGCTCGACAGGAACTTGGTGACGCTCTCGATGCTCTCGCCCAGATAGGGAGGCATAGAGGCCTCGCCATAGCCGATGATGCCGTCATATTCCAGTTCGACTTGCACGTCGGGCGTGGTGGTGCGGCTCGAGCGTGCCAGGTTGAAAGCGTGGCGCAGTTTGAGTTCGTAGGGCTCAAAGCGCAGCGTCAGTTTGCCGGTCTTGGCCACCTTGCGCTCGCCGCTGCAGGCCGACAGCAGGCCGGCGGGTGCGGTTGCCGCCACCAGCCCAAGGCTCGACCCGATTAAAAACTTCCTTCGATTCATAAGAAATCCCATATTTAGTAATTGAAATTAATAAAAATTTTGAAGCCGCCCGAAGGGCGGCAACGCCGCATCAAGGATCCACCACTTTGTTGCCGCCCTTCGGGCGGCTATCGTCTTTATCATAAACCCCTAGCGCCTTGCTCGCTGCGCTCGCTGTGGCGCTGGGGGTTACTCAGGTTCCCGCCCTTCGGGCGGCTTTTAGAATAGCCAGGGGTGGCGAGCGGCGGCAGTGATGCCGGTGGTGCCCACCCTGCCGGCGACGCGGCGGATGGATAGCGGCGAGTAGAGATATTTGTCGCTCTCCGGGTCAAGGCTGTTGATTTTCACTTGGCCCGAGCAGTGGATATAGAGGCCGTCGCGCAGGTAGATGCCCACGTGGGTCACTCGTCCCGTCTTGGCGTTGCCGAAGAAGAGCAGGTCGCCAAGCCGCGCGTCGTGCCAGTCGGTAACGAGTTCGCCGTTTTTGGCCTGTTGCGAGGCGTCGCGGTGCAGGATGATGCCATTACCCAGGTAGCACACCTTCACCAGACCCGAGCAGTCGGTCACCTTGGTGCTCGTGCCGCCCCACAGGTAGCCGGCACCCATCATCTTGCGTGCCGTGCGCTCAATCTGCGACGCGTTGAATGATTGTGAGGCCCATTCCCTCATTGATGTCACAGCCTCGCGTGCCACGTATCCCTCGCGGCCATCGGGCGTTGCCACCCGCAGCCAGTCGCCGCCGTTGTCCTTCACCTCGAGCATACAGCCCATCACCAGGTCGCTCACCGGCTCATCGCCGCGTGGCACGCCCATCATCCAAGTGGCGATGGCGGTCACAATCACGCGTTTGGCGCCGCGCCAAGAGGCTAACGCCTCGGGCGTTGTGAAAGAGATGCTACTCTCGGGTATCCACGCGATATACTCGTCCGGCAGTTGCACCCGCAGCCATTCTCCTTGCTGTTGCAGCACGCGCACCGGCGTGCCCATCACCGTTTGCGTGGCCATCTCGCCGCCATGCCTCGGCTCGCAGCGAAGGCTCGCCACGGCCACCTTCACCTGCGCCCAACGCTTGTCAGCCGGCATCTCGAGTTCGAGCACACGCAGGCTGTCGACGTTCACGCCCGGCATAAAGCGCACAATCGAGTCGCGTTGCGCAGCCGTGCCCACCCAACCGATGGCGCGCTTCACGCCATCATCGCCGTCACTGAATGTCACTTCGGAGATGGCGTTGCGCTGGTCCTTGGGCAGGAAGCGCGACACGGCATCGTCGGCCATAGTGGTCAGCATGGCTGATGCCACCATCATCATCAATATCGCTCTCTTCATTAATTACAACATTTTTGATTCAATAGGATTCTATGGTTTCTCGATGGATTCCACCTCGAGGTGGGAGTGCCACTTGTCGTAATAGAGGTTGCCACCGCGCCATTCCACCTCGCCGGGCTGGAAGTCGACGGTCTCGCTGCGGATAAACGTCTTGGGCGGGTCCAGACGGTCGCCCACGGCCTCGTTGCTGGCCATGCGATAGAGGTCAATGCCGCTGGCATAGTAACTGTTTATCGGTGTGTCGACGGCACCGCGGCCATAACTCTGGTCGGTGGGTACCCAGCCTACGCCCTCAAAGTAGGTCTCGGCCCAGTCGTGCCAGTTCACCTCTCCCGGATAAATCCACCAGCCGCTCTCCCAGCGCGCCGGGATGCCTATCGAGCGGCACAACGAGATGTAGAGCAACGCCACCTGGCCACAGTCGCCGTGGCCGTTTTCCATCACATATCGCGGGATGCAGCGGATGGTGCTGTACTCCCTTGCTCCGGCCCACGGCAACCGGCGACTAATCCATTCATAAATCTTGCAGGCTTGCAGCACCGGGTTGGTCTCGTCGCCAACGATGTCGAGCGCCATGCGGCGTGTCGCCTCGTCGGTGATGATGTGGGGCAGTTGCTGAGAGGTGAACTCGCGGTAGACGGCGCTTGTCGTGTCGTATGGCTCCACCATCGCCAGCAGGTCTTGCTGCGCGATGTGGCGCTCGCCCACGGTGTAGGCAAAGCGGTACTCAAAGTGTGTCGCGCGACCGGCGACGGCCTTGGCCTCCATATACACCGTGTGGTGCTTGCTGCCTTGACTAAAGGTCGCCACGTGGTTGCCGCCCAGGAACTTGATGTCGCTCTGACGCAGGTTCTCGTAGGGGAACGGCATCCACGCCTTAACCGTCTCGCCGGCCGGCACGGCATCGGCGTCAACGTCGAGGGTGAACTTCACGGTCACGCGCCGCTTGTCGCGCACCTGATTGGCATCGGCCGGCGTGGCCATCGCCTCGATGAGCGACGCGCGGCGGTCGGCATAGTCGGCTGCCTTGCTCGCGTCGTGCTCGGCTTGCAGTTCGTCGGCAAGCAACCACAGGTTGCGCACGCTCTTGCGGAACCACCACTCGGTGCCGTCGATAGTCATCACCTCGAGTTTGCGTGATGCCTTCCACGCGTCAATCTGCTCGGCACGGACTTCGGGCATACGTTCGCAGATGAGCGCGCGGCCCTGCTCCGGCGTCATATTGAAGTCCTTGCGGATGCGGCTCATAATGGTATTGAGCGAGTCAATGGTCACCGCACGGTCGCGGCGCTCGGCTTTGGGCAGCCGCTGCATCAGTCGCTCGGCTTGCTTAAACTCGCCGGCGTCCATCAGTCGCTCAACCTCCGGCACCCACTCGGGCCCGGCCATCGCCGGCAGCCACAGCGCAGCCACCGCCGCCAGAATCGAAATGCGTTTCATTGAACCTTTATCTTTGCAGAGTTTTCAAAACTCTAAGAAATCAGAGAGTTCTAAGAAATCTAAGAGGTCTAAGAATTCTAAGAAATCTGAGAGTTCTAAGAGTTCTAAGAAATCTAAGAGTTCTAAGAAATCTGAGACTTCTTAGAACTCTCAGGCAGATTCTATTACAGTTTCAGGATCTTGTACTCATAGGGCTGCAGGTCAACCTTCTGGTCGAGGTCGTCCTCGCTGCCGGTCATCATATCGGTCACCTTCTTGCCGGCAAACTCGGGCAAAGCAATCTCATGCTCTGCATTGCGCAGGTTCACCAGCACCAGGAAACTCTCGGCTTGTCCGGCACCGCTCTTGACAAAGGCGAGGATGTCGTTGTCAGGCAGCGCTCTGTAGGTGCCCTTGAGCAGGGCGGGGTTGGCCTTGAGCATGGCGATGAGTTGCTTGTATTCGTTGCGGATTTCGGGCTTTGCGGTCCAGTCGACAGCCACATAGTGGAAGAAGTTGATGGGCTGCTCGTAGCCGACTTCCTGCGAGCCGTACACCAGCGGGCCGCCGTGCAGGAACACCGTTGCCACCCAGGCCGCCATCGCGCCGCGGTCGCCGCCGAACATTCCAAATGGCGTGGCATGGGTCGACTCGTCGTGGTTGGTGGTGAAGCGCATCTTCACTTTGCCCTGGGGCAGAGCGGCATACTCGGTGCTGTCACACTCAAACACCAATTTTGCCGAACCGCCTTTGGCCCACACATCCTCGCGGAACTTGTGCATGAAGTCCCACGCGTAGTTCATGTCAAAGCCGGCCTCCACAAAGTTCTTCTTGTCGTTGCCCTCGGCCAGCATCACAATCTTGCGCGGCGCGGCGGCTGCACGCAGGCTGTCGATGGCACCTTTCCAGAAGTCGGTCGGCACCCAGTCGGCCACGTCACAGCGGAAGCCGTCGATGCCCACTTCCTTGACCCAGAAGAGCATCGCCTCGCGCATGGCGGCGCGCATGTCGGCGTTGTCGTAGTTCAGGTCGGCCACATCGGTCCAATCCGTGCCGGGCGTGTAAATCACGTTGCCCAGGCTGTCTTGGGTGTACCAGTCCTTGTGGCCCTGCTCTTTGAGCCACTTGCTGTCCCACGCGGTGTGGTTGGCAACCCAGTCGAGGATGATGCTCATGCCGTGGGCATGGCAAGAGTCGACGAGTGCCTTGAAGTCGTCGATAGTGCCGAACGACGGGTTCACGGCCGTATAGTCCACGATGGAGTAAGGCGAGTTCTTGCTCTTCTCCTTGCCGATGGGATAGATGGGCATCACCCACATCACATTCACACCCAGGTCGGCAATCGAGTCGACGCGACGCGCCACCACCTGCAGCGAACTTGGCGAACTGCTGTCGGCGGCAAACACACGCGGGTTGACTTGATACATCACGATGTCCTCGATGGCCGGCAACTCATAGGTGGCGGCTTTCTTCTCGGGCTCGCACGCGGCGAGAGCCAGAGCGGCGCCCAGGGCGACCACAGGCAAAGTCTTGAAAATGGTTCTCATCACTGTCTTTGTAAGTTTTTTTATAGTTAATAAAAAACAATAGTTCGGTAATTTTCTTAGGTTAGCGTCTATTTCGTCTATAACAACGTCCATTTCCGTCTATCTTAATTATTTTAGACAAAAAATTGACGATAATTGACGTCGTTATAGACGTAAATAGACGCGAAACTATCATTTATAGCATAAATTCATTTTTTTAACGAAGTATTGAAAAAAATGATTTGCTTATTTACGCTTCTTCAACCATTCCACCAACTGCTTCTTTGGGATACCCAATGTGCGCAGGTTGTTTGAAATGATAAATTCGGGAATTGGCGAAATATGAGTTTGAAAGACTATAGACCTCAAGCAACCTTCTTTCTTCCACTTATAATGTCCGCTATTACCGCTGTCCACTTGTATGCACCCCACCGAGCGCAAAAAATCGGCAAATGTCTCCGGGGAAATGTTACTCAACCGACCCATAGTGTCAAACGCGCGCTACTTGTCTGATGCGAACATTCCTTTTACTAAACTCTTTATTGCCAACGCGTTTTAATTGAGAACTGCGCTTGACAATTTCAGCAAATGTGGGTTCCATAGCCCGATGCTCGTCTTCTACGTTCCACCCATGTTGGGCTAAGTCTTCCGACAAGGTTCGGTTCTCGGTTTGGTCTTGGATATAGTTGTTAAGAACATACTCCAAATCGGTTCTGGCATCGCTCATCGTCATGCCATATCCGCACAAGTCAAGCGACGGGCAGTAGGCCAATCGAGCGTTTCCCTCTTGGAAAAAGTAGACACTCACTTGAATAGACACTCCGTTTGGTGTTATGACTATGGAATTTTTCATATTATAGCATTTGATTGGATTTTGGCACAAAGATACAAAACAGTGTGAAAAAAACAAAATTTTTCATCTTTGTTTAATCATTTTTTCATAATTAGTGCCTGCCTAAGAATTGTGCTCCGGCAGAAAGCATCTGCCGAAGCACAATTCGTTCAGTTATTTGTTCTCTGATTTTTCTCTAAAATTCAACGCATCGCTTTCACGGTGCGGACCGTGCCATCGCTGTAGGTGGTCACGACAACGTTCACGCCGTCAAACGGGCGGTCGCTCATCTGGCCCGACAGGCTGACGTACTTCACGCTCTGCACGCGGGCGCCGCCGGCAATCTCAATCACGCCGGTCGTGATGGCCGGACTGCCCACCACGGTGCCGCGCAGGTTGGTGTAGGCATCGCCGTCGGCTGGCGACACGCGGCGCGGCGCGCCCGACGACGCGCTCTGCCAGGCCTGCGCCAGCGAGATGACCACGTCCACAGCGTAGGGCTTGCCCTCCTGCATGTCGGCGTCGGTGTCGAGCAACAGATGCATACCCTTGGTGCCTCTCTCTCCACTATAGGCAAACAGGGCCGGCTCGCCGCCTTGGTAGAAGAAGTAGCCGCGGATTGTCACCACCTCGCCGGCAGTGGGATAGATAACGTCATTGCCGATTTTGTAGCCGTTGGAAAGGTAGATGTCGCGCGGCACGGGGATATTGTCGCTGCTCGAGCCGCTCAGTTCACCGTTGACGGCGATGGCCGGTGCCAAGAGCGGACTGCTCACCGCCGCGCTCAATTGGTAACTGTCAATCACGTAGCCCGGCGACATCGAGCCGGCGTTGCTCACGCCGTCCAGACGCACCCAACTATCGTTACCGTCGGTGGCGTACACCTTGCCGCCGTACACTTTGACGACCGTCAACTCATCGCTGATGGTGCCCGTCTGGCCGGCGATGGCCTGGGCAAGCGACACGCCGCCGGCCCAGCCACTCACGCTCAGCACGCCGTTCTCGATGGTGAACGTGTACTCGGCCTCGTCATTAATCTTCAGGTTCTTCTTGCCCTGGGCATCGGTGGCTAACTCGACGCTGCGCCAGCCCATGTGCAGGGTGTAGACCTCCTCGTTGGTCACGCCGCCCATATACTGGCCATACTGGTCCTTAACGAGGAACTCGCCGTTTAACGTCTGGGTGAGAGAGAACACGCCGCCGCTCTCGACAAACGGCACATCTGCCGCCCACTCGTTGAAGGCGCCAATCAGGTAGTAGGCCTGTGGCAATTGCGGCAGGTTGCTCACGGTGAGCACCGGGCTATCGCCGTTGCCGCCGGTGATGGTGAGCGTGTACTGGCGCGCGTCGCCGCTCAGGTTCATGTTGTTGTCGTTGCCGCCTACACTGTTCAACGTCACGTTATCGTATACATAGTTGAACGTGAAATAATATTCGTTGGCCATCCAATCGCTGCCGTCGCGCACGACCTTGAACTCGCCGCTGAACGTCTTTGTGAGCGTATACACTCCGTCACCCTGATAAGTGAACGCGTCGGTGTCGCCGCTCCAATTGTTGGTGGCGCCGCGCAGCACGTAGGTGTGGGCCGCCGTGTCGGAGCTCGCGAAGCCGGTGACAGTGAGCGTCTTGGCGTTGCCGCTGACGGTGACAGTGAGCGTGTAGGCTCGCTCTTCGCTCAGCGTCATATTGTTGCCGTTGCCGCCCTGACTCAGCGTGAGAGGTGTGCTATCGGTGATTGTGGTCGCGCTTGATGTGCTCCACCAGTTGCCGCTCTCGTCGACAATCTTGAACTCACCGCTGAAGGTCTTGGTCAGCGTGTAGGTGTCATCGCCGTTGTCGGTGAACTTGTATTCCGAGTTATTGCCCGACCAACTGTTCACCGTGCCGGCGAGATAGAACTCGGGCTCGACCTCCACCGCGTTGTCGACGGTGATGTTGAGATTGCAAGTCGTGGAGGTGATGTCGCTGATGGTGAGCGTCACATCGCCCGCCACAGGGAACGTCATGTTGCCGGTTCCGAATGACGTGCTGAGCGTGTTGTCGCCCTCGGCGAGCGACGACGCTCCCATACAACCGTCGTTGAACGTGGTCCAGCCATCGAAGGTGGTGCCGTAGGCCAGTCGCGACACCTTGAGCTCACTCATTGTTGCACCGGTGATGCTCAGGGTGTAGGTGCCGTCGCTATTGTAGGTGAACAGCAAGGGGTCGGCGGGGTCCCAGCCGCCAAACACGCCGGCACCGGTTAAGCCAAATTCCCACTCGGGCAGGTTGCCGTACTGTTCGGTGACGTCGGTCACCGTGAGTTTGCTCGAGCCGCCACCACCGGTAATCTCGTAGTAGACATCCTCCGAGACAGGGCCGATGTTCACCGTCTGGTTGTCGTTGCCACTGTTGCCGTTGTTGAAGATGACCATGAAGTTGAGGTTCGAGGCCGTCGACTCAAACGTGCGGTAGTAGAACGTCTCGCCGCCACGTGTGACGGTGTTGGCCACAACGCTCACTCCGGGCCATGAGTCATTAGAGACACCGTCATTGCGGTTGTAGCAGTAGAAGCAGACGTTGCTCCATCCCGGTGACTTGAGATAGACCGTAATCTTGTTGGTCTCTTGAACAGAGTAACTGCGCTCAAGTGTGCTGCCGTTGACGATGTTGCTGCCGTTGAGAAGTCCAACCCGCAGCGTCATGTCGGCATCGACGTGCACGGTGCTGCCGCTTGACACCTGCGTGCCGTTGCTCGCACTCGGCGCGCTGCCGTCGGTGGTGTAAACCAACGTGGTGTAACTTGACGACACCGCCGTCAGTTTCACGTCGAACGCCTCATCGTAGGTTCCCGACGGGACATCGACCCATGCGATGTTGGCACTGGCCGGCATGAAGTATTTGTAGTGATAGCCTTTCAGTATCTCCACAGAGTTGTTCGGACCGGCATAACTGGAAGTGTTGCTGCCGATGGCGCAAATCAGACTCGTCTTGCTGCCTGTCGTGCTGGTCATATACCGGTTAGCGTTTGTCGATGACACAGAGTAGGCGCTCGTGTTGGTGATGCCGGCGGCCTTGCGTGCGGCAATCATATTCTTCAGTTCCACTCTGTAGGCTTTCCAGTGGGGCAGGAAGATGCAGGGTGTGCCGGGCATGGCCAACATGTAGGCGTTGGCGGCGATGGTATCGGCGGTAATCGGGTCGTTGGTGTTATCAGCGTCACGGTACTGCGTATCGTGGTTCTCGACAAACGTCACCGCCCACTGCTTGTAAGCACCGCTGTTGTTACTGTTGCTGATTAGCGGATAACCTTGACTGCCGTTCTGGTTGCTAAGTTCCGACCAACTGCTACCATTGATGGCGTTGCGGATGGTGTAACGGAACTGGAAGTCGAATGCCGCGCTGGTTGGTGTGCCGTTCACCTTGGTGCCGTCAATCCACGCCTGAATAGTTGAGCCGTCTTTCCAGCATTCGCCCACGCTGAACTGCGGCGCGGCGTAGGTGTTGTACACGCCGATATAGGAGGCACTGAAGCCGGAGACCATGTCATAACGGAAACCGGCGTATCCCAAATCGGAAATCAGTTTGTCGCGCAAGTAAGCCTTGACACACGTCTGCACATTGTTGCTCATATGGTCCAAGTCGCGTATGCCAGTCCATCCGTCACCGGTGTCGTTGTTTGAACTCAGCGTCACGCCTTGCTGAGCGGCGACGTAGGCCGCCTGGCCACCATCGTCGTCGGCAACGATGTCGGTGGACGTCAGGGCGTAGGTGTTGCCGTTGAACGTTTCGCTCGGATAGCCGAACCAGCCGTTGGTTGTATTGCGGTGGTTGATGACCACATCGCCGATGATGCCGATGTTCACGGCGCTCATCGCGCTCACGAGTGAACGCAATTGCGTCTCGGTGCCGAACGAGCCGCTATAGTTCGAGAACCAATACTGTGGCGAGTAGCCCATCTGGTTGCCGCTGCCGCAGTTGCCGGCGTTGGGAATCCACAACAGGTCGATGTAGCCCGCCATGTCGCTCGCTTGGGCTGCCAATGTCGCCCAATTGGTGTCGCTGTAACTGTCCCAATAGAAGCCTTGCAGCATCACGCCGCCGTAGCCGCTTGGCCACCCCTGCGCGTGTGTGACGGGCGCGGCGGCCGCCAGCGCGGCAACCGCCAGGATTTTGGTTACGTTTTTTAGTCTCATCAGGTTTGTTTGTTTAGGATTAATAAAAAATGTGGCTATTTTGCCACAAAATTAAACAATTTTATTAAATCCCACAACAAATTGAAATATTTTCGCAACAGTTCACCTCATTTCTATTGTTTCCAGTAGCGTCAGCGCGGCGCGCCCACCACCGCGCCAGGCCACAGCATGTTGGTGGTGATTGTCGCTACGCCCATGCGCGCCGCTTCGAGTGCGTTAGCCACGCTGTCGATAGTCCAAGTGGCTACCGGCTGGCCTTGGGCGGCAAAGCGATTCACCGTCTCGGCGTCGTAGTCACTCCACATGATGCTCGGCTCGATGCCCCACTCGCGGCACCAACCGATATGCTCCGTCCACGACTTGCGGCACAGCCACTGGCAGCGCAACCGGGGATGGTGCTCGCGCACGTACTCCAACGACTGGCGCATAGACGTGAGAATCACGGCGCGGTCGGTCAAGCCGTGTTCCTCCACCAGCCGCGCCAAGCCGTCAAAGCGGCTCATGTCGTTGTTGTTGATGCCGGGTGTCCACTTCAGTTCGATAATTGGGAACATGCCTGTCTCGAGGCAGATGTCGAGATACTCCGCCACGGTGCATATCCGGCCGGTGTAGGCAACGCCGCGACGCGTTTGCCGCAACTCGAGCGCCTTGAGTTGAGCGAGCGTCGCCCGGGCGACAATAACGCTGTCGCCCAGCCGCGCCGTGCTCTCGTCGTGCATAATCACATACTCGCCGTCGGCCGTCACCCTCACGTCACACTCGATGCCGTCGTAGCCGTACACCTCATGTGCCGCGCGGAACGCCTCGGCCGTGTTTTCCACGCCGATTACACACCCGCGGTGACCCACCACTGTCACCGCGCCCGCGGCCAAAAAACACGAAGCGCAAAGTAGAGTAGATAGCACGTAGCGCGTGCTTCTCAACCATCTAATCATAGAAAAAAACATTAGATATTCAGGAACTCTATGAAAAAATAGGGTTCCTAGGAAATCTAGAAACCCTAGAAAAAATTTTATTTAGCCTCCGGCTTCAAGTACTTGTCCATCCACTTGAAGAACTCGCGCTGCCACAGGATTGAATTTTGTGGCTTGAGAATCCAGTGGTTCTCATCGGGGAAGAGCACCATGCGGGCGTCCAGGCCGCGCAGTTTGGCCGCGTTGAAGGCTTGGGTGGCTTGCGTGAACACGATGCGGTAGTCCAGTTCGCCGGCCGTAATCATGATGGGCGTGTCCCAGTTCTGAACATAGTTCTTGGGGTTGGCCTGGGTGTAACTCTTTTGAGCCACGGCGTTGTCCTTCTCCCAGAACGGGCCGCCGAGGTCCCAATTGACAAACCACATCTCTTCCGTCTCGAGATACTGTGCCTCGAGGTTGAAGATGCCGGCGTGGGCCAGTAGGCATGCAAACCGCTTGTTGTGGTTGCCGGCCAGCCAGTAGACCGAGTAGCCGCCGTAACTGGCACCGGTGGCACCGATGTGCTCGCCGTCAATCCACGGCTTCTGTTTCATATAGTCCACAGCGCTCAGGTAGTCCTTCATGTTCTGGCCGCCGTAGTCACCCGAAATCTGGGCGTTCCACTCGGTGCCGAAGCCCGGCAGGCCGCGGCGGTTGGGCGCAATCACCACATAGCCGTTGGCGGCCATCAGGCGGAAGTTCCAGCGGTAACTCCAGAACTGGCTCACCGGCGACTGCGGTCCACCCTCGCAGAAGAGGATTGCCGGATACTTCTTCGACGGGTCGAAGCCCGGCGGCAGCACCACCCATGTGGTCATCTGCTTGCCGTCGGTGGTGGGCACCATCTCCTTGGTGATGGTAATCTGGGCCAGTTTGCTCAGCAGTTCGTCGTTGACGTGGGTGAGCGCCTTTGCCTGTTGGCCGGCCTTGGCGAGCGTCACCTCGTTGGGCACGGCAAAGTTGTGGCGCAGCGTCAGCACGGCGTCGTCGGCCACCACGGCCAGCGAGGCGTGGTCCCATACGCCGGCGGCGATGGTGTCAATGGCCAGCGTCTCGGTGTCGAGGCGGAAGATGGGGGCTGTGCCCTGGTAGGGCGCGATAAAGAAGATGTGCTTGCCGTCGGGTGCCCATGCGATCTCGTCCACGCTATAGTCCCAGTCCTTGGTCAACTCGCGCTTGCCCGAGCCGTCGGCGTCCATGAGCATAATGCGGTTCTTGTCGGCCTCATAGCCGTCGTGCTCCATCGAGAGCCACGCCACCTGGCCCTGCTTGTTCACGATGGGATAGGTGTCATAGCCCATCATGCCCTCGGTGAGGTTCTCGGTCTTGCCGTCCTCGAGCGAGTAGCGGTATAGGTCGCTATTGGTCGAGATGGCGTACTCCATGCCGGTCTTCTTGCGGCACACGTAGATGAGCGACTTGCTGTCGGCACTCCACGCCAGGCTTTCCACGCCGCCCCACGGCTTCATCGGGCTCTCAAACGGCTCGCCATCGAGCACGTCCTTCACGTTGCTCACCGCGTTGCCGTCCCAGTCGGCCACAAAGGGGTGAGGCACCTCGCTCACCCACTCGTCCCAATGCTTGTACATCAGGTCGTCGATGATACGGGCATTGGCTTTGTCGAGGTCGGGATGGTGGTCTTGGGCCGTCTTGCCATACTTCACCTGGCTGATGAGCACCACATGCTTCTCGTCGGGCGAGAAGACAAAGCCGTCCACGCCGCCCTCAAGTTCGGTGACGCACTTGCGGCCGCTGCCGTCGGCGTTCATCACCCAGAGTTGAGTGCGCTCGCCTTGCTTGTAGGTGAACGCGATGCGCTTGCCACCATCAATCCACGTGGCGCCACCCTCGCTCGAGGCAGTGTTGGTAATGGTGATGTCGTCACTGCCGTCGGCGTTCATCACGTGCAACTCACAGTTGCCTTTGTTCTGCTCCACGCTGTAATAGGTCACGCCGTAAAGCACCTTGCTGCCATCGGGCGAGAGTTGCACTCCGCCCACTCTGCCCAGAGAGTTGAGCAACTCGGGAGTAAACCGGCCGTTCTCAACCGTCACATCGGGCTTGCCGATGATTGGGGCGTCGGCGTTCTCGTCGCCGCAGCCGGTTGCCGCGGCGCTCAGGGCTATCGCTGTAGCCATCATCATTGTCTTGTAGATGTTCATTATATATTATTATTTATTGATATTCACTGGGGGGTAGACAAAACGGCATGGCTGTTTTGCGCACCACTCTTTATATTGTCACATGAGACATTTGGAGTACAAATTTCGGAATAATTTCTCGGATTTTAGCAGTTTTTGTTAATAAATCGCATTTTTTTTGTTATTTTTTTTGCCAGTTCAAGATTTTGGCTTACCTTTGCAGCGTCAAAACGAAAGCACGGGAGGGGAGAAAACCACGGGCTGACATTCTGACAAGAGAACTTTGACAAGGAATGATTTTTGCACTCCGGAGTGTAACTAACGTGGAGAGCCCGATTCAGGGCCGTCTACATTATTTATTAACTTAACGATTTACTATTATGGCAAGTCAAGCAAAAATCAGCACAGACAAGCGACTGTACGTTCTGCCGCGGCATGCCTATCACCCGATGGGAACAACACGCCGCACGGGCTATATCGCACAGCCCACTCATTGAGAGAGAAGCAACATTGTCTAACAACCTCCCCGGCGCCTCGTCATTGAGGCTCAAGGGGAGCATAGAGCATCACTCCGCTCGCGGAGTCGCTCTCAAAAAAAGAAACCTCATTTTTATTCATACTATTTTTCCTAAGGGGTGCCTCGCAGTGATGCGCGGCACTTTTTTCTTGCCAAAAAACATGTCTATACTCTGCGGTAAGTGCTTTTTTTTGACACTTACCGCAGAGTATAGCATGGTTTTGTCGCCGCGATAATTTATTTTCGAAAAAAATGGGGTGGACTGCAACCTGCGGGTGGTTTCACTGCGTCTAATACACAAAAAGCAAAATCTCATCCGATAAAAATTAAACAACCGATATTATGGCAAAGAAACTTTTCTTCCTAGTTATCATGGCGTTGACGCTCCTCACGGCCGGAGCGCAGCAGAGCGCCGACACTACCCTCAACGTCACCGACGGCAGCAGCCATGTTACAATGGTGGGCGACACCTTGCTTGCCACCGATGGCACCGACACCGTGCGCGTCGTAGGCGCCGACTGGGCCGCACTTGTCAAAGGCCTGCTCAGCGACACCGTTATCAACCGCAGTCATGATGACTCCTATGACAAAGATTACCTTATAGTAACCCGCGTGGCAAATGTGGCGCGCCTGGCAGTCATGTGGATTGGACTCGTGCTGCTCGCCTTGATTATCGCGGTGGTATTCTATAAGAATCGCCGCAACAAGTATCGCATGATTGAGAAGGCCATCGACAACAACTACCAGTTGCCTCCCGAGTTGCTCGGCCAGTTGCCGCAGCAAGTTCAGCAACCGGCCGCTGTCACGCCGCCGCCGTTCACCGCCGGCAGTCAGGCCACCGGTATGCCGCCCGTGCCTAACGCCTTGCCGTCCTACGACGGCGCGGTGAAACTCATCGCCATCGGCGCCGCGGTAATGCTCTTCTTTGCGGTGCTCGATGTCACACCGATGGTAGCCCTGAGCGCGATTCCTCTCTTTCTGGGCATCGGCAAAGCGTTCCTAACGTGGCAAACCCGCCAAGACCTCACCCGAGGTGGTAACAATTAATTCATCTGTGGAGTTGTGTGCAAAGCGGCCTCGCCGCTTTGTGCCCCGAATAACAACTGACCGGTGATGACGCGGATTGAAGAACTGCAGTTGGTGGCGCGGTGTGTAATCGCCGATGACCGCGAGGCCTTCGGGCGGCTGGTGGAAGCCTACCAGCAGCCGCTGCGCCGCTTCCTGCTGCACTTGACCCTGGGCGACAACGACCTGACAGACGACTTGGCGCAAGAAACCTTTGTCAAAGCCTATCTGGCCGTGCGTGGCTTCAAGGCGCTGGCGGGCTTCAAGACGTGGCTTTTCCGCATCGCCTACAACGAGTTCTATAGCCACACTCGCCGCCAACACGAGGATACGCTCGACGACGATGCGCCCGATGGAGCCTTAGGCACTGTCGAGCAACCTACCGAGGCGCGCCTGAGCGTAGAGCAGGCAATGACCGCATTGAGCGACAACGAGCGCGCCGTGGTCTCGCTCTTCTACATCCAAGACCTGCCGCTTGCCAAGGTGGCGTCAATCACCGGTATGCCCGAGGGCACGGTCAAGAGCCATCTGCACCGTGCCAAGCAGAAAATGTCAAAACTGCTGAGTTAGAGATCGGTAATTAGTAACTCAGGTTTATAATGTAAAAGTGATTGATAGTCATGCTAATAATAATCCGTTACTTGTAGGGGCAGAATTTATTCTGCCCGCCTGCCGCAAACGGGCAGAATAAATTCTGCCCCTACATCTCTCAATGTTATCAATTTATCTACTATAGAAACCTAAATTAGTAATTGGTGATTAGTTGTTAGAAATTATTAATACTATGGACTCAAATAATATCGACCCCATTGACGAGCAACTGCGTCAGTTGCTGCATGAGCAGGCTCCCGACGTCAAGCCTAACCCGTGGTTCACCCACCGTGTGCTGCACCGCTTGCCGGCACGACGCGCCGCCGGGTGGGTCGGTCACGCAATGTACGTCGTGGCCATCGTCATCCTCGCCGGCATGTGGCTATGGATGGCCGGAGACATCAGCGTCGCGCGTGTGATCACTGTGGGCGACCTGCTGCAATATGTCGCCGTGTTCTCTGTTACCCTCGCTTTGCTGCTGAGCCGCCACCGCGATTTGTCGCTGTGACGGCCCGCGCTTTGGGAGAATGGTGTTCCGAAATTCGTTTTTTCGGTTAAAAAATAGTATGTTGGTTGGCAATCACAAGAATTTGTTATAAATTTGTAGTTTGAAATACATTATTGATGGCGATAAGACAAATTCCGTTGAACGTGCAGTCGTTCTTGCGCATGCGTGAGGATGACAACATTTTTTGAAATAAACATAAAACAATAGAGCAATATGGAAGATTTGGTCATAACTATTCCTTCACAGGATGCTGAATTGATAGAATCTCTTTCCGCAAGAATGGGTTGGCTGATTAGAAAGCGTCGCACTTCGGTCGAGCGTTTTATCAGTTCCTGCGCTACTTGTGCATCACAAATGTCTGATGACGAAATTCAAGCAGAAGTTAACGCAGTGCGTCGCGGAGAATGAAAATATTGATAGATACCAATCTTTGGTGCCTGTAGATTATATAGTTAGTGGCGATAAAGATTTGCTTGTGTTAGGGAACCATGCCGGAATACCAATTGTGAGTTATAATGAATTGCAGGAATTATTGAAATAGTTGTGTGACACGATGGAGTTCAGAACAACGGTGACCATTGACGAGAACCGTGGGCTGCTGGCTCACGGCGACAAGGTGCTGCTGCTGGGGTCGTGCTTTAGCGACAACATCGGCGGCCGTATGCGTCAAGCGATGATGCGCGTGATGATTAACCCTATGGGCACGCTTTACAACCCGATGAGCGTGGCCGCGTCGCTCGACCGTATCATCGACAACGCTCCGGTGGAGGGACGCGACCTGGTGGAGCATGGCGGCGTGTGGAACCACTTTGACTTCCACTCGCGGCACTCGCTGCCCGACAAGGCCGCGACCATCGAGCGCATGAACCGTCGTGTGGCCGAGGCTCACGCCTGGCTGGCCGACTGCCGGCTGCTGGTGGTGACGCTTGGCAGCGCGATGGCTTACCGTCACCGTGAGAGTGGCCGCGTGGTGGCCAACTGCCACAAGTTGCCGCCGCAGACGTTCCACCGGCAGATGGTGACAGTCACCGAGGCCGAGGCCGAACTCAAGAGAATGGTGGAGCGCGTGGTGGCCTTCAATCCGGCAATCAAGATTTTATTCACGGTGAGCCCCATACGACATATCGCCGACACCCTCGCCGTCAACTCGCTCTCAAAGGCGACGTTGCTGGTGGCGGAGCACGCGGTGGTTAAGTCCTCCAACCGCCACCTCCAAAAGGAGGGGGAGCATAGTTGCTTATATTTCCCGTCTTACGAGATCATGATGGACGACCTGCGGGACTATCGCTTCTACGCGGCCGATATGGTCCATCCGTCCGACGTGGCGATTGAATATCTGTGGCAGACATTCCAGAGTGCCTATATGGACGACCGTGCCGTGCAGGCCGTTGCGCGCTGCGAACGCGTGGCGCGCAGGCTGGGCCACCGCCCGATGAGCAACAGTCGCGAGGCGGTGGAGCGCTTCCGCGCCGACACGCTCACTGTGGTGCGTAACCTGGTGGCCGAGTATCCCTATGTGTCCGAGGTGCCGCAAATTCGGGAGATGTTAGATGTTTAGATGTTAGATGTTAGATGACATATTCGATTGCTGAAATAAAAGATATTATAGGAGCAGAAGTCTCTCAACCGCTGCATGATAATCAGGTGGCACATTTGCTGACTAACTCGCGCGAACTGGTGTCGCCCCGTGACACGTTGTTTTTTGCCATCAGCACCGCCACCGGCGACGGCCACCGTTATATCGCCGACCTGTACGGCAAGGGTGTGCGCAGTTTTGTCGTTGACAACGTGGCGATGCTGCCCGAGGGGGTGACGGATGCCAACGTGCTTGTTGTTGACAACTCATTGCACGCCCTGCAACGCTTGGCAGGCTATCACCGCTCGCGCTTCGACATTCCCGTGGTGGCCATCACCGGCAGCCGCGGCAAGACGGTGTGCAAGGAGTGGCTCTATGCAATGCTCAAGGACCGTTATCGCATCGTCCGCTCGCCGGGCAGTTACAACTCTCAGGTGGGCGTGCCGTTGTCGCTGTGGGAGATTGACGAGAAAACAAGCCTCGCCATCATCGAGGCCGGCATCAGTCAAGCCGGAGAGATGGAGCGCCTGGAAGAGATTATCCGCCCCACAGTGGGCATATTCACCTGCCTGACCGACGAGCACGCCGAGGGCTTCGCCAGCCGCCACGAGAAGGCCGCCGAGAAGGCCAAACTGTTTGCCCGTTGCAAAACCGTTGTCGCGCCGGTCGATGATGTCGACATCACGATGGCTCTCACCGCCGCCGTCAATCAAGACAACACTGCCATCTGCACTTGGAGCGCCATGCCGCGAGCCAAGGGGGTGGACGCGATGATTGTGGACTGCTCAGAACTTTTAGGAGCCAGTGTCACAGTGCGCTATGCCGGCAAACTGAATACTTATCGCTATAATCTACAATTTGAATTGCCGGAGCAGGTGAGCCTTTTCGTGGGCACCACATTGCTCGCCATCAAATTGGGAGTCAAGCAGGAAAGGCTGGAGAAAGTGGCTTCGTCATTGACCGACGTGTCGGTGCGTACCCATCTTGTTGAAGGCTATAATTATTCATGCATCTTTATCGACGACTTGCCCAACGACTTGCCCTCGATTAACCGTGCCATGCAGATGTGCAAGGACCAATATGTGTCGGTGCTCGCCTTGGCCGACCTCGATGAGGACGGCTTGCCTCCCGAGACACGATATGAAAAGTTGCGTGAAATCATCGAGAACTATAAAACGGGCAACCTGATATTGATTGGCCCGCAAATGAAGAAATATTTCCCGCGACAAGAGAGGCAGCAGTGGGAAACAATCTCGTTCTATGACAGTGTCGACGACTTTGAGCAACGTTTCGACAAGAGTTTCCTTTGCCCGGAAATAATGTTCCAAGTCAAGGGTTGCCGGCGCATGGATATGCGGCGCGTGGCCGACTTATTGCAGGCGCGTCATCATCAGACCTACGAGACAATCGACCTGGCGGCGCTCGTCCATAATTACAAAGTGTTCAAGGCGCGCCTCAACACGAGCACTCACACTCTGGCGTTGGTTAAAGCCGATGCTTACGGCACAGGCAGCGTCAACGTCGCTCGCGCGCTTGTCGATGCCGGCATTGACTATCTCGCCGTCGCCGCCATCGACGAGGGCTCTGCATTGGTCAAGGCCGGCATCACCGCCCCCATCATCGTGCTCAACCCCAATGTTGTCGATTTTGACTTTATGATTAACGACAAGTTGGAGCCTGAAGTCTACAACATTGAGCAGGCAACAAATCTGATTGCCATTCTCAAGCAGCGTAACGACCGTCATGAACTTAATGAGCCGTATCCGGTTCACATCAAGATTGATAGCGGCATGCACCGCTTGGGCTTCACACGTGAGCAACTGCCGCGGCTGTTTGAGTTGTTCGGCAATAATCCCGACCTGGTGGAACCGCGCAGCGTGTTCACCCACCTCTGTGTCGCCGATGAGCCAGAGCAAGACGAGTACACGCTGGGCCAACTGGACTATTTTGAGCAATGTGCCGCGATGGTGCGAGAGGCCTTCCCAAAGTGTCACATCCTGCGCCATGCCCTCAACACCAGCGGAGCCGTGCGCTTCACCGAGCGCCAGATGGAGATGGTGCGCCTCGGCATCGGCCTGTATGGCATCAAGACGGTGTTTGACGGCAGCGAGGATCTGTTGTGGCCCGTGGCCGCCCTCTACAGCGTTATTATCAGCATCAAGGAGTGGCCGGCGGGCACGACAATCGGCTACGGTCGCAAGGGTGTGCTCTCACGCCCGTCGCGTATCGCCACCGTCACCATCGGTTATGCCGATGGCTACGACCGTCACTATGGCAATGGACGGGCTCACATGTGGGTGGGCGGCACACTCTGCCCGACGGTGGGCAACGTCTGTATGGACGCCGTGATGATTGACATTACCGACGCGCCGGCCACAATCAAGGTGGGCGACGAGGTGGAGGTGTTCGGTGGGCATGTGCCCATCGAGGATCTTGCCGCGGCGCGCGACACAATCCCCTATGAAGTGCTCACAAGTGTCGCGCCACGCGTGCGCCGCATCTATGTTAATGAATAAACTAAGAGTTCTAAGAGTTCTGAGAGTTCTAACGAATAACGACTAATGAAACGATTCAAAATAACCATGGCTATAGCGGCCGTTGTCGCAATGTGGGCCGGAGCCTATGAGATTGAGAGTGGCGGCTTGCACTATGAGATTGATGCCGAAAATGGTACTGCCGTGCTGGTGTCTCACATCGTTGATGGAATAAACCGGTATAATGGCGAGGTTGTTGTCCCCGAGGCGGTGTACTGTGACGGCCGCAACTACGAGGTCACTGCCGTTGGCGAGGGTGCCTTTGCCGGCAGCGCTGTGACGTTGGTGCAGTTGCCCGGCAGTGTGAGGCAGATAGGCAAGGGCGCGTTTGCCGGAGCGCGCGAGTTGCAGGGGCTCACGTTACCAATGGGGCTGGAGCGTCTGTCAGAACGCGCTTTGGCCGGCACTGCGTTGACTGCTGTCGTGTTGCCGGAGGGATTGACAACTGTGGGCGGGGAGGCCTTTGCCGGCTGCGCCGCGTTACACACGTTGCTGTTGCCGTCCACCCTTGACAGTATCGGCCCCGGTGCCCTCGACGGCTGCTATAATCTGTTCGAGATTTATGCCGCGGGCAACGTCGCGCCGCGTTTTGCCGGTAGCGACGACGTGAACGCTGTAGACGTGATTGTGGCTCCGGGTGCCGTGACTGCCTTTGAGGACGATGAGACGTGGGGTGGCGACAGTGACCGCTTTGTCGTTTGGGCAGCCGAGGAGGACAGTTGGTATGACATCCACGTGGGCGAACTCGGGGACGGTTCTTCTGTTTCACGACTTGTCGCTGAAACAGAAGAACCGTCCCCATTCGGCCTCCATGGCGTCTCGCTCGCCGGTGATGTCGCCTTCCGTGTGCTCGACAAGTGGGGCGAGACGGTGGCTGTGACTGCCGCACCGCGTTACTATCTGCCTCAGGGCGAGATTGCCGAAACCTATACCATCGTGCCAACCGTGATGATGAGTGACCTCGAGCCCGTGGCCTACACCGTGCCCGCCGCGCCGGTGGTGACCGGTGTCAGCGACGAGATGTATCCGGCGGCCGAGCCGCAAGTCGTGGTCCATGACGGCACTGTGTATATCAACAATCTGCCCCACGAGGGATGGGTGAGAGTGTTTGACGCCTATGGCCGCCAATACTATGAGCGCCCTGCCGCCCAAGTCACCAATATCGGCAACTTGCCCGAGAACCGTGTCTATATCGTCATGGTGGGCAATCACGCCACCAAAATCGCATTATAAACTACAACCAATGAACATAATCAAAACCTTAATCTTGCCGGTGTTAGTGATAGCGGCGGCAAGTTGCGGCGAGCAGCCGCTTCAGCAGGCCAAGCAACCCGTGAGAGTGGCGACTGAACTTCTCGGTGCCGCCACCACCGGCGCGGGCCGTTCCTATGTGGGTATCATCGAGGAGAACGAGGCCACCGCGGTGAGTTTCACCGGCATGGGCGTGGTCAAGCAGATGTTGGTTAACGAGGGACAGTATGTGTCGCGTGGCCAACTCATCGCCGTGATGGACGACACCCAGGCTCGCAATATGCTCGCCGGCGCCGAGGCTCAACTGGCCCAAGCGCAAGACGCACTGGAGCGTTACCGCATGCTTCACGACAACGGCTCGCTGCCCGAGGTGCAATGGGTTGAAATTCAAAGCAAGGTGGCGCAAGCCGTCTCGCAGGTTGAGGTAGTCAAGAAGAACCTCGCGGACTGCCGCTTGACGGCTCCCGTGAGCGGTGTCGTGGGACGCAAAATGGTTGGAGCCGGCGAGACGGCAATGCCCGGCCAAGCCGTAGTCAGCATTCTTGATATCAGCACCGTCAAAGTCAAGGTGTCGCTGCCCGAGACCGAGGTGGCCGCCGTCACGGCTTCCACCCCCTCCACTATCAATGTTGAGGCCGCCGGCAAGATTGTCGCGGGCGGACGTATCGAGAAAGGGGTTCAGGCCGACGCCCTCACCCACACCTACGACGTGCGCATCACCGTCCACAACCCCGACCGCAAACTGTTGCCCGGCATGGTGGCCGATGTCACGCTTGACACAGGCAAGGCCGGCGCGGCCCTGACGCTGCCGTTGACAGCAGTGCAACGTCGAGCCGGCGGCGAACTGTTTGTGTGGACCGTCGCGGTCGACAGCACCGCCCATCGCGCGCCAGTCAATATCGGCGCCACCATCGGCAACCGTGTCATCGTCGCCGGCGGCATCAAGCAGGGCGACCGTGTCGTCACCGAGGGATACCAGAAACTGGGCGAAGGCTCCAAGGTAATCTATTGACGGCGCAATGAAGACGAAAAAGGACAATTGGATTTTGTGGCCCCTGCGCAATTATCCAATCACGCTGCTGGTGTTGGGAGTGCTCTTTGCGCTCGGCATCTACGGCATGAGCGACATGCCCAAGGACGAGTTCCCGCAGTTTACCATCCGTCAGGGTGTTGTTGTTGCCGTCTATCCGGGTGCCACCGCCGAGGAGGTTGAGCAGCAGGTGGCCAAGCCGCTGGAGCGATATTTGTTCACCTTTGGTGAGGTGAACCGCATCAAGACCACATCCACCTCTCAAAACGGTATGTGCATCGTCATGGTAAAGTTGGGCGACGATGTGAACAACAAGGACGAGGTGTGGAGCAAAATCAAGCACGGTCTGGCCCTGTTCAAGCAGTCGCTGCCGCAGGGCGTGCTGGCCGTGGTGGCCAACGATGACTTCGGCAACACGTCGGCTCTGCTCATCGCTGTGGCGAGCCGCGACCGCAGTTACCGCGAGTTGCAGGACTATAGCGACCGCTTGAGCGACCGCCTGCGGCACATTCCATCGGTGGCCAACGTGCGCCAATACGGCGAGCAGAAGGAGCAAATCAGCCTCTACGTGGACCGCAACCGCCTGCAGGCCTACGGCATCGGCCAGCAGTCGCTTTTCGCCAAGTTGCAGATGCAGGGCCTCACAACAATGAGCGGAGCCGTCTCTGACGCCGACCAGCAGACTCCAATCCACATTGAGACCGGTGAGAATAGTGTGGCCGAGGTGGAAAACCTGATTGTTTACAGCGATCCGGCTACCGCTAAGGTTGTCCGCGTGAGCGATGTGGCAAGGGTGGTGCGCGAGTATGACACCGACGACAGTTACATTGAGCAAGACGGCAGCCCATGCGTGCTGTTGTCGTTGGAGATGTCGCCAGGCAACAACATCGTGGCTTACGGACGCGAGGTGGACAAGGTGCTCAACGACTTCCGCACCAATGAGATGCCCGCCGATGTGACAATCACCCGCATTGCCGACCAGCCCAAGGTGGTGGGGGAGAGCGTCAGTTCGTTCTTGCGCGACCTGTTGGTGTCGATGGCCGTCATTATCCTGGTGATGATGCTGCTCTTCCCGTTGCGCTCGGCCATTGTGGCGGCAATCACCATCCCGCTGAGCACATTTATATCGGTGGCGGTGATGTATGTGGTCGGCATTGAGTTGAATATCGTCACTCTCGCCGGCTTGATTGTGGTGTTGGGAATGATTGTTGACAACTCGATTGTGGTTATCGATGGCTATTTGGAGTATGTGGGCAAGGGCCTCAAACCGGTTGATGCCGCCGTGAAGTCTGTCGCGCAGTATTTCATGCCGATGATGCTCGCCACAATCTGCATCTGTGCCATCTTCTTCCCGTTCCTGATTACGTTCAAGGGTGCCTTCCTCGACGCGTTGGAGGACTTCCCGTGGACCATAACAATCAACCTGATGGTGTCGCTGTTGCTGGCTGTGGTGCTGATTCCGTTCTTGTGTGCCGCTATTATCAAGGTGCCCAAGGCAAAAAGCGGCAAGCAGTTCACCGACCGAGTCCAAGACGTCTACAACGTTGTACTGGATTGGACGTTCCGCCACCCGTGGCTCACTATGGCCGGCGGCGTGGCTCTGGTGATGCTCTCGTCGCTCATTGTTCCCACGTTGAAAATCCGCCTCTTCCCATACGCCGACCGCGACCAGTTTGCCGTAGAGGTGTTCTTGCCGGAGGGCAAGGGCATCGCCGAGACGCGTGTGGTCACCGACTCGGTGTGCCGCGCGCTGGCCGCCGACGAGCGCGTTACATCGCTCACCACCTTTGTGGGCTGCTCGTCGCCGCGCTTCCAGACCACCTATGCGCCACAGATGGCCGGACATAACTTCGCCCAACTCATCGTCAACACCGCCACGCAGCAGGCCACGCTTGACCTGCTGGCCGACTACCAGCCGCGCTTGGCCGAGGCCTTCCCAAACGCTTACGTCCGCTTCAAACGGCTTGACTTCCTCGAGGTGCCCGAACTGGAATACCGCTTCTACGGCGACAACATCGACTCACTGCACGTGGCCGCCGAACGGCTGATGGAGCGCATGAGGCCCATGCCCGAATTGGAATGGGTCCACACCGATTTCTTCGATCCCTATCCGATTATCAACGTCAAGTTAGACCCCGTGGCTTCGGCTCAACTGGGAATATCGCGTGCCGGCGCCGAGATGGCGTTGAGCACCGTCACGGGCGACCTGCGCGTGGGGCAGATCTGGGAAGGTGACTATGAGTTGCCGGTGGTCGTCAAAGACGACAGCGACATGACCGTCTCGGATGTCGAGAACTTGGGCGTTAGTTCAACGGTGGCGACCATCTCGGCGGCGATGCATTCGGCAGTTGGCGGTAACCATATTGTGAGCAGCACCGTGCCGCTGCGTCAAGTGGCCACGGTGGAGCCGATGTGGAGCGAGAACCGCATCATGCACCGCGGCGGCGAGCGCTGCATCACGGTCACGGCGCAGTTTGCCGCCGGCGTGTTCACCGCGCCCGTCGAGAAACGGATAGCCGAGATAATGCAGCAGGAAATCGAGTTGCCTGTGGGAGTGCGCGCCGAGGTGGGTGGCGAGATAGAGTATGGAGACGAGGCGTTGCCGCAAATCTTCTGGGGCATCGCTATCGCCATGGTTATCATTTTCTTCTTCCTGCTGTTCAATTTCAAGAAGTATGGCATCACAATCGTGTGTATGACCGCGCTGGGGCTCATGATGCCGGGCGCGCTCGTGGGCTTGGGCCTGATGGACCGCGCGTTGGGTCTGACGTCAATCTTCGGCCTTATTACGCTCATGGGCATTATTATGCGCAACGAGATCTTGATTTTTGAGCATGCCAACGACTTGATGGATGCCTTTGTGGCGGCTCATCCCGAGGCGAGCCGCGACGAGTATAATGCCGCCGTGAGGCGTGCCGCCCATGATGCCGGCCGCCGGCGCATGGTGCCCATTTTCCTCACCACAGCCACCACGGCCGTGGGCGTCGTGCCGATGATTATCGCCGCATCGTCATTCTGGATGCCGGTGGGTGTCACAATCTTTGCCGGTGGCATCGGCACGCTCGTCCTCGTGGTGACAGTGCTGCCGGTGGTCTATTGGAAGGTGAACTTGAAGTAAGGCCTCCCCCCTTAATCCCCCCTCCTGAAGAGAGGGGGAACTATAGTAATCTTTTTTTACGAGACTTCGTCTCGCAATACACAACCAAGAGTGTTGAAGATGAGATATAATTTTTTGTTTTTATTGATAGCGGTGGCGGCGGTTGCCTATGGCCGGCCGGCCTATACGCTCGAGCAGTTGCGCGACTCGGCGCTGACGGGCAACAACGCTATGCGTAGTGCTCGCCACGATATCGCCTCGGCAGCCGAGCAGCGCCGCGAGGCTTTCACCAACTATTTCCCGACGGTGAGCGCAACGGGCCTCTCGTTTGCCGCAACCCAGGGAATGATGCAGATGGATATTAATCCGGGCGAGATGTTGCCGGCTTCGCTTGTCGGAGTGCTTGCCCAGTCGATGCCCGCCGAGGCGCTTGCCGGCCTTGCCACACCCATCGGCGTGTCGATGATGAAGCATGGCACATTGGCCGGTGTGAGCGCCGTCCAACCGGTGTTTGCCGGCGGTCGCATCGTCAACGGTAATCGCTTGGCGCGCCTTGGCGAGGACGTGTCGCAACTGCGACTGGAACTGTCGACCAATGATGTGTTGCGCACCACCGAGCAGTATTACTGGCAACTGGTGACCATGCGGGAGAAACTGCGCACCCTTGACGCCGTCGCGGCCCTGCTCGATGGCTTGAACAAAGACGTGACGGTGGCCGTGAACGCCGGCGTGACGTTGCGCAACGACCTGCTGCAAGTGCAACTGCGCCAAAATGATATCGAGAGTCAACGCCTCAAACTGCTCAACGGGCAGGCCGTCGTCAAGATGCTGCTCGCCCAGCATTGCGCCCTGAGCGACACCGCCTTTGACATCGTGGCTGCTCCCGACTTCAACCCGTCGCTGCCCCCACGTCCCGACCATGGCCAAGCCCTGCTCGCCACGCCGGAATACCGCCTGCTCGACAAGCAAGTGGAGGCGGCAGTATTGCAGACCAAGATGGAACGCGGCAAGGCGATGCCAACCGTGTCGGTGGGCGTGGGTTACAACTACCACAACCTGTTGGGAAAAGGCACCTCTTTCGGGATGGCGTTTGCCACGGTGAGCGTGCCCATCACCGACTGGTGGGGCACAAGCCATGCCGTCAAGCGCAAGCGACTGGAGGAGGTCAAGGCTCGTGACCAACTGGCCGACAACAGCGAGTTGCTAACCATCAAAATGCAGAGCGCGTGGAACAGCGTGATGGAGGCTCGCGACCAACTCTCGTTAGCCGCCCGCGGCATCGAGCAAGCCGAGGAAAACCTGCGCATCAACCGCGACCACTACCGCGCCGGCGTCTCCCGCATGAGCGACCTGCTCGAGGCTCAATTGCTCTACCAGCAAGCCCTCGACCGCCGTGCCGACGCCCTGGCCACCTACCACAACAGTTGCCTCGAGTACCGCCTCGCCACCGCCCAGTAACAAAACGTGACTTACTTTTTACGTCAACAAGGAGCAATCATTTGCAGATGTCAGGAATTTTGACTAAATTTGTTGCCTCAAACGAATTATCATCCATTAAAAGACTATAACCTATGAAGATTGACAGTAAACTGATGACTCGCGCCGCCGATAACATTCGCATTTTGGCGGCCTCGATGGTCGAGAAAGCCAAGAGCGGTCACCCTGGCGGTGCTATGGGTGGTGCCGACTACGTTAACGTGCTATATTCCAAGTTCCTCGTTCACGACCCGGACGATGGCAAGTGGTTCGCGCGCGACCGCTTTTTCCTCGACCCCGGCCACATGTCGCCGATGTTGTATGCCGTGCTGCATCTCACCGGCAAATATACGGTTGAGGACCTGCAGGCGTTCCGCTCGTGGGGTAGCATCACTCCGGGGCACCCGGAGGTAGACCCTGAGCATGGTGTGGAGAACACCAGCGGCCCCCTCGGCCAAGGCCATGTGATGGCCGTTGGCGCAGCCATCGCCGAGCGGTTTATCGTTGAACGCTTTGGTGATGTGTGGGCCCATAAGACCTACGCCTTTATCAGCGACGGCGGTGTGCAGGAGGGTATCTCGCAGGAGGCTGCCCGCATCGCCGGCTACCTCGGCCTGAGCAACCTCATCATGTTCTACGACAGCAACCGCGTGCAACTCTCCACCGACTGCGATGCCGTTACTGTGGAGGACGCGGCCGCCAAATACCGCGCCTTCGGCTGGCGTGTGATCGAGGTGGACGGCACCGACCCGCAGGCTCTGGCCGACGCTTTGCAGCAGGCGCAGAGTGAGCAAGACAAGCCGGTGCTTATCCTCGGTCACACTGTGATGGGTCGCGGTGCCGTCACCGAGGCCGGCGATAACTTTGAGGGCAAGTGCAGCACCCACGGCAACCCGCTGAGCAAGAGCGGCGCCAGTTACGACCGCACCATTGAACACCTGGGCGGCGACCTCAACAACGTGTGGGCGACCTTCCCCGAGGTGGAGAAACTCTACGCCGAGCGGGCCGCGGAGTTGCGAGCCATTGTGGCCGAGCGTAAGGCTGCCCAAAAGGCTTGGGCTGACGCCAATCCCGAGCAAGCCGCCGAACTCTGCCGCTACATCGCCGGTGAGGCACCCAAGGTGGACTGGGAAGGTATTCAGCAGAAGCCCGGCTGCGCCACGCGTGCCGCCAGCGCCACAGTGCTCAAGGCACTGGCCGAGCAGGTGGGCAACATGATCGTCAGCAGCGCCGACCTCGCCAATAGCGACAAGACCGACGGTTTTCTCAAGGTGGCCGGTGCCTTCACCCGCCACAACTTCAAGGGTGCGTTCCTCAATGCCGGCGTCAGCGAACTCGCCATGGCCGCCATCATCAACGGTATGGCACTGCACGGCGGCGTGATCGCCGCATGCGGCACCTTCTTCGTCTTCAGCGACTACATCAAGCCGGCGGCACGCCTCTCGGCACTGATGGAACTGCCGGTGAAGTTCATTTGGACTCACGACGCGTTCCGGGTGGGTGAGGATGGTCCCACCCATGAGCCGGTGGAGCAGGAGGCGCAAATCCGCCTGATGGAGGAACTCAAGAACCACCACGGCCGCAATAGTATGCTCGTGTTGCGTCCCGCTGACGCCGCCGAGACAACCGTGGCGTGGAAGATGGCGATGGAGAATACATTGACTCCCACCGCACTCATCCTCTCTCGCCAGGACATCCCCGAACTGCCCAGCGCGAGCGGCAACCGTTACCGCGACGCGTTGCAGGCCGAGCGCGGCGGTTATATTATTAATAAGGTGGAGAAGCCAGATATTGTCCTGGTGGGTAACGGCTCGGAGGTGTCGACCCTGGTTGAGGCCGCCGCTATCATCGCCGCCAAGGGCATAAAGGCCCAAGTGGTGAGTGTGCCGTCAATCGGACTGTTCCTTGATCAAGACGAGGCTTACCGCAACGAGGTCATTCCGCAGGGCGTACCTGCCTTCGGTCTGACGGCCGGACTGCCCAGCACACTGCGTCGCGTGGTGCCCGTGGGCCGCATTTTCGGCCTCGACCACTTCGGTGCTTCGGCACCCTACAAGGTGCTCGACCGTGAGTTCGGTTTTACGCCCGAAAATATCGCTTTGGAGATAGAAAAATCGCTTAAATGAAGATTTTTTTCACAAAAAAGTGATTTTTTTCTTGACATATTGCTGCCAATTGAAAAAAAAGGCTTATATTTGCACAATATTTTGCGTATAGACTAATAAATTTATTGTTTAACAGATAGTAATTCAAAGCTTAAGTCTATGAAGAAAATTACTTTGTTGGCACTTTCGAGTGCTTTGTTCATGGCTCCTGCTGCTGTTAACGCTCAGGAGACGACTTATGTCGAGGATCCGGCTCAGGGTTACTTGCAGAGCAGCTTCCGCAGCAATTGGTTCGTTGAGGCCGAGGGCGGCGTTGGCGTGATGTTCAGCAAGTGGGACAGCGAGGCCAAGTTCGGCGACCGCATCGGTGCTAAGGCTAACCTCAACATTGGTAAGTGGTTCTCGCCGGCCATCGGTCTTCGTATCGGTGCTGACTTGACCCAAGAGAAGGGTGCTACCGCTGCTAGTCAGCTCAGTCTGAGCAATCGCCCCTACAGCAAGTTGCTCACCGCTTTCGGTGCTCAGGATTATCCTCTGCACGAGAACGGCTACTTCAGCCAGAAGTTCTGGAACCTCGGTTTCAAGGGTGATGTTATGCTCAACCTGACCAACCTTATCGGTGGCTATCGCCCCGGTCGTTGCTTCGACTTGAGCATCTACGCCGGTGCCGGTTTGAACTGGATTCTCGAGCGTAAGATTACGAGTGCCGCTCCCACCAACAGTTGGCAGTATGACGGCAAGGGTTACAAGAAGGTTCGCGACAGCCGTAACTTCGGTCTCCGCGCCGGTTTGCTCGGTGAGATTCGCTTCACCAAGCGCTTCAGCGGTCTCGTTGATCTCCGTTGGGAGACCAACCAGAAGTTTGTTGACGGTGGTGGCGTGCGGGGCTGGTTCCACAACGCCGGCATCCTGCTCGGTCTCCGTTACAACTTTGGCAAGCTCGGCTACGGCGTGCCCGTGGTGCCCAGCTGCCCGAAGTACAAGTACACCGACGCCGAGGGTGACGCTCTCGTCCAGAGCCTTGAGCAGGCCAACCGCAAGATTGCTGACCTCGAGGGCCAGCTGCGCAACTGCTTGAAGGATCTCGCCGACTGCCGCGCCAACAAGCCCGGCCCCGGCCCGACCCCCGGCCCAGTCGCCAGCAGTGACGCTCCTCTGGCCACGATCTACTATCAGATCGGCCGCTCGGAGATCGCCGGCATCCAGAAGGACGTGCTCAACGCCGTCGCTGGTGTGATGCAGAGCGAGAACAACAACTACGTGCTCACCGGTTGGGCTGACAACTACACCGGCAACGACAAGATCAACACCAAGCTCCGCAAGGACCGCGTGGCTGGCGTGAAGAAGGCTCTCGTTGCTAAGGGTATCGCCGACAGCCGTCTCGACACTCAAATCAACGATGGCAACCTCACCAACTTCGGTGCCAAGTGTGCCTCGCTCGACCGTGCCGTGACCATCGTCCGCGCTAAGTAATCAGACCTACAAATTTAGCACAATAGGCTAATTACGAGCCTCGCCCCTCAAGCAGGGACGAGGCTCTTTTCTTTGTGATTATCCATTCAACATTATGTATTCTGATTTTTTTTAACTACCTTTGCATCATCAAACGTTGAGATGTTGAGGGTTGAGGGGTTTAGCCAATCGCGATAGCGATTGGGAATAAATCCATTATCCCCGAGCGCGTTAGCGCGAGGCTCAACCTCTCAACCCTCAACCTCTCAACCCTCAACCTCTAAGCGTTATAAGACCATGCCTGGGTTTTCAGTTATTATACCTGTTTATAACCGTCCGCAGGAAGTCGACGACTTGCTGCGCAGCCTGTTGGCGCAATCGTGCCGCGACTTTGAGGTGATTATTGTTGAGGACGGCTCTACGGTCACTTGTCGCGAGCAGGTTGACAGCGCAGTTAAGGCCGGCCTCGATGTGCGCTATTTCCACAAATCAAACGAGGGACGCTCCATCGCGCGTAATTACGGCCTGGAGCGAGCACACGGCGACTACTTTGTATTCTTTGATAGCGACTGTGTCATTCCGCCTGAGTACTTCGCTACGCTGTGCGCAGAACTCGAGCGCGAGCCGGTGGACTGCTTTGGCGGGCCGGACGCTGCCGCCCCCGACTTCACCGACCTGCAAAAGGCAATTTCGTTCTCGATGACAGCACTGCTCACCACCGGCGGCATCCGTGGCGGCAAGGTGCAGATGGAAAAGTTTGTGCCACGCTCGTTCAATATGGGTTATTCGCGGCGTGTCTATGAGGCGGTGGGTGGCTTCCGCGAGATGTTCAGCGAGGATATTGACATGAGCACGCGAGTGCGGCAGGCCGGTTTCTCGATTCGCTTGATACGGCCCGCATTTGTCTACCACAAGCGCCGCACGTCGTTGGCTAAGTTCGCCCGACAGACCCACGTCTTCGGCATGAGCCGCATCACGTTGCACCTGCTTTACCCGGGCAGCCTGAAGTTGGTGCACGCGTTGCCGGCGGTGTTCACCGCAGGTAGCGTCCTGCTGATAATTCTGGCTCTCGCATGGCGGTGGTGGGCAATTCTGCCGCTCGCGCTCTATGCGGTGCTATTGTGGCTCAACGCCTTGTGGGACACTCGCAGCCTGAAGATTTCGCTTATGGCTGTCGTAACCAGTTTCGTGCAGTTGTGGAGTTATGGCGCGGGCTTTATCCGGGCGTGGTGGTGGAAAATCGTGCTCGGTCACGGGCGCGACATCAACGAGGAAATCGAGATGCGTCGTGGCAAGTAGCGCAAGAAACCAGTCACGCTAGAAACGCTAGAAACCCTAGGAACCCTAGGAACCCTAGAAACCCTAGGAACGCTAGAAAAAGACTATGGAATATAATGAAATAACAGAGCCGGTGTCGCGCACCATGCATGAGATGTCGCTCGATAGCCGCCCGCGCGAGAAGGCCCTCAAGCACGGCGTGGGCAGCCTTGACATCGCCGAACTCATTGCGGTGATAATCGGTAGCGGGTCCCAAGGAGAAAACGTGTCGCTGCTGTGCCAGCGCTTGATTGACGACCATGGTGGCAAATTGTATAATTTGGCGCGACGCAGCGTCCACGACCTGATGAACAACTATCGCGGCATCGGCGAGGTGAAAGCGTTGCAAATCCTTGCGGCGATCGAGTTGGCCAAGCGCATTGAGGGAGAAGAGTTTGACGATCGGCAACAGATTATGTCCTCGGGGTCAGCCTACGCCTTTTTCTCGCCAAAATTGCGCGATAAGCCCAACGAGCACATCATGGTGGCGCTGCTCAATCGCCGCAAGGAGATTATCCACAGTCAGGTGGTGAGCACGGGGGGAGTGTCGTTTGCCCAAGCCGATGTGAAAATGATTGTGAAACCCGCCATCGAGCACCTTGCCGATGGCCTGATTTTGGCTCATAACCACCCGAGTGACAGTCCGCAGCCCAGTCGGCAAGACGACGACCTTACAAAGCGTGTGAAGGACGCTTGCGATGCCCTCGACATCGTTCTGCTCGACCACATCATCGTCTGTCGAGGCCGACGCTACTACAGTTACAATGACGAGGGCAAGCTGTGACGCATCGGCCGCGTGGAGCCTGCAATGGCAGCCACAATGTGGCTGCACACGGAACGTTATGGCTTTTAATTATGAATTATGCATTGTGAATTATGAATTGTATAGACGTTGTGTGTGCCGTGATTGAGCGGCAAGGAAAAGTCTTGTGTATGCGCCGCAAGAACCGTGGCGCTGCGAGTACGGCGGGTCTTTTCGAATTTCCGGGTGGCAAAATAGAGGCGGGCGAGACGCCGTTTGAGGCTATCGTTCGCGAGATACGTGAAGAATTGGAATGGGAGGTGACACCACTCGAATTGCTCGCCACTGTCACCCATGAATACCCTGAGTTCACTATCCGCCTGACGGCCGTGCGTTGCGGCATCAGTGACGATGCCGAGCCCGTGCTCCATGACCACGATGATTACCGCTGGCTGGAACCGGCAGAGTTACCATCATTAAACTGGGCCGCGGCCGACAGCCGCTTGATTGACAAACTAATTCTCCAACGTTAATTTTTAAACATAAATATCCATTAAAATTCATTAATCATTAACTAAAGTTTTTAAAGCAGATAAATTAATGGTTCTGAGAGCTGTAGGGGCAGAATAAATTCTGCCCCTACAAAATACCGCTTATTATTATCATGACTATCAATCTCTTTTACTTCAGGAGCTTGAGGTAGTAATAATCTTGAATATCAGCGTTTTGTAGGGACACAATTTATTGTGTCCACCCCTGCGGCACGTGGACACAATTAATTGTGTCCCTACATTTTCTTCAATTATTACTTGATAATCATTATGTTCCACATCAGAGACTTGAGTCATTTAGAAAAATCTTATGTTCTCTTGTCTGAAATTAATGGATAATTCATGGAAATTCATGTTCAAAAATTTTGTTGCGATAGATGTAATACTTTTTGCAGTGGACTCTTAACTAAAGTTTCTAAAGCAGATAAATTAATGGTTCTGAGAGCTGTAGGGGCAGAATTTATTCTGCCCGTTTGCGGCATGTGGACAGAATA
>JAFTDD010000055.1 GCA_017454355.1 Muribaculaceae bacterium
GGGCAGAATTTATTCTGCCCGATTGCCGATGGGCGGGCAGAATAAATTCTGCCCCTACAAGTAACCAAAGCCCCGTAGGGGCGACAGTCTCTACACGTTTCTGTCGCCCTTACAGGGCTTTGTTTGAGAAAAAACTCTCACCATAGTCACGGGGGCTAGCGCCCCCGCCTAGGAACTGTCGCCCCTGACGGGGCTCACATTTGTCGCCGCTTGCGGCCACGCCAAGGCGAGGCCCTATAGTCTTTGACAATCCTAATGGATTTTACCGAACAGCAATAGTTGTGTATTGCGAGACGAAGTCTCGTACCCAAAAACCGGCCGGTGCCTCAATCAAGAAGCACCGGCCAATTATCGCAATTAGGACGCCCTAATTATGTATTACTAATTGTGAATTATTTCACTTCCTTCACCAGATAGACAATCGTGGGGAAGTGGTCGCTGTAACCATTGAGGAACACGCCACCCGAGAACGTACGGAACGGGTAGCCCTGACGGTCGCCCTCCTCGCTCTTGAGGAAGTAGCGGTTCAACACCTCGGCTCGGCTGAAGGTGAGCTGAGGCTTCTCCTTCGAGTCGTAGTGGCGGAAGAAGTAGCCGTTGAACAGGATTTGGTCAAACAGGTTCCAGTTGCCACGATAGCCCAGCGTGCCGATGCCCTTGTCGAGCAATTTCCACCACGGGTTGTACAGGTCGTTGACCGTCTTGCAGTCATCCAGGTCACGGTGACCGCCCAGCGTGACGGCACAGGCGCGGTCTTGCGGGTCATCGTTAAGGTCACCCATAAAGAAGATGCCCTGGTTGGGGTCGTCGAGCAGCAGCGAGTCAATCGTGTGGCGAGCCATCGCGCCCGTGGCCTCGCGCAGCCAACTGCTCTTCTCCTGGCCACCCAAGCGCGACGGCCAGTGGTTGACAATCACACTCACCTTCTCGCCGGCCAGCAGACCGGTGACGCACAACTGGTCACGGGTGCGGAAGGCGCGGCTATCGGGCTTCTCATAGGTCTCCTCGTACTTCTCCTCGTAACCGGCCATCTCAAAGTGTTCCTTGGTCAAGCGCTGGTTGGTGACGTTCAGCACCTTGAACACGCGCGGGTTGTAGAGCAAACCCACGTCCACGCCACGGCGGTCGGGACCGTCATGGTGCACAATCTGGTAGCGGCGGCTCTTGAGTTCGGGCTGGCGCACCAGATCCTCAAGAACAGTAATATTCTCAATCTCGCTCACGCCAATCAACGCCGGACCGTCGGGGGTGCCGGGCGTCACAATTTGGCTGATGGCGTAGGCCATATTGTGCTGCTTCTTCCAGTACTTTTCAGAGTTCCACTGGCGCGCGCCGTTGGGCGAGAACTCCAAGTCATACACGCCATTGTTGTTGATCGTGTCGAACAAGTTCTCGAGGTTGTAGAACATCACGCCATACATCTGGTAACGGCGTTCTTGAGCCAAAGCAGGCAGCACAAGCAATGCCGCCAAGGCAATCATTAGCAATTTTTTCATCTCGGTTGTGGTATTCGTTTGTAAAAATTATGATTAGCACTTTTGGTGAGAACACTATATGCTATCCTCACAATGCGCAAATTTACAACAAAAAGTTGAATTGGCAAAATATCTTAAAAAAAAGTTAAACTTTCATTGTCGTATGGCACATTTTTACTACCTTTGCACCCGCGTTTGGACCAAGAACGGTCAACCTTTTATTGGAGTGATGCTCGAGCGGTTGAAGAGGCACGCCTGGAAAGCGTGTAAACGTCAAAAGCGTTTCGGGGGTTCGAATCCCCCTCACTCCGCACTTCCCCGTTCTCGGGGAAAATGCTTGCCGCGTGGTTAGGGTCCGGCCTTGGCCCGGACGCTTGCCACGCCGGTTGATTGTGCGACAGGAGCAGACCTTATGTCACTGGGCAACGACATACTGCAACTTGCCGACGACACAACGTGTGCCGTTGAGCGTCAGTGGCTCGACCGGGCAATGGCCGAGGCACCCTACTGCACATTGCCGATGCTACTCTACCTCGAGCGCAACGGCACAACCGGCAACGACGACCTGCTGGCACGACTGGCAATCCTCTCGCCCGATAGGCAAGCGCTCGCGCTCAGGCTCGGACGCGATGTCGAGAAGTTCCACAACTTCTATCCCGCCGCGCCACAAACGCCCACGCCGGCCACCGACGACGCCATCGACCGCTTCCTCGACAACTACGGCACAGGCACAAGCCAACGGGAAATCGAAGTGCTCAGCCAGGCAATCTTCAACCCGCAGCCCGACTATGCCGACATACTCGCCGCACAGGAGAAGAACGACAAGCAACCTCACGGCGACAACAGCAGCGGTGACGCTCAAGACCGGCTCATCGACAACTTCATCGCCGATGCCCAAGAACGCGAGCAACGCCTCGCCGACGAAGCGACACAGCAGCACGTCGACAGCATCGAGGCCGCCGCGGTGGCAACAACACCCGTCAACGAGCCCGACCAGCCAAAGGCCGGAATGCTCACCGAGGGACTGGCGCAACTCTACATCGCGCGAGGCAAATATGACCGCGCGCTGGAAATTATCAAGGCTCTGAACTTGAAATTTCCGGAAAAAAGTGTTTACTTTGCAACTCAAATCCGTTTCTTAAAGAAACTGATGCTCAACGAAAAATATTTAAACAACAATAAATAAAGAGATTAAATGTACACTCTACTTGCAATTCTCATCGCACTGGCATCGCTGCTGCTCATCGGCGCGGTGCTCATCCAGAAGTCCAAGGGTGGCGGTCTGGCTCAGAACGTGGGCGGCTACAACCAATATATGGGCGTGCGTAAAACCACCGAGTTTATCGAGAAGGTGACCTGGGGACTCGCCATCTTTATCTGCGTCCTCAGCATTGCCACCGCTTTCCTCGGCTCCAGCACCACCGCCACGGCCGACCAGCCCCAAATCAAGGAGCTCAAGGTGAACGACACTCAGGCACCGGCATTTGAGACACCCGCCGCTCCGGCCGCCGATGCCCAGCAGGCTGCTCCCGCCGCTCCCGCCGCTCCCGCTCCCGAGGCAAAGTAACAATCACTACCCCTCCACGCGCCGCAACCATCGCGGCCGTGACCGCACACAGCACGCCCCGTCATCGGCTCCTCGTCGATGAGGTGCGTGCTATTGTGGTTTCCATTCTCATCAATATGAACAACTCCCTCCTCAACAAACTTGCCGCTGCCGCACTTGCCGTGACCCTGGCCACCTCATGTGGCGCGTCAACAGCCGATAGCGGCGACAATAACGCCAAGGCGCAGGCCGTCACCGCAGCCCTGCCACAATGCAGCGGCGACAGCGCCATGGTGCTCGTGGTGAAGCAGTGTGACATGGGGCCGCGGGTGCCCGGCACCGAGGCCCACGCGCGTTGTGCCACGTGGCTCAAAGACCGCTTGGCCTCGCTCGCCGACACCGTCATCGAGCAGCAGGCGCCGGTCACCACATTTGACGGCACGCGCCTCACCGCGCGCAACATCATCGCCGCCTTCAATCCCGAGGCCGCGCAAAGAATACTCCTACTCTCCCACTACGACTGCCGCCCCTGGGCCGACCACGACCCCGACGCGGCACGACGTCGCGACCCCGTCATGGGAGCCAACGATGGCGCAAGCGGCACTGCAGTGCTGCTCGAACTCGCGCGCGTGATGCGTGACAAAAAGCCGTCCATCGGCATCGACATCCTTCTGGTGGACGTCGAGGACTGGGGAGACAGCGACAGTGACGCCCCCGACAGTTGGGCACTGGGCACACAATACTGGGCAGAGCATCCCCACGTGGCCGGATACAAACCGATGATGGCAATCCTCCTCGACATGGTAGGCGCAAAGGGAGCGACATTCATGCGCGAGCAGTTCAGCGACTATTATGCCGGCGACATCGTCAATCTGGTGTGGCGCAAGGCCCGGGCGGCCGGCGCCGGCAACCTCTTTGTCAACAGTGTGGGCGGTGCTGTCAACGACGACCACGTGCCATTGCTGCAAGCCGGCATCCCGGCCATCGACATCATCGACCTCCGCCCCGGCAGCGACCACGGCTTCTTCCCCCATTGGCACACCACCGCCGACACCCCCGACAAACTCGACCCCGCCACCCTCCAAGCCGTGGGCAACACCCTGCTCGCCGTCATCTACAACCAATAAACATTCCCCATCACATGAAACCAATGATAAAGTATAGGGGCGGTAAGTCCAGAGAGTTACCTCAATTACTGGGCTTTATACCCCGTTTTAAGGGAAGATATATAGAACCTTTTTTCGGTGGAGGCGCATTATTCTTCCATCTTGAGCCTCGTATGTCCATCATTAGCGACATCAATGCCAAACTAATGAAATTCTACATTGGTGTCCGTGATGACTATATGCGATTAAGAGAAGAGCTTGATGAAATAGAAAGCATCTATCGCCAGAACCGGCTGGAATTTGAGCACGAGAAAGCAGAGCGTCCCACAGAGCGCGTCATGGATAACAATGAAACGCTTTATTATAGGCTTCGCGCTCAGTTCAATGACTTGGAGCCAAAGGTGTATTCAGAGGCTGCCTTATATTTTTACATAAACAAGACAGCCTATTCCGGCATGATAAGATATAATTCCAAAGGCGAGTTCAATGTCCCATTCGGACGTTATCCAAATCTCAATACGGATGTAATAACCGCCGGACACAGTTTACTGCTTCAACGGGCCACAATCATGTGTGCCGATTATAGCGAAGTCTTCGCGATGTGCAATGAGGACGATTTTATATTTCTTGACCCACCCTACGACTGCACTTTCTCTGACTATGGAAATCAAGAGTATCGCGATGGGTTTAACAGCGATGAGCACCACCGATTGGCAAAAGCCTTCTACGACTTACCGTGCAAGGCCCTGATGGTGATTGGCCGCACTCCATTGATTGAGGAACTTTACGGAAATGATATCATTTACGAGTATCCTAAACAATACGCCGTCAACATCAGGAATCGTTTCAAGTCAAGCGCCAATCATGTGCTGATAGCCAACTATCGGAAAGAGGAGTTATTGCAAGATACTATAAGTTATCCCGAAAAGATAGAGATTCTTCAACCCACATTATTTGAGCCCAAGACGAAATATGGCAAAAAAGATTGACAGTCAGGTGCTATTCATCACCACATCACCGCGCTCGCCGCTAAAAATGATACCGGAGATTGAATTACTTGTCTCAAAATTTAAGGGACAAGTCTGGAACCATGAAACACAAACGCGCTTCATGAACTTGTTGAGCGAAGAAGACTACTTTCATGGTAAGGGAGAGAACGACCCTGCCTTCAGCGCAAGAGACCGCATCAACCGGGCTCCCAAGTCCTTGGGATTTATTAATCTGAAACCCACCATCCAACTTACGCCTGCCGGTGACAGATTGCTGAATTCCAAATTTCAAGGTGAAGTTCTGTTAAGGCAACTGCTCAAATTTCAGATTCCCTCCCCATTCCATAAGCCATCAGAAAAAGCGGCTCATTTTCATATCAAGCCATATCTTGAAATTCTACGCCTTATTTATACTATTGGAAAGTTGAAGTTTGATGAGCTGCAAATATTCGGCATGCAACTCACAGATTACAGGGAATTTGATAAAATTGTTGAGAAAATCAAAGTTTTCCGTAACGATGCCGCTGCACATAATGGAAGTTATCGAACGTTTGTCGCCAAAGTTATAGAGTGCGAGTTAACGCTGCTTTTTCGTTCAAGGATATCAGGAGGAAACACAAAAACCCGTGAATCATCAGACAAATCGTTGGCAAAATTCCTTAAAACACAACGCAATAATATGCGTGATTATGCCGATGCCTGCGTGCGCTACTTGAGAGCCACCGGCCTCGTTGATGTTTCAAATGTGGGAAAAACGCTATCTATTGCTTCCTCAAGAATGGCCGATGTGGAATATATTCTCACCAACGTTGAGCGAGAACCGGCATGTTTTGAAGATGATACTTCTTATATCAATTATCTCGGCAACGCGACTTTGCCTCGATTGCTCACTGATAACAAAGAATTACTGTTCAAAAATATCAAATCTCAATTTCCAAACGCAATAATAAGTGACAACTTTTCTCTTGAGCAACTAAAAGAAATGTTACTCGACTTGGTTGAGGAGCGAAAAAACAACGCTATTAAAACTGAAGTCACTAGCATCAAAGAATATAAGAGATATAATGACATTCAACAAATGTTTGGTCTTATTACCGATGGGGAAGTATATGATGCCCCATTGATGATGGAATGGAACACGTGGCGGGCTATGACGATGCTTGACGGAGGCAACATAATCGCAAATTTAAGTTTTGACGACTTTGGGCAGCCTCTTTCCACAGCCGGCGGCAACTTGCCGGATATTATCTGCGACTATGGCGACTTCATGGTCTGCGTTGAAGTCACACTATCATCAGGGCAACGACAGTATGATATGGAAGGAGAATCCGTTACCCGTCACATAGGAAAACTTAACAAAAGTGCCAATAGACCTTGTTTCGGCCTATTTGTGGCACCAACAATAAACGAGGCGGTTGTGGGACATTTTTACATTCTGCAACATATCAACCTCGTTATGTACGGAGGCAAACTCAATATTATCCCATTACCACTCAATATTTTCATGAAATTGTTGGAGGCTTCTTTTAACGCTCAAGAGAAACCACGCCCGGAACAGATACTTAGTCTATTCAAAACATCAGAGCAGATTATCGCGCAATGTGACAACGAGCAGGAATGGTACAACAGTCTCCTTAATAATATATCTATATGGCCTAATGAAACTAACTTTAATCAAAAAATGATATGAGAACAATAACCACATTAATGCTTATGGGCATCATCACGGCATCGGCGGCCAAGCCGCTGAACTATCCCGTCGCGGCACGCGTCGACACCGTCGACCACTACTTCGGCACCGCCGTGCCCGACCCTTACCGCTGGCTTGAGGACGACAACAGCGAGCAAACGGCCGCTTGGGTCAAGGCCGAGAACGCCGTCACACGCGCCTATCTCGACCGCCTGCCACAGCGCAAGGCCATCCACAAGCGCCTCACCGAACTCGCCAACTACGCCAAGATGGGCGCGCCGTCGATCCACAACGGCAAGTATTACTTCTTCCGCAACAACGGCCTGCAGAACCAGAGCGTGCTCATGGCAGCCGACCGTCTGGGAGGCGAGGAGCGCGTCGTGCTTGACCCCAACACGCTCAGCACAGACGGCACAGTCGCCTTGCAGCAACTCAACTTCTCGGACGACGGGCGATATCTGGCCTACGTCATCACCCGCAACGGCAGCGACTGGAACGAAATCTACGTGCTCGACCTCAACACCGGCAAGACGCTTGACGACCACATCATGTGGGCCAAGTTCACCGACGCGCAATGGCTGGGCGACGGCTTTTTCTACAGCGCCTACGACGCGCCGGAGGACGCCAAGTCGAGCAAAAACGAGTACCACAAGGTGATGTACCACCGCCTGGGCACACCCCAGAGCGAGGACTATGTTGAGTATCGCAGCCACACCAACCCGCTGCTGTTCTATCAGGCACAAGTGGTGGGCGACCAGCGCTACGTGGTCATGTGGGAGAGCGATGGCGATGGCAACGCCCTCTACGTCAAGGACCTCAAAGACCGCAATCCGCATTACGTGAAGTTGGCCGACGGCATGAAGTACACCCGCAACGTCGTTGGTGTGCAGGACGGCCGCCTCATCGTGATGACCAACGAGGGCGCTCCGCGCTGGAAACTCGTGGCCTACGATGCCGAGCGCCTCTCCCCCGCCAATGTCAGCGAGTTCGTGCCAGAGCGAGAGTGGGTGCTCAGCGACGTCTCGATGGCCGGCGGACAGTTTATCCTCACCTACGACCGCGATGCCTCGTCCCACCCCTACCTCTTTGACAAGAACGGCAAGGAGATACGCGAGATTGCCCTGCCCACCTTTGGCAGCGTGGGCTTCAGCAGCCGGCAGAAGGAGAAAGAGGTCTTTTACACATTCTCCAGTTACGTCTACCCCTCCACAATCTACCGCTACGACATGGCAACCGGCGAGAGCTCCCAAGTTTTCGCGCCCAAAGTAGCCCTCAAGAGTGCCGACTACGTCACCGAGCAGGTGTTCTTCCCCAGCAAGGACGGCACACGCATTCCCATGTTCCTTATATATAAGAAAGGCCTCAAGAAAGACGGCAAGCGGCCGACGTTTGTCTACGGCTACGGCGGCTTCAACATCAGCATGAACCCCGTGTTCACTTACACGCGCACCCCGTTCACCATGCTCGACAAGGGCGGCATCTGTGCCTACGTCAACCTGCGTGGCGGCGGCGAGTATGGCGAGCAGTGGCACGAGGCCGGCACCAAACTGCAGAAGCAGAACGTCTTTGACGACTTCATCGCCGCCGCCGAGTGGCTCATCGCTCAGGGCTACACATGTCCGGCAAAACTCGCCTGCAACGGCGGCAGCAACGGCGGACTGCTCGTGGGCGCCGTCGTCAACCAGCGACCTGACCTCTGGGCCGCCGCAGTGCCGCAGGTGGGCGTGATGGACATGCTGCGCTACCACGAGTTCACCATCGGCTGGAACTGGGCTCATGACTACGGCCGCAGCGACGACAACCCCGAGATGTTCCGCTACTTGCTCGGATACTCGCCGTTGCACAACATCAAGAACGACGGCACGCGCTATCCGGCCATCCTCGTCACCACCGGCGACCATGACGACCGCGTGGTGCCCGCCCACTCGTTCAAGTATGCCGCCACACTACAGGCCAGCGACACCGGCGACGCGCCCAAACTCATCCGCATCGACACCAATGCCGGCCACGGCCACAGCAAGCCGTTGAGCAAAATCATCGACGAGTACACCGACATCCAAGCCTTCATCATGGCCAACCTCGGCGTCAAGTAAGCCTCTCCTGCCGAAGAGACCGAACAAAGTGAAACTTGGCTATAAGTCCTCCAAAAAATGACTTATAGCCAAGTTTCGCTTTTACAATTACGCAAACAAGTCGTTCATTGTGAGCACATTCTGCACGTCATCATAATACTCATTCTTCACCAAACCCATCGAAGACACCAATGCCAAATGAATGGCCTTGGAAGTGCGTGTCTCCTCACGAAAGCGTTCTATTTTGTTCTGTAAAACCATATCATACTCTTCATCGATCGCAAACGGCTTCTTGCTATACTTCATCTCACATAATGTTATCACCTGATCATTGCGGTCAATCAGCATATCAACCTGAGCCCCACGACTTGACTCCCGCCTTGAACGCCATGAATAGACACTACTCAGCACACCGGCAATGCCCAACGCCCGCTTTATTTGAGGCACATGCTCAAAGCACACTCGCTCAAAAGCCAAACCACACCATGAGTAGTAGGTCGGCGTTCCCTGACTCAGACTCCAATATCGCTCATCGACACCGCTTTTACCATGCAGAAACTTAAAGTAAAAGAGTGTGTAGAAATCTACCAATTGATAAATCGCGTCACGCTCCTTCTTGCCTATTGACACATACTTGCGGATAAAACCACAGCTCTCCAAGTCATTGAGCACGGCGGTGAGATTGCCGTTATTTGCGATACCGATCTCTTTAATCAACTCGGCACGGCTCATTCCGGCATGCTTCACGCTCAGTGCCGTCACTACATCTATATATCGTTCAGGCCTGTGGAACAATGACGCATATAACTCGTCAAACTCACCATATAGCATTCCTGATGGATTGAAAAACAGAGCATCAATATTCTGAGCCAAACTGAGACTTCTTTTCAGGAACGACCAGTAGAACGGCACACCACCCATAATCATGTAGCATTCGAGAACCTGCTTGCGCTGGAAACGGAGACCCAAAGAGGACGCGTACGCCTCGCACTCACGCAACGTGAACGGCTTTACATTTATCCGGCACGTCACCCTGTTGTGCAGGCCGCCATGATTCTTGATGACATTATTTATAATCCACGATGTGGCCGAACCGCAAATGACTAACATAATATCTTTGCGAGCCGATGCCCAACTATTCCAAAAAAATTCCAACGCGGTCACAAAACCGGAGCGGGGGGTGTCCAGCCATGGCATCTCGTCAATAAAAATGACTTTCTTTTTTGCTCTACTGCGACGGACAACCTCTTTCAAAGCACTAAAGGCATCAATCCACGTCTGTACGCTCGGCAACTCTTTTAGTCCGTAATCCTTGAGCGAGTCACACCACGCCGCTAACTGGCTCTTTCGGTCGGCATTGGCAAGGCCCGCATGAGAGAACGTGAACTTTGCACCCAACGTTTCTCTCACAAGATAGGTCTTGCCCACACGCCGACGGCCATAAACGGCAACAAACTCCGACTGTGTCGAGGAATAGGCATCATGCAACAACTGTTGCTCTAAATCACGTCCAATCATAAACAATTCTTAGTTTGATGCTGCAAAAATAATAAAAAAAAGCGAAACTTGGCTATAAGTCCTCCAAAAAATGACTTATAGCCAAGTTTCGCTTTTACCCCTGCGCAAACAAGTCGTTCATCGTGAGCACATTCTGCACGCCATAAAAATAGACGACCCGCGACTGCTGTTGAGCAAGTCACGGGTCGTCTCGCCGCGTGGAGCATAGCGGACTCGAACCGCCTACCTCTACAATGCGAATGTAGCGCTCTACCAGATGAGCTAATGCCCCAAATTAAGTACAAAGTACAAAGTACGAAGATTAAAATAAATAACGAACCGCCTCACACGTGGGGCGGTCCGTTGTGTGGAGCATAGCGGACTCGAACCGCTTACCTCAACACTGCCAGTGTTGCGCTCTACCAGATGAGCTAATGCCCCGAATTGCGAGTGCAAAGGTACTGCCTTTTTTTGACATGACCAAATTTTTTCGCAACTTTTTTCAAAAAAAATTAATCGTCAGAATAATTGCGTCTTTCTAGTGAAACATAAAATGCCCATATAATAACCATTAATTGCCTGTGTAATCAGTACTTAATGGATATTATATGGACATTCATGTTAGAAAACAAGGTTACTTAGCCTTCGGAGCAATAATGTAGCACACGCTCACGCGGTTCCAGTCGGGCTCGCTGAACATGTCGCCAACACCCATACCCTCGGCTTCGATGCGGCTCGCCGAAATCTTGTACTTCTTCACCAGCAGGTCACGCACGGCCTCGGCACGCTGGCGGGCGATGCGCTCGTTAATCTCCTTGCTGCCCTCGGGCGAAGCGTAACCGCGAATCTTCACGGTGGCGTCCTTGTGGTTCTTCAAGAACGTAGCCACGCGCTCCACATTCGGCATCTGAGCGGCAGTCACGACGCTCTTGCCCTGAGCGAAGAACACGTTGGTCTCAATCGACTCCATGCTGTTGTCAATCAGCAGCGGGTTAACCGGACGGCTCATGCAGTCATCGAGATCCTTCTGCAACTGAGCGTTCTTGGCGTTGGCGGCATCCAGGTCGCGACGGGCCTGAGCCATCAAGTCGGCACTCTGGGCCGACACCTCTTCCAAAGCGCCGCGCAACTCGTTCACACGCTTGTTCAATGCGTCAAACTCGGCCTGGGGCACACCGCGCTCAACAAGAGCGAAGTGGTGGGTGCCGTTGCTGTTCTTGAAGTGATAGGTGATACCCAACTGCAACTCAACCATCGCGTGGTTGGCGTTGAAAGCGCTGTGGTTGCTCTTGCTCGCCTTGCGGTCAACATCGTTGGCGCTGCCGTTCATGTCCCACACGATACCCGGCTTGAAGGCGGCCGTCCACTGCTTGGCGCTGCCAAAGTTCACGTTGAAGTTCAAGCCCACGCGGGTGTACCACGAGTTCTCGGCCGGCATCCAGCCACAGTCACCGTGCTTGTAGCCATGCCACCAGCCGGCGCCGAGCACCGCCTCGAGTTCAAAGGGACGCGGCGTGCCTTTGTAGCCGCCAAACAGGTTCATCATGTTCACCGTACCGAACATGCCCACCAACTGGTGGTCAACGATGTTGCAACTGTAAGGTCCCCACACCGAGCCGGGCTTGTTCCAGTTGCTCGTGCCAAAGGTCCACTCGCCCTCAATACCGAGGCCGAACACCGGAGTGATTTGCTTGCGCAACTCAATACCGGCGGCACCGCGCATGTTGCCAAAGAAGGCGTAGTGCTTCATCGCCGACACGCCACCACCCTTGAGGGTGATTGAGAAGTTGTCGGTAAACTTGCTGTCCTCGACAGCCTGAGCCATCGCCGTGGCACCCATCACCACCAGCACGGCCGCAATCAAAAACTTTTTCATAAAACTTTTTTTAGTTGGTATTTATTGGTTGTTAATTGTTATGGGGTACTTCATAAACCGTGGGGTCATCGATGCCGGCGGCGGCGAGGGCTTCGCGCCGCTCGGTGCAGGTTCCACACGTGCCACAATGCGTTTGGCCGCCCTTGTAGCATGAGTAGGTGGTTGAGTAGTCGATACCCAAGGCCTTGCCGTGGCGCGCTATCTCGGCCTTGTCGATATCGGTGTAAGGCGCAAACAGGGTCACGCCCTCGTAGGTGCCCGCGGCAATCGCGCCACCCATCGCCTCGACAAATGCCGGACGGCAGTCGGGGTAGATCGCGTGGTCGCCGCTATGGTTGGCAATCATCACGCGGCGCAAGCCGTTACTCTCGGCCATACCGGCCGCGATGGCCAGCATGATGCCGTTGCGGAACGGCACCACCGTCGAGCGCATCGACTCGTCGTCATAGCGTCCATCAGGCACCGCCTCGGCGTTCTCCAAAAGCGCGCTCTTGAAGTGCTCGCGCATGAAGCCCAGCGGCACCACGATGTGACGGATGCCCAGGTCACGACAATGACGGGCCGCGCACGGTATCTCGCGAGCGTTCTGCAGCGAGCCGTAGTCAAACGTCACCGCCAACGCTATCTCGTCGGCAAACTCGTGCAGCATCGTCACCGAGTCCATTCCGCCCGAAACTACTATCAACGCATCCTTGTTACAATGCATAATTCATAATTCATAATTCCACTTCATCCACATGCTACGCGCTACAAACTGAACATTGCCAGCAACCGGGCCTGCACCATCGCCTGATGGGCCTCGTCGCCGTGGTTGGCAAACGGATGTATCGCGATGCCTCCACGCGCGTTAAAGCGACCCTCAACCTCAATGTATCGGGGACGCATCAAAGCCTGCAAATCTTTCATGATGATATTCACACAATCCTCATGAAAGTCGCCGTGGTTGCGGAAACTAAACAGATACAGTTTCAAACTCTTGCTCTCGACCATCAGTTTGTCGGGGATATAACGGATAATGATGCGGCCAAAGTCAGGCTGACCCGTCACCGGGCACAGTGACGTGAATTCCGGACAGTCAAGTTTGACCAAGTAATCCTCATCGGGGTGCAGGTTCTCAAAAGCCTCCAACAGTTGCGGCGAATAGTCAAGACCGTAGTTATTGTCCTTGTCGCCAAGGTGGGTAACGCCCTGCAGTTGTTCTTTATTTCGTGACATTTGATGCTATTATTGTCAATTTCAGTGCAAAATTACTAATTTACCGTTGATTTTTAGTAATTTTGTGCCGTTTTTTTCATCTATCACCATTTTTTATTCAGCAAATGGAATCTTTCGTTGAACAACTCGTCTCGCAGGACGTCACCCTGATTAACGCCGTGGCAAAGTTGCTGCTCAGCCTCATGCTTGGCGCGTTGATTGGCCTGGAACGCCGCCGCAAGGGGCAAATCGCCGGCCTGCGCACCTTCGCTCTCATCTCGATGGGCGCCACCCTAGCAATGCTCATCTCGATATATATCCCTCAAGAATTCTTTATGGTCAAGAACGGCGACCCTGGGCGCGTGGCGGCGCAAGTCATCAGCGGTGTGGGCTTCCTTGGCGCCGGCGCCATCATCCAGATGAAAGGCTCGGTGCGCGGTCTCACCACCGCCGCCGGCATTTGGATTGCGGCATGCATCGGCCTGGCGGTGGGCTGCGGCATGTACCTTATCGCGGTCATCGCCACGCTGCTAATCATCTTTATCCTCGTCAACATCGAGCGCATCGAGCAGCGAGTGGGCTTCCTTTGGGAGGCCAAAATCGTCCGCCTCAGGCTACACGGCATCGTCACCGACCTGCAACCGGCACGCGATGTGATGAAGGCCCACGGCGTCCACTCCAGCGACGAGTATGTCAAATATGACTACGACTCCAAGCAGACCATCGTCAACTTTATGGTGCGCACGCGCGACGCCATGGACCCCTCGGCAATGTTTGCCGACATGAGCAACCACCTCGACCTGGCCAGCGCAACCCTCACCAACGAACTCAACCTTTAAACAATTCATAATGCATAATGCATAATGCATAATTATCCTTTAGAAATCAGAATTCGCATGAAGACGGTTGATGAGAATTTAGTTGCGGCCAAAAGCAAGGCTTTTGCCATCCGATGCATTAGATTATATGACTATTTAAGAGAGAGAAGGGCTAACTATGTTCTAAACCTCCAACTTTTGAAATCTGGGACAAGCGTTGGAGCCAATGTCAAGGAAGCAATCCGCGGCCAGTCTCGCCCAGACTTTGGATCGAAAATGAATTTGGCTCTCAAAGAGGCAAGCGAATCCGAATATTGGCTTGAACTAATGCTGGAAACAGGCATTTTAACCGAAGAGCAGGCAATAAGCATCTTGAATGACTGTCGTGAATTATTGCGGTTACTGACATCTATCGTTAAAACCACCTTTCAGAATCAACCAAGTAATGCCTAATTATGAATTATGCATTATGAATTATGAATTAATAAAATGACTGACTTAATACAAGACCTCGCTCTTATCCTTATTTTGGCGGCCGTGTCGACCGTCGTCTTCCGCCGGCTGAAGTTGCCGGTGGTGCTCGGATATATCCTCGCCGGCTTCCTGGCCAGCCCCTACTTCTCTTTTCTGCCTAATATAGTCAACGAGGAGAACATCGAGTTCTGGGCAGAAATCGGTGTCATCTTCCTCCTCTTCTCCATCGGACTGGAATTCAGCCTCAAGAAACTCTTGCAGGCCGGCGGCGGAGCGTTTGTCACCACGCTGATTATGGTCTGCGGCATGCTCGGGCTCGGTTTCAGCGTCGGGCACTATATCATGGGCTTTGACAACACCAACAGCATCTTCCTCGGGGGAATGCTCTGCACATCGTCCACATCAATCATCCTCAAGACGCTCACCGACCTCAAGATGATGCACCGCCGCTATGTCCCCGTCATGTTTGCTGTGCTCATCATCGAGGACCTCGTCGCCGTCGTGCTTCTCGTCATTCTCTCCAGCGTGGCCGAGGGCAACGTCAGCAGCCACCGCATCGTGGGCAGCGTGCTCAAGTTGTCGTTCTTCCTCATCATTTGGTTTGTCGTGGGCATCTTCTTGATGCCCAGCATCTTCAAGCGCTTCCGGCGTGTCATCAGCGACGAGTCGATGCTCATCCTCGTCATCGGCCTCTGCTTCATGATGGCTCTTACCGCCGACGAACTATTCGGCAGTGCCGAACTTGGCGCATTTGTCATGGGCTCAATCCTGGCCGGCACATTTGAGGTGAGACGCATCGAGCGCATCACCGCGCCAATCAAGGACCTCTTTGCCGCCGTCTTCTTCATCTCAATCGGCATGATGGTCAACCCCAGCGTTATCCTGGCCAACTGGAGCACAATCCTCCTGCTGGCCGTCGTGGTAATTCTGGGCATGATCATCTTTGGCACCTTTGGCATGCTCGTCACCGGGCAACCGCTCAAACTCGCCATCGAAGCCGGTTTCACCCTCACCCAAATCGGCGAGTTCTCGTTCATCATCGCCAAGTTTGGCAAGGCGCGCGGCGTGCTCAGCGACGACATCCTGCCAATCATCGTGGGCGTGAGCGTTATCACCATCTTCACCACTCAGTATTTCATCAAAGCGGCCGAACCGTTCTACAACTTCGTCAACGCCCGCTTGCCTCAGCGCGTCAAGGACACCCTTGACAAATACAGCCGCAGTGCCGACAAGGGCGACCGCGGCGAGGCACGGCAAATCTGGGGAACAATCATCAAGCGATACCTCTCACGCCTGGCAATCTACGGCTCCATCACCGTTGCTGCCATCTGGACTATCACCCAGTATCTGCTGCCGGTCATCGTTCAGCATTTGGGGCACAAATGGGGCGAACCGCTCTGCGCCGTCATCACCCTGTTTGTCATCTCGCCGTTCCTCTACGCCATCTTCTCGGCCGGCGCGCGACGCAACGAGGTGGACCGCCTGGTCAACATCAGCGGTAAGGTCTCCTACGTGCCGATGGTGGTCATGACAGTCATCAGCATGCTCGTCTCACTCGGCTTTATCCTCGCCACAATGGGACGCATCTTCCCGGGCAACATCGCCATCCTCGTCTCTATCGGCGTCTTCCTCGCCGGACTGTTCATTTTCAGACCCGTGCTCAAGCAACGCCTCCAGAACATCGAGCAGCGCTTTATGGGCAACGTCAACGTCACCGAGAACCGACGCACCGGACGCGACAACAACCTCGTCAGCGACCTCCATCTGGCTTACATGACCGTGGGATATGGCTGCGAGTTCATCGGCATGCGCCTGCGCAAAGCCGACTTGCGGCGACGCTTCAACATCAACCTGGTGAATATCGAGCGCGACGGCACCCTCTACCCCGTGCCCAGCGGCGACACACGCATCTTGCCGGGCGACATCCTGGGCGTTATCGGCACCGACGACCAAATCATGGCATTTCTGCCGCTCGTCGAGGCCGAAGCCGTGCCCGCCGCCAGCGCCGGCGAGGCCAAGTTTATCCACTTTGAACTCCCGGACGGATCTCCCATTGTGGGCAAACTCCTGCGAGACGCCAGGCTGCGAGAAGACTACGGCGCACTGCTCGTCGCCGTTGAACGCGACACAGACAACACCCCCGACACCGACGCCGAATACCTCCAACCGACACCCGAACTCGACTTCCGCCCGGGCGACATCCTCTGGATTGTGGGCGACCCGGACCGCCTCAAACCGTTACACAACAAATAACAGAAAAATGACAGTCAAAGCAATAACGACAATCCTCATGCTCGTGGTGAGCAACATCTTCATGACGTGCGCATGGTATGGCAACCTCAAACTCCAGGACATGAAAGTCCTCAACGACCCGCCACTTATCGTCGTCATCCTCCTCAGTTGGGCTCTCGCCTTCTTTGAGTACAGCGTCATGATTCCGGCCAACCGCCTCGGCTATAGCGGCACCGGTGGCCCGTTCAGCCTCGTTCAACTCAAGGTCATTCAAGAGGTCGTCACCCTAATGGTGTTCACCGTGTTTGCCATGCTGCTCTTCAAGGGCGAGCAGTTCCATTGGAACCACGCCGCCTCCTTTGCCTGCCTGGTGGCCGCCGTCTATTTCGCCTTCCGCTAACTGTTTGTGTCAGTCAAGCGCCACGAGCCACCCTTGTTGGGGCCAATGCGTTGGATAATGCCGGCACGCTTCAGTTTGGCCAACAACCGTTCACACTGCCGCTCAGTAACGCCCAGCATTGCCGACAGCTGCCGTGCCGTCACGGCAGCATCGCGAGCAATCGCTTCTAGCACCTTACGCTCGCTTATACCGACATTTATTCCGACATTTACACCGACATCCTTCTTTTGATGCGCCTTCAACGAGGCACTTATCTCGCCGAGCATAAAGTCAATGAACGGGCCACAGTCAGCCAAAGCGCCACTCTGCATTATCGCGTCATAGTAACGTTGCTGATTTGCATGTACCATATTCTCGACTGGCAAGAATTCAAAGACAGGATTCAGTTTTCCCAAAATCAGCGACTGCCACAACCGTCCCATTCGGCCGTTGCCGTCCAAGAAAGGATGAATAAATTCAAACTCATAGTGGAAAACACAAGAACGGATTAAAAGGTGATCCTCAGAATTCTTTAGCCATCCGAACAGATTTCCCATCAACTGTGGCACCATGGCGTGAGGAGGAGCCATATGTACCAATCCTTGCTCTCCAAACACACCCACACCTTGTGACCTGTAGTGACCCGCCTCCGGCACCAAAGCCTCCATCATCACGCTGTGAGCCTTTAGCAAGTCTTTCTCCTTAAAAGCATCTAACTTGGGGTATAGATCGTAGGCGCGTATCGCATTGCGCACCTCTTGCAACTGGCGCATTGGAGCAATCACAGTCTTACCATTGATTACGTCTCTCACCTCATCTTCGCTCAGAGTATTGCCCTCGATTGCAAGTGAGCTATAGATAGTCTTGATACGGTTAGCCTTGCGCAACTTTAGACCATCCGCCTGCTCAAGCCTGATTACATAACGCTCAATCAAACCCGAAATCTCAGCAATCAGGTTAATGGCAGCCGTTGACACGGTGAATGGTGGTCGATATTCTGAACCCATAATTGAATCAACTCTCTAATCAAACACTTTTACAAAGATAATCATTTTTCGCGACATATCACCTCTCTTAATCGAATATTTAGCCACCTCGACAAAAATTCCTTAGATTGTGCATGTGATACCAACCACGACACCATCTTTAGAAATTAATTTGTCTTGCTGTATCTTTTTTGAACATGAGTTTCGCGTCTATTTTCGTCTATAACAACGTCTATTTTCGTCAATTTTTTACTTTTGACGTGAATAGACGTTGTCATAGACGTGAATTGACGCTAACCTCTAAAAAATGCTTAATCGAGAGGAGATATTGACCTTATTGTCTTTAAGTTTTGCTCTTCCGAAAAAAAATTGCTATCTTTGCATAAATTCTAACAACTAAATAACCTTACAAAACTATGGCAACTCCCCACATTTCGGCGCCCGAAGGCGCCTTCGCCAAGACCGTGCTTATGCCCGGCGACCCCCTGCGCGCTCAATTTGTAGCAGAGAACTTCCTCGACGACTACGCCTTGGTCACCAGCGTGCGCAACATGTTTGGCTTCACCGGCACCTACCACGGCAAGCCCATCTCCATCATGGCCAGCGGCATGGGCCAACCTAGCATTGGCATCTACAGCCACGAACTTTATGCCTTCTATGGCGTGGAGAACATCATCCGCATCGGCAGCGCCGGCAGTTATGTGCCGCGCCTCGAGGTGCAGGACGTCGTCGTGGCCAGTTCGGCCTACAGCGACTCTTCCTACGCCCTGGTGCACAACGGCGACGACACCCACGAACTGCTGCCCAGCGCCCACATCAACGACGTAATTCTCGCCAAGGCCGCCGAACTCGGCATCAAGTGTACACCGTGCAAGGTGCACAGCAGCGACGTCTTCTACGGCGGACCTAACAAAGAGACATGGCAGGACACCGTGGCCCGCACCGGCGTCGAGTGTGTCGAGATGGAAAGTTTCGCCCTTTTCCAAAACGCCAACGTGCTCGGCAAGAACGCCGCCTGCCTGCTTACCATCAGCGACTCCTTTGTCAGCAAAATCGAACTCAGCGCCGAAGACCGCCAGAACTCCTTCCGCAACATGATGCGCCTCGCCCTCGAGGCCGCCATCGCCCTCTAACCCCCTGCCCGCTTTTTTAGACACAAATACATAAGAACTAAAGACAGGAGAACAAGAGGAAAAAGACGGCAATAGTTAACGCTTTTGTCTTGAAAATCTTCTTGTTCTCCTGTCTAAAATTTATGGATAATTTATGGTAATTCGTGTTTAAGTAATCAGCGACTTTCTACAGTGGACTCATTCATCATGTATCTTATGTCCTTTATCTAAAAAAATCTCTGCCAAAACGGGGTTAAAAATACGTGTTTTGGCAGAATTACGGCCGGTTTTCCGCCAAAATCGAGTAAAAATTATGTATTTTGGCAGAATTTAGGCATTTTTCCTGCCAAAATTCATAAAAAAGTTGTATCTTTGCTCTGTCAAATAATATAATTGATAATACGCTATGGCAGACTTTTTCGGACGACAGGCGGAACGTGACGAACTGTTGCGATGTCTCAACTCCAATCGTTCGGAGTTCGTGATTATTTACGGACGCCGACGCATCGGCAAGACATACCTTGTCAATAATGTGCTCGGCAACAGGCTCACCTTTTCATTCACAGGTTCACACACGGCGCCAACCGAACGTGAATTGATGCGATTTGCAATGACACTCGCCAACTGTGGACTCGACAATGGCGACGTTCCCACCCTTAACAATTGGTATGACGCTTTTGATGCCATACAGCGACTATTGGAATCCGCTCCATCAGGCAAGAAAGTCATTTTCATAGACGAGATGCCGTGGATTGACAAGCGTGGCAATCAGTTCGTGTCGGCATTGGAGGACTTTTGGAACACATGGGCTGCCTTAAGAGGAGACATAATGCTGGTGGCATGTGGTTCAGCGACATCTTGGATGAACAACCACCTGGTTGAGAACCAGGGAGGTCTGCACGGACGTATAACATCACGCATACGCTTGCGGCCGTTCTCTCTTCACGAATGCGAACAATACTTGCGAGCGATGGGATGCGAATGGGACCGTTACCAGATTGTGCAGTGTTATATGACCGTTGGCGGGATACCTTACTACCTCAGTTTGCTTGCCCCCAACAAGAGCCTGGAGCAAAACATCGATAATTTGTTCTTTGACAGCACAAGCAGGCTAAGTGGTGAATTCAGTGAGCTGTACAATGTGTTATTTAACGATGCCGCAAAATATGTGGATATTGTCAAGTTGCTGGCCGCGCACCCCGAAGGTTTGACGCGGCAGGAGATTTTAAAATTGCTGAAACTCAATAGTGGAGGTGGCATCACACAACGTCTTGCCAATCTCGAGGCGTGCGACTTCATAACCTCCTATCAACAGTCAGGCAAGAAGACTTCTAACAGCATCTATCGTCTGACGGATTTCTACACCTTGTTCTATTATAAGTTTATAGAGGGTATCAACACACTTGGCGAGCAATATTGGGTGTATCGTGCCAATGATAGAGACGTGATGGTGTGGCAGGGCACTACTTTTGAACTGGTATGCATGCAGCACATCAATCAGATCAAGCAGGCTCTCGGAATAATTGGCATACGCACAACAGCGTCTGCATGGCGCAATTCCGGTGAAGACAAGGCGCAAATTGACTTGGTTATTGAGCGGGCTGACCGTATGACGCACCTCTGCGAAATGAAGTTCTCCACCGAGAAGTTCGTAGTCACTAAGCAATATGCCGACCGACTGCGTGAACGCATGGCCATCTACAGGCAGCATACGGGCTATCGTCATGCATTGATCAATACGCTTGTCACGACAGTAGGGCTGGCGAATGGCATTCACAGTGGTGTGTTTGCCAACTGCGTCACGCTCGATGACCTTTTCGTTGCTCGACGACTGATATAAAGGTGTAGCATCGACTTGCCGGCCGCATGTTTTGTGCGGGTTGGTTGCACATGCCGGGGATTATTCGTAACTTTGCGACCGCATTTGGGCACATCATGGGTGACGCGCCTTTCTGTGTTAATCTTAAATTTATCATTACCAACATGTTACACCATTTGATAAACAAATCGGCCATTTTCCGCTGCCTGCTGATGTTGCTGGCAGTGGCGATGCTGTCGGCAACCGCCAGTGCCTACGACTTCTCGTCGGGCGTACTGTGCTACAACATCAACAGCGACGGCAAGAGCGTGAGCGTAGTGAGCCACCTGTCGGCCAGCGGCGCCGTCACGATTCCCGCGACCGTGAAAAACGGCAGCAAGACCTATTCGGTGACAGCCATCGGCGAATCAGCCTTCAGCGAGTGCACCGGCTTGACCAAGATCACATTCCCCACATCGTTGACAGCGATAGAAGCCTTCGCGTTCAGCGAGTGCACCGGCTTGACCGAGGTGACCATCCCCGCCACGTTGAAATCGTTGGGTCATCATTCATTCTACGCATGTACCGGAATGGCCAAGGTGGTATGGAACGCGCCCAACTTCGGACCTGTCGATAACAACGCCGCAAGCCCGTGCCATTTTCTGAATTGCACAAACATCAAGTCGTTTGTGTTCGGCAACAATGTGACCTCAATCCCAAATTACCTTTGCTACGGCCTCACCGGCTTGACCACGGTGACCATCCCCGCCACGGTCACCGCAATCGGCAGAGACGCGTTCCAGAGTTGCTACAACTTGACTACAGTCAACTGGAATGCGGTTAATTGTCAGGACACGCCCAACGGGTTCTCGCCATTTGGTAGTTGCCAAAAACTCAAGACAATAACCTTTGCCAGCAACATCAAGAGGATTCCCACTTCATTGTGTCGCCACCTGACGGCCTTGACATCGGTGACCATTCCCGCCACGGTGACCGAAATCGGCACATACGCCTTTGATGACACCGGGCTGACAAGCGTGACCATTCCCGCAGCGGTGACGACAGTGGGTAATTATGCTTTTCAGAATTGCGCCAACCTGACCAAGGTGATCTAGAACGCGACAAACTGCAAGGACAATGAGAGTTCCTGGGGCAGATTCTACAGTTGCCCGAAACTCACCACGCTTCAATTCGGCACAACCGTGACGAGGATTCCCGCCGCCTTATGCCGTTATACCGAAAACCTGAAATCGGTGACTCTCCCCAACTCGTTGACCGAAATCGGCGAAGAAGCGTTCAAAAATTGCAAAGCATTGACGGAGGTGACTGCATGCACCGGACTGAAGACCGTCAAAGATAACGCCTTCGATGAATGCACGGCACTGACCAAGGTCAACATCACCAACCTCGCCGCATGGTGCGGCATCGACTTCAGCACGGCAAAGAGCAACCCGCTGTATTACGCCAAGAAACTGTACGTCAACGGCACCTTGGTTACCAGTCTGACCATCCCGAATGTCACCGTCGTCAAGAACTACACGTTCTACAACTGCACGTCAATCACCGAACTCACCGTCCCCAAGACGGTGACCAGTTTCAGCGGCAGCGGTATGTTCACCGGCTGCACCGGACTGAAGAAGGTTGTATGGAACTCGCCATTCTATACAGAATATCGTTTCCAGCCGTTCAACGGTTTGGATGGCATCCAGACAATCTCGTTTGCCGGCAGCGTGACAAAAATCTGCCCCTATATGTGCTACTACCTCCAGGGGCTCACCACGTTGACCATTCCCGCCTCGGTGACGACGGTTGGCAAGAACGCCTTTGCCAACTGCACCAGCCTCGCAACAGTCTACTGGAATGCCGCCAACTGCGCCGACTTCACGTCAAGCGACACGCCGTTCACCGGCTCGACAAGCATCTCCACGTTCATCTTCGGCAACACGGTTAAGAGCATTCCCGACTACCTGTGCTACGACATGACCAGTTTGAAAACCGTCACCATCGGCACCGGCGTGACCCAGATAGGGTATTACTGCTTCAACAAATGCACAGGCTTGTCACGGGTCAACATCAGCGACCTCGCCAAGTGGTGCGGCATCGTCTTCGGCCTCAATGCCGGCAACCCTCTCGGCAACCCTTTGTATCATGCCAAAAACCTCTATCTCAACGACGCTCTGGTGACCGACCTCACCATTCCCGCCACGGTGACCGAAATCAAGAAGTTCGCCTTTTCTAACGCCACCTGCTTGAAGAGCGTGACCATCCCCGCGTCGGTGACCACCATCGGCTATGATGCGTTTTCGGGATGCACTGGCTTGACACGGGTCAACATCAGCGACCTCGCCAAGTGGTGCGGCATTGAATTCGCTTCCTACATCAGCAATCCCCTCCGTTTTGCCACAGACCTGTATCTCAACGGCGCGAAGGTTACCGACCTCATCATCCCCAACACCGTCACCACCATCAATAAATACGCTTTCAATTACTGCGAGAACTTGTTGAGCGTCACCATTCCCCATCGGTGAAAACAATCAATTCCGACGCATTCAATGTCTGCACGGGCTTGACACGTGTCCACATCAGCGACCTCGAGGCGTGGTGCGGCATTGACTTCGGCACGACAAGGAGCAACCCGCTCTTTTACGCCCATCACCTATACCTCAATGGCGAGAAAGTGACAGATCTGGAGATTCCGTCAACGATGGAAACCGTGAAGAGTTATGCGTTTATCGGTTGCGGCATGGCCTCGCTCACCATCCCCGCCACGGTGCGGACCATCGGCACCTACGCGTTCAACTACTGCGACAACCTCACCGAGATTGTCGCCAAGGGAGAGCCCGCAGAGGTCAAATTCCGCACGTTCACCGACGCCCACTTCAGCGGAGCGAAGTTACACGTCAGGGAGCAGTATGCCGAGGCCTACCACGCAGCGACTTATTGGAAACAGTTCACGAATATCATCGCCGATGTTGTGGACAAACTGGATCCGGCATTCCCCGACGTGAACCACGACGGCGCGGTTGACGTGGGCGACGTGAACACCGTGCTCGACGACATCCTCGCCACGGGCGGCACGACGCTGACGCTTGACGTGAACGGCGACGGAGTCGTCGACGTGGGCGACGTCAACACCATCCTGGAAAGAATCCTGGCCCTGAGCAATCCCTAACCTCTCGTCTATTTACGTCTATTTACGTCTATCTATATCTTTATATCTCCCGTGAATTAACGTGAATTCCCGTGAATAAATAATCTTGATGATGAGTACAAGACTTCGTCTTGAAATACACAACCATTTTTTGTGAAATAAAGTATTTACGAAAATTCACGTTAATTCACGGGAGACATAAATTTATGGTAATTCATGTTCAATATCAGATGTCGCTGAGTTCGAGCCAGCGGGTCTCTTTCTCGTCGAGCAGGGTCTGCAGTTCGGCGTAGCGGCGCGCCAGCGCGTCGGCGTCGGGCAGCGGCTCGCCTGAGGCAAAGCGCGCGTCAAGGCTCTCCTTCTCGGCGGTGAGAGCCTCAATCTCGGCCGTCAGCGTCTCCAACTCCCGCTTCTCCTTGTAGGTGAGCCGGCGTGGCTGTTCGGCGCGGTAACGCTGCCGAGGCGCGGCCGCGCGGGAATCGGCCAGGCCAAGGCCAGGCCCTACAGAATGGGCCCGCTGCCAGGCGCGATACTCGCTGTAGTTGCCCGGGAAATCCTTTATCACGCCATCGCCCAGCATCACAAATGTGTGGTCCACCGTGCGATCCATAAAAAAGCGGTCGTGACTCACGATAATCACACACCCCTTGAACGAGGCCAGATATTGCTCGAGCACCTCAAGCGTCTGAATATCCAAATCGTTGGTCGGCTCGTCAAGCACCAGAAAGTTGGGTTTGCCCATCAGCGTCACCGCCAGGCACAGCCGCCTACGCTCGCCGCCACTCAGCGTCTCGATAAACTTCTGCTGGTCGCGTGCGTCAAAGAGGAACAGATTCAGCAACTGCGAGGCCGTGTAGTGGGTCTTCTCATCAAAGTACACCTCCTCGGCCACGTCGCTCACCGCGTCAATCACCCGTTTGCCGGGCTTGAACTCCATTCCCTGCTGGCTGTAATAGCCCCAGCGCACCGTCTGCCCCACCTCAAACCGGCCGGCGGTGGGTTGCAGTTCGCCAAGCAACAGCCGCAGCAACGTTGTCTTGCCCACGCCGTTGTCACCCACAATGCCCAGTTTCTCATAGCGTGCAAACGTGTAATTCAAGTGGTTGACAATCACCTTGTCGCCATAAGAGAAGCACACGTCGTGGGCCGTGAATATCTTGTTGCCCAGATAGGCCGCCTTGCCCACCTCGAGCCGCACGTCCTCGTCACCCTCGCGGCGCACGTTTGCACGCTCCTGCAGGTCATAGAACGCGTCAATGCGGTACTGCGCCTTGTGGGCGCGCGCCTGCGGCTGGCGACGCATCCACTCCAGTTCGGTGCGCAATAGGTTGCGCGCACGCTCCACCGCCACACTCACGGCCTCAAGCCGCTCGGCGCGCCGCTCAAGGTATCGGGCATAGTTGCCCTCGTAGGCATAGAGGCGCCGCTGGTCCAGTTCCACAATGCGGTTGCACACGTTGTCAAGGAAGTAGCGGTCGTGAGTCACCATCAGCAGCGTGAGTGACGGCCGCTTGAGCCACCCCTCCATCCACTCGATAATGTCGATGTCAAGATGGTTGGTCGGCTCATCGAGTATCAGCACTTGCGGCTCGCGAGCCAGAATGCCCGCCAGCGCCACACGCTTCACCTGGCCACCGCTCAGTTGTCCGACAGGCTGCGACAGGTCCGTTATTTTGAGGCGCGTCAAGAACTCACGGCACGCCTGCTCAGGCGCCTTGTCACCACCGGTGGACGCCTCAAGCACCGTCAGCGACCCCTCGAAGCGCGGCGACTGCGGCAGATAACCCACACGCAGGTCGCCACGCCACACCACCGAGCCATCGTCCGGAGGCCCAACGCCGGCCACGATGTCGAGCAGCGAACTCTTGCCGGTGCCGTTTTTCGCGATAAGTCCAATCTTGTCGCCTTCGGCGATGTCCAGGCTCAAATCCTCAAACAGCACATCGGCTCCATAACGCCGCGCCACCCCCTCAATCTGTATCAAACTCGCCGCCATCTTGCTTAGCAAAGATAAAATTATCCATTAATTTAAGCCTCCCGTGAATTAACGTGAATATCCGTGAATAAATAATCTTGATGATGAGTACAAGACTTCGTCTTGCAATACACAACCATTTTTTGTGAAATAAAAAATTCACGAGAATTCACGGAAATTCACGGGAGAAAAAATAATTCATGGATAATTTATGGTAATTCGTGTTTATTTAAACTTACTCTCAGAATGAGGCGTAGAGGAACGGTTGCACGTCTTCGCCGGCAAACTGCAACACCAGTTGCACCACTGCCACGATCACCGCCAGACGCCACCACCACCGAGCCTCGACAAACCACCCCTTGGCCGCTTCCAGCCACCTCACCGGCATATAGTGACTCGCAATGGCAAGCACAATCACCGTCAGCAATAGCGGCCTCACACTCGCCATCACAGGAATATAGGCCCAGTCCCAACGACTGAACACACCGCCCAGCACGTCACCGGCAGTGGCCATATCGGCCGTGGCAAACGGCACCCACAGCACCGCAACCACAACACACGTCGCCACCACACTCGCCACGGTCACCCATCGCGTGTCTTCAATCGCCTTAAGCCTGGGCATCAGCAGTTTGTGAACACACAGCGCCACGCCGTGACCCGCTCCCCAGAGCACAAAGTTCCAACTCGCGCCATGCCACAGTCCGCCCACGAGCATCGTCGCCAACAGGTTCAAGTGCTGGCGCGCCTTGCCCTTGCGGTTACCGCCTAAGGAAATGTAGATATAGTCACGCAGCCAGAACGACAACGAGATGTGCCACCGGCGCCAGAACTCGGTCACATTCCTTGACCGGTAAGGCAAATCGAAGTTCACACCCAGGTCAAACCCCATCACGCGTCCCAAGCCGATAGCCATGTCGCTATAGCCCGAGAAGTCCATATAGATTTGCACCGCATAGCCCACCACGGCCACCAGCAGTTCCACACCGCTATAGCCTGTTGTGTTGCCGTACACAATTGCCGTGTACTGCGCTATATAATCGGCCACGACAGCCTTCTTCACCAAGCCCACGAGGAACTGCCACACGCCGTCCCACACGTCGCGCTCCACGGCCGGACGCCATTGCTCCAACTGCGGCATGAAGTCGCGTGCCCTCACAATCGGGCCGGCGACCATACACGGAAAGAACGTCAGATAAAACACATAGTCCAGCAGACTGTCAACAGGCTGCATCTTGCCCTTGTACACGTCCACCACATAACTTATCGTGCGGAACGTGTAGAACGAGATGCCCACCGGCAACACCAAGTCCAGCGGCGAGAAATTGCCGCCCACAATGTCGTGCCATGTCGCCAAAGCGAAGTTAGCGTATTTGAAGTAAGCCAGCAAGCCCACCGAGCACGCGATACTCGTCCACAACATCACACGCTTGCGGACCGGGTCGTCAGTCTTTGACATCGCGTGGGCCGTCATCCAGTCCATCGCCGCCGTGAGCAGCATCAGCATCGCCAGCGCGCCGCTGCCCTTGATGGCCATCAGCACACTCACCGCCGTCACCCACACCGTCATCAGCCGCCGACGGCGCCCCACCAATGCCAGCGCCGGCAGGAAAACTATCATCACCAGCCAAAACGCACCGCTCGACATCATCAGCGGCTGTCCGGGTGTTATAAATTCAAAATCCATAATCTTTACTTCTCGTTGGGCTGCAAGATGTCGGTCTTGGTGCTGTTGGCATACTTCTTCTTGGGCAAATCGAGCCGGATGGGATGGGCACTCTCGGCCACAATCCAACGGCACACGCGGTCACACCACTGCGCCGCACTCTCGCGCGTGGGATGCGCGCCGTCCTTGCCACGCTCAAACTTGTCGTTCTTGCTCAAGTAGAACGTCCCGCGCGGCAACGTCGCCTCCAGCATCTCGTTGATGCCGGTGTCGGCCTTCCAGTTTGGCGGACCAATCCACACCATCGGCAGCGAGCCAATCTGGCGCAACATCTCGTCGAGATAACGCTGCCGCTTCTCCTTGATGTCTCTCACAAACAGTTCGTTTGCTCCCAGGCAAACAATCACATAGTCGGGCTTATACTGCTTGATAAAGCCGGCCAACCGTTGGCTGGAGCCCCACACCTGCGTCGTGCTGCTGTACCAGCGCACGCCGTATAGTTTGTGGCCGTTATGCTCGGCATAGGCCGCCATGCGCGGCTGCAACCCGTCGAGCATCGAGTCGCCGACAAACAGGATTGTCTTCGCCGTCGTGTCGGGCTGCGCCGGTCGTGCCGCGGCGGGTGCGGCAGGCGCGGCGGCGGCACTGTCAACGGCAGCGACCGTGGAGATTGCAGTTGTGTCTGACGGGGAATCAGACGCAAACAAGCGACCCAGGCCACACGTCTTCAATGACGCGTCGCCCCATAGAGGCACTCCGTCACACCACAAAATCGACAACACACCGAATATCAGCAAAGCGGCGAGCAACACGCCTGTCAAGCGCATTAATGGCATTCGTGACATTTATCTTACATTTTTTTGAATTTAACTCTGCAAAGTTAACAATTTGGCACCATTCCACAAAATATTTCTTATCGAGGTGTTTATTTATTACAGATATATTACATCTTATTTCATAAGCGTTAATTTTCTTGAAAAAACTTATCTTCTTTGGTAGTGCAGTTTTGCCATTAAAAAAAAACAACGTAATTTTGCACCGCATTTCAATAACAACTGCTCGGGGGATCTCACGTCTATCACGATGGGGTTCTTCAATTTTTTGATATTTTCTCAACACGATTACTAACTTTCTAACAGCAATACTACCATGGCTATTATCTACATGACTCAGGAGGGCTACAACAAGAAGATGGAAGAACTGGCCCACTTGGAGAACGTTGAGCGACCGGACGTAATACGCGCTATATCAGAGGCTCGCGACAAGGGCGACCTGAGCGAGAACGCAGAGTATGATGCCGCTAAGGAGCGCCAGGGTCTGCTCGAGGCCAAGATTGCCCAACTGCGCGCAATCGTGGCCGGCGCACGCATTATCGACGAGAGCAAAGTCAACACCGACGAGGTCCAACTCCTCACACGCGTCACCATCAAGAACGTGGGCAACGGCGCACAGATGACCTACACCCTCGTCACCGAAACCGAGTCAAACCTGCGAGAGGGCAAAATCTCAATCACAACACCCATCGCCAAGGGCCTGCTCGGACACAAGGTGGGCGACGTGGTAGATGTCAAGGTTCCCGCCGGAGTGATGAAGTTTGAGATCCTCAATATCGCCGTCTAATCTCCTCTCGATTAAGCATTTTTTAGAGGTTAGCGTCAATTCACGTCTATGACAACGTCTATTCACGTCAAAAGTAAAAAATTGACGAAAATAGACGTTGTTATAGACGAAAATAGACGCGAAACTCATGTTCAAAAAAAGATACAGCAATGACGATATTCAGCAAAATCGTGGCCGGCGAAATCCCCAGTTACAAGATTGCCGAGGACGAGAACTACTACGCCTTCCTCGACATCAACCCCGTCGCCCCGGGCCACACTCTGGTCATCCCCAAGCGTGAGGTGAGTTACATCTTTGACCTCACTCCCGACGAGTACGCCGGCCTCTGGGCCTTTGCCCGCCGTGTCGCCGCCGCGCTTGAGCAAGCCGTGCCGTGCCGCCGCATCGGCATCGCCGTCATCGGCCTTGAGGTGCCCCATGCCCACATCCACCTCGTGCCACTCAACAAGGAGGGCGATATGGATTTTGCCCACAAGCAGCAACTCCCGCCGGAACAGATGGAGCAAATCCGCCAAGCCGTCTGTGAACAGTTGAGAGGTTGAGCGTTGAGAGGTTTCCCCATTTGCTAACGCAAATGGGGAAAATGTATTATCCCGAGCGCTTGTAGGGGCAGAATTATTCTGCCCACTTCGAGGCTCAACCTCTCAACCACTCAACCCCTCACCCCCTCAACCTTTCATCCAACCAATTATGCAGTACTTCATCTCTGAGAACGGCAAACCGGCCGGACCATTTGAGCCACAGGAACTTCTCCAGCACGGGCTCACCGTCAACTCGCTCGTTTGGGCCAAGGGCATGACGCAGTGGCAGCACGCGATGGACGTACCCGAGGTGATGGCCGTTATCAACGCGCAACGGCAACAACAGCCGCAACCGCAGCCGCAGCCACAACCGCAGTACTACCAGCCGCAACAGCCGCAGCCGCAGTACTACCAGCCGCAACAGCCACAGCCACAGTACTACCAGCAGCCGCAGTACTACCAGCCACAGCAGCCGCAAGGTTTCCCTCAGCAGCCTGCCAGCTTCGGCGTCGAGCCGCCAAACGACTACAAGAGCCTCAACATGATGCTATTGCTCTTCAACATCTTCTGCTGCTGTTGCGGCAACATCTTCGCGCTCATCTCGGCAATCATCGGCGTCATCTACAGCAACAAGACGGCCACCGCCATCAAGTACGGCGCCATCAATCAGGCGATCTCCTACAGCGACACCGCGCGCATGATGGCCATCATCACCGCCATCATCATGCTGCTTGGTCTGGGAGTGGGTGGTTACTATGGCCACACCATGTCGCCCGTCATCGAGCAATATATCAATACCTACACCCAAGGGCTGCAGTAACAAAATTGAAAGGTTTATGGTTTAGAGGTTGAGAAGTTGAGCGGTTGAGCCTCAAAGTGGGCAGAATAATTCTGCCCCTACAAGCGCTCGAGGATAATACATTTCTTCCCATTTGCGTTAGCAAATGGCTCAACCTCTCAACCCTCAACCTCTAAACCTTTTATCATGACAATAGACAACCCGACGTTTAACGTCTTTATCGCTCTCGGCATCAACCCCATCAAGGGATATAACGCCGCGCAGGTCGCCACAGCCGTCACAGCACGGGTGCGCGACCTCAATCGTCGCATCAACTACCTCACCGCCAACCAGAAGGCCGAACTCGCCGACTTCAAACGCGTTGACAACGCCATCAAGAGCGGACAGGGCGACACCCTGCTCGCCACCCACGCCCGCGCCTACGCCACAATGATGCAGGCCGAGCGCACTCGCCAAGCCAACGAGGTGAAGCGCGACGGCGCTTTCTACGCCCCCGGCGGAACCATCGACCCAAAGGTGCTCCACGACCTCGACGAGAAGTACGACATGCTCTCGGACGTCGACATCCTCACCATCCTCGGCGTCAAGCAGGACTCCGCACCGTCGGAGTCCACATCACCCGCCGACGACAACGTCCAACCGCTCGACAACGCCTTGTGGACACGCATCACCGGCCATCTGGCAACCGTCGGACACCGCGACCTCTACGACCTGCTCGGCGTGAACGACAGCGCAAGTGACGCCACAATCCGCGCCGCCCATCAGCGCCTCTACACCGAGTGGTCACCGCGAGCCAACAACGACCGCAAGGTCGCTATGGTCGACCTGCTGGGCTTCTGCGGCACCTTGCTGCTCGACCCGGCGCAGCGACAGCGATACGACAAGTCACTACTGCAACAGCGTTTCGCCGGCGTTGATGAGAAAATCAGCCGTCTCGCCCTCAGCGCCAACAAAGTAATCCTCGCCGAGCAAAACGATATCCTCCTTGACGAATGTCGCGCGGCAGGCATCGACGCCGGCCGTGCCCAGAGCCTCATCAACGCCGCGGCCCACCGCAACGGCCTTGTTATCGTCCGCTCACAGCCACAACCACAGCCGCAACAACCGCAGCCACAGCCCAAGCAGCGGCAGCGGCGACAACGACAACCACAGCCGCAGCCACAGCCGCAACCGCAGCAATGGCAACAGCAACCCCAGCCGAACCAATGGCAACAGCAACCGCAACCGCGACAACCATTCGGCAACACCCAGCCCGACAACTACCGCAAGGCCTGCTTCACAATGCTGTTCGCCTCATTAGTTTGCTGCTCGGTCTTCTCGCTGCCAACAGCAATCTACAGCCTCTATTGCAGTTACAAGGTCGACTCTTACTATCGCGACGGCTTCCCGGCCCTCGCCCAAAAGTACAGCGAACGCACCAACAAACTCAACTCCTATTCCCTGCTCATCCTCATCGGCTCCTGGACCATCCTCGGCTCGGCCTATGGCAAATAACACTTGAAGGGGACGTCCCCTCCAAGTGTTAATCCATTATAAAGAGTGGTGTGCAAAGCGGCCTCGCCGTTTTGCAATTTACCAGGCGAACATCGGCCGCTCGGCCATCATCGCGTTCACCTCGCCACGCACGGCCGCAATCACCGCCTCGTCCTCGGGCGCGTGTAGCACGCGGTCAATCAGCGCAGCAATCTCGGGCATCGCGTCCTCTTTCAATCCACGGGTGGTTATTGCCGGCGTACCGAGCCTCAAGCCGCTCGTCTGGAACGCGCTGCGGTCATCAAAGGGCACCATATTCTTGTTGGCCGTGATGTCGGCCGCCACAAGCGCCGCCTCGGCTACCTTGCCGGTCAGTTCGGGCAGGTTCTGCCGCAAGTCAACCAGGATGCAGTGGTTGTCGGTGCCGCCGCTGCAAATCTTGTAGCCACGCTCTATCAGTGCCGCCGCCAGCGCGCGGGCGTTGGCGCGCACCTGCAGCGCATACTCTTTCCACTCGGGCTGCAGCACCTCGCCAAAGGCAACCGCCTTGGCCGCGATCACGTGCTCCAACGGACCGCCCTGCACACCCGGAAACACCGCGCTGTCGAGCAGCGAACTCATCATGCGCGTCACGCCCTTCTTGGTCGTCTTGCCCCACGGGTTCTCGAAGTCCTTGCCAAGCAGGATGATACCGCCGCGCGGACCGCGCAGCGTCTTGTGGGTCGTGCTGGTCACGATGTGGGCATAGCGCAGCGGGTTCTCGAGCAGACCGGCGGCTATCAGGCCGGCCGGATGAGCCATATCAATCATCAGGATGGCTCCCACATCGTCGGCTATAGCGCGCATGCGGGCGTAGTCCCACTCGCGGCTGTAGGCGCTCGCGCCGCCCACAATCAGCCGCGGCTTCTCGCGCTTGGCCACAGCCTCCATCATGTCGTAGTCCACCAGGCCGTCCTCGGCACGCACGTTATACTCCACCTGACGGTAGATAATGCCAGAGAAGTTCACGGGGCTGCCGTGGCTCAGGTGACCGCCGTGAGCCAGGTTCAGGCCCATAAACGTGTCGCCCGGATTCAGGCAAGCCATAAACACGGCCATATTGGCCTGCGCGCCGCTGTGAGGCTGCACGTTGGCCCACTCGGCGCCGAAAATCTTCTTCACACGCTCGATGGCAAGCGTCTCGGCCTCGTCGACGTGTTGGCAACCGCCGTAGTAGCGGTGGCCGGGATAGCCCTCGGCATACTTGTTGGTCAGGCAACTGCCCATAGCGCGCATCACCTGCTCACTCACAAAGTTCTCGCTGGCAATCAACTCGATGCCCACGCGCTGACGGCGCTCCTCGCGCCCGATAATCTCAAACAGTTCGCTGTCAGGTTTCATAGTAAAGGTTTTATCGTTGAATGATGCTGCAAATTTACTAAAAAAGTCCGAACCGCAATGTATCACCGACAAACTATTTCCGGTTTCTTTGTTTTTTATTTATGTCTCTAAAGTATGCCTTTCCCTTTCTGTGTCGCTCATCGGTTAGCGTCTATATCGTCAATGACAACGTCTATTTGCGTCAATTCTTTTACTTTACCTAAAATCCGCAACCTTGAATATGCTCACGAAAATTTCCGAAAATTATCGAAATTTCCCGAAAAAATATTATATCTCGTAAATTTTCGTAAATCCACGTAAATTAATTTTAGTAATAATTTTCTGTGAATAAAATATTTACGAAAATTTACGCAAATTTACGAGAGATCTATTTTCGATAATTTTCGAGAGAGAA
>JAFTDD010000056.1 GCA_017454355.1 Muribaculaceae bacterium
TCCTAATGGATTTTACCGGACAGCAATAGGGCAGAATAAATTGCTCCCGTTCGGTCGCGAGCTAAAGGTTCTGCCCCTACAAGTAACCAAAGCCCCGTAGGGGCGACAGTCTCCGCACGTTTCTGTCGCCCTTACAGGGCTTTGGTTGAGAAAAAACTCACACCATAGTCACGGGGGCTAGCGCCCCCGCCTAGGAACTGTCGCCCCTGACGGGGCTCACATTTGTCGCCGCTTGCGGCCACGCCAAGGCGAGGCCCTACAGTCTTTGACAATCCTAATGGATTTTACCGGACAGCAATAAAAAAGAACAAGAGGATTTTCTCTTGTCCCTGAAAATCCTCTTGTTCTCTTGTCTTAAATCCTCTTGTTCTCTTGTCTAAAAGAGTTCTCTTGTCTTTAATTGTCTTTTTAGATTAGCGGACGGATGGGAGGACAACGATGTCGCGCATGGGGGTGCCACCGTGGGCACCGGCGGTGCGGAAGGTGGCGAAGCACTTGTAGAGGCCCGGCGCGACGGCGTTGCCGGCGTGGTCCGTGAGCGGCCAGGTGACCTCACTGGTGGTCGTGGCGGTGCTCCACACCAGATTGCCGGCGATGTCGATGACCTTGAACACCAGACTGGGCTCCGCATCGAGTTCGCTGGCGAAGGTGAGTTGCACCGGAGCGGTGACGGCATCATTTGCCGGGGTGACGGTGGCGTTATAGTCATTCACCACTTGGAATGGCAGCGTGGCCGTAGTGCTGTTGCCGGTCATATCGTAGGCGATAAAGCTGAGCACGTGGTCGCCCGGCTCGAGTTGGTCGAGCGGATAGTCGATAACGGCGCGCTTGCTGCCGTCGCTCACGGTTGCCATGGCTGCCACATCGGCAATAACGGATGCTCCGCCGTCAAGGGTGAGTTTCATCTTGCCGCCAACGCTGTGGGACTGGATGTTGAGGCCCACATTGTCGGTGACGACGATGTGGAGCGGGGCATTGGAACCCACCTGTGGCAGGTCGCTGCCCTCGTGACCGACAAAGGCCAAAGACTCGACAACCGGGGCCTCGTCGTCCGGGGTGGCGTAACTCTCGTTGTAGGCACCCAGACGCAGTTTGCTGAAGGAGCCGTTGACCATCTCGGTGGAGTTGTCACGGTGGGCATAGGCGCTGAGCATCACCATCATGTTGGCCGTTGAACTCGAGCGCAGAGCCTCGGCATAGCGCGGCGGCACGATGGTGCCCTTGAAGATGCCGTTGGTCACTCGCCCCTCAACCACAGCCAGTTTGTTGCGGGGATAGTAAACCGAGATGGTGTCGCGTTTATTGTCAACCCTGCTGGAAACGTTGCTCTTGTAGAGGCGTTGGTTGTCGTAGAGGGTGATGGTCGCATTGCCGTTGAAGGTATCGTCCACCTCGTTGGTGCCTGGTTTGAGCACCTGAGCCTCGATGTTATAACTCTGCAGCGGGTAGCAGGTGGTGTAAGACGACACGTTGTCGGCATTGGTGGTGCCCAGTTTTGTGATTTTGAAGAGCGGCTTGGGATAATTGATTTGAATTGCCGGGTCACCGAGCAGCATGAACGCCATCTTGTTGAGGTTAGCGGTTGTGCCGAAAGAGCGTTTCGCGGCCTTATAGGCGTCGCCCAATCTCGGCATCTGTCCGGTGGCCTCGTAGGTGAACATGGCTCTAATGAAGGCGCGGTTGAGAGCGTCATTGTCAGTGGCGTAGACGGCGCGTCCGCTGGTGAGCAGCGCGATGGCTCCGCCGTCCTTCTTGTGGAACATGAGTTCCGCGATGCCTTGCACACCGCCGTCATATCGCGCGACATCGCAGCATGCCGTTGACATGATTGGCAGTCGGCTATAAGAAGTGTTGAGTACGTCGTTGGAAGTCCACATGTGAGCCAACTTGGTGTAAGCCGTGGGTCCGGCGTGGCCGATGTAGGTCGAGAAATATTGTCCGGCCTTCATCACGTCGCTCCAGTGCTGCTTTGCCTCGCTGGCGGTGCGTCGGGTGGCATCTGCGACATCTGTCTCGTTGGCGGCGCGCGCGAACTGGTCGTTATAGACCTTGTCAAAGACCATGCCCGTGTTGAGTTCGTTCTGGAGGAGCAGGCATGACTCCTCTGCCTGGAAGAGGTGCAGGTCATTGTCGCCGGTGTCGCAGGCGATCATGATATTGTTGCGCCAGGGTCCGTAGTCGTTGCCGCGGAGGTAATTCTCGAGTTTGTCGACGTCGGATGTAGCCTCCTCGAGGTTAGAACCGGTCATACGTCCCACTCCCAGACACAGTAGGTCGGCCGAAGGTTCACTGCCGCTATTGTCCTCGAGCAGGCCGAAGAAGTCGTCGCAGGCGTAGGACTGGTCCTCGCGCACGCTCTGCTTGCTCTCGTAGGTGATGACGACGTTATCTCGCTTGCCCTTGAGGCCGCGGTTGTCGTAGGATCCCGGGCCGAACATGAGCAGGTAGCGGAACTTTGTGTTGTCGCGGTCATAGAACATCTTGCACAGCATGCGTATTGCCATGGCGTCGGGCGTGCCGCTGGAGAACTCGTTGAAGACCTGCTTCTGGTCCACCACGAGGACGTCCATGCCATCGAGTTCACGGTGGAGGTTAGCCACACGCTCGGCCTGGGCCAGATAGGGTGTGCTGGTGACGATGAGCATATCCGGCACGGGCTGGCCGTGGAGGTTCTGGTTGGTCACCGGCTCATAGGAGGAGATTGTCTTTAGCAGCATTGCGGGGTCAAAGGCGATAAACTGTGCACTGTTCATCGTCTTGATAGGCGAGAAGGCGCGTCCGACAGTGCCTTCGCCGTCGTCATAGTCAGAGAGTTGCATGCTCACCGGCTCGGTGGGCGTATCGATGTTCCACACCCTCAGGGAGGACGAGGCCGAAGGCATAATCACCACATCATTGCTTGAGAGTAATGTCATACCCATGCGCATCTGGCCGTTGTCGCTCTCGTCGAGCACATTGTTGCGCTGATAGGTGATGATGAAGTGGTCGAGCATCGCCCGGTCGGCCTTATCGATATTGGGTGTGCTGATCCACGGATTAAGGCGTCCGTTCGGCTGCGGGTCGGTGAGTGTGAGCGTCGTGTAGGGCGAGGCCAGATTGTAGAACGTGTTGTCGTCGCTCTTGGAGTAGATGCGCGAGCCGGAAACGGAGAAGCCCACTTCCTGGCGCTGGCCTCCGCTCTCGACGTTACATGACACATAGCCGTATCCACCGGAGAGCAGCGCGGCCGCCGAGAGATAGACACAGATCGGTTTGGAGCCGACGATTTGAGGCAGAGAGTAGTCAAACCAGAGTTGTCCGTCATCGATCCACGTGCGTCCGCTGAAGATGTTCTCACCGAGGAACGTCTTGCCGGTGAGACCCACGTTTTCCATCTCTATCTCGTGATAGAACAGGTCATAGCAGGTTGTTCGCTTGGTGGAGCCGATCACCGCAGAGGGGACGTTGACAGGAGCAGCCTCGCCGGCGGAACTCTCGGTGAGGAAGTAACTCGCGGTCGTTGAATAGGTGTTTATGGCGCGCTCAAAGTGAGTTGTGGAAGTTGAATACTTCAGGTCGAATTGGACCGGTCCACAGCCATAGAACACCATTTTATCGGCGAAACGCTCCACGGGCACCGGGATGAGGTCGTCGGGCACATTGCCGTTGAGGACCTCACTGATGGGGTGGCCGCCAAAGCCGTAAAGCCGCACGTTGGCCGGATTGCTGAAGCCCATCTCCTGCAACTCGGCGTAGGTAATCTGGTAAATGCCCGACTCGGGAATGTTGATTTTTACCCAAGTGCCGCTGTTCAGGCGCGACGTGGTGGCGTAGCGCGACGTGGGCAACGCCTGCGCGCAAAGCGCGCCGAGGGCGATAGCCATCGCGGTCACCATCATCTTGAATGAAAATTGCTTGTCAGTCATGTCTTGTATCGTGTAATATTGTTATTGTTGTCAGTTGAGGTCATCGTGAGGGGCAGGCTCACCGCCGGCCATCATTCGGTTGTAGATGAGAGCCAGGTGGGCGTAGATTGAAGTGTTGGCGATAGCGATGCCGGCCGGCACGGTGATGCGCACCGGTGTGAAGTTCCAGATGGCGCGGAAGCCGCAATTGACGGCATCATCGGCCGCTTGCTGCGAAATCTGGTACGGCACGGTGAGAATGGCGATGGTGGCGCCACAGGTGCGCGCCACAGCGGCCAAATCATTGATGTGATAGACAGGCACGCCACAAACGGAGGTGTCCACGATGGCGGGGTTGATGTCAAAGGCGGCGACAATCTCGAGGCCGTACTGGGCCAGACCGGTGTCGCGCAGCAAGGCGCCGCCCAGGCTGCCGGCACCGATGATAACGGCGCGGTGGCTGGTCGTGAAGTCGAGAAAGTCAGTCAGGGTGCGCTCAAGCGAAGCCACGTCATACCCGATGCGCGTCTTACCCTTGATGTCGAGGAAAGAGAGGTCCTTGGCGATGCGTGTGGCGGCAACGCCCAGGTCGCGCGAGATGCGTGTTGACGAGACCTGCTCCACGCCTTGTGCGGCCAGAGTGCGCACGTAGGCCAGGTACCACGGCAGTCGCCGCAGTGTTGGCTCGGGCAGTTGTGGTCGCTGCGTGGGGATATGTCGTTCTGACTTTGAATTCATTCGTTAGTCGTTAGTCGTTAGAGGGCCGGCGCGAGGGCGCGCGGCATGCCGTTATTCGCCTGTGACGGCAATGCGGCGACCCTTGGAGACGTCGCGTGAGCCATCAATGGATAGTGACGCGCGATAGACGTAGATGCCGCGCGGCACGCGCTTTCCGGCATTGTCGGTGAGGTCCCAAACCACCGGAGCGGAGGTAAACTCATCGCTGCGTCCGCTCTGCGAACTATCCCACACCAGGCGTCCCATCAGGTCGTAGACCTGCACCGAGACGGCGGCCACGGCGTCGGGCCGGTTGTGCTCAATATAGAACTTGGCCTCGGTGCGTGCCGGATTTGGCACGGCGTAAGCGTCAACCAACTCCGGTCGGAGGCCGCTCTTGACGTAGAATTGGATGGTGCGCTCGGCACTGTTGTTATACACGTCCCAAACCCTGAGGCGCAGCGTGTGGCTGCCCTCGGCCAGGTCATTGAGTTTGTAACGGATGATGCCCGCGCCGCCCTCACCGGCCGCCGACACGTCGGCCTGATAGAACGAAGCCACGTCGCTATAGGTGACGGTGTCGTCGAGCGTGAGCGACAGGTTGTGGCCGATGCCGGCCTGCGAGACGTTGATGCCGTGGTCGTCGCTGACGCGCGCCAGCAGCAGCGGCGACGAGTTGACGGCGGTGCCGTCGACAAACGACGAGGTGTTATTCAGGCCCATATAGTCGATCATCGGCGGCGTGGTGTCGCTGTCGCTGTCGTCGTAGCCGTAGATGTAGAAGTCGCTGTTGCTGCCCATGGCCTCGAGGGCGTGGGTGCGGTCGCAGGCGTAGAAGTGTACCATCGACGGGCTGTAGTTGTCGTAGGTGGCGACGATTTCGCTCGGGACGACCAGCGAGATGTTGAACGTGCCGTGGGAGACCGTTGTCTTGACCAGCGCCAGTTTGTTGGGGCGGTCGAGATAGGTGAACTCAACGCCGTCGCTGCCGTTGCCGTTGGTGACCACCGACTGCTCGCTGTCGTAGAGAATGGCCGTCACTTCGCCGTCAAAGTCGGTCAACGTGTTGCCGCCGTAGTCGGTGATGTGCCCGTTGATGTTAATCGTCTGGCGGGCCTTGTAGACGGGCTTGTCTGTGACGCTGCCGCCGCTGACGTCGGTGTCGCCGATGCGGTCAATCACAACGGTGTTGTTGGGCACGGCCATGCGCATCACCGGGTCGCCGATAAAGAAGTATCGGCTGGTGTTGGTGTCGCCCAGGCGGGCGTTCTTGGCCAGACGCAGTGTCTCTCCCAGCGGACGTGTGCGGCCGTCATCGTCGCGGAGCATAAAGTTGCGGCCGTAGAGCACCGAGAGGGCGCCGTTATTGGTCACATAGACCAGGCGGGGCGGGGCGATGATTGCCGCCACTCCGCCGTTGGCGTTGGTATATAGCAACTCTCCACCCGAAATGACGCTCGCGTCAAAGCGTACGATTTCGCAAGTGGCTCCATAGAACACAGGCAGGTGGTGGTAGTAGAACATCGAGGAGAAGTCGTTGCGCTGGAGGATACCCTCGGCGGTCATCGAGTTGGGGTTGGCGTGGCCGGTGTAGTGCCAGTAGAGCTGACCCTCGGCCAGGCTGTTATAGAAGGCCTCGCGGGCGGCGGGATAGACGCGTCCGCTGCCCTGGGTGACGGCGGGATAGGCGTCGATGAAGACGTGATTGTGTATAAAGTCGGCCGCGCCGTTGCTGCGTGCCCTGTCAATGAACATCTCGGCCTGCTGCATGTGCACCGCGCCGTCCTGGTCGTCGGCCAGATGGAGCATATTCAGTTTCCACGGCCCGTAATCCGGCTCAGAGACATACTTGATGGTCTTGTCGACCATCACGCGCAACTCGGCGAGACTTCGCGCCGGCATGCGTCCCACGGCAATGTCGAGTTTAAAGCGGTGGAACTGGTTGGTGACACCGTCGCCGAGGGTGGCGATGATATCATCGGAGCAGAACGATGTGTTCTCGTTGCTGCTGGCTTCGCTCTGCCACAGCAGCAGCATGGGATAGGAGGCTTGCGCCACCTTGGCGCTAACCTGGCGGTTGTCGTATGAGCCGCCGCCCATCAGCAGCAAGTAGCGCAACGAGTGTCCGTCGGCGGTCTCACCGTCTTGCTCGCCGCGGTCGTAGAACATCTTGCACAGGCGGCGATAGGCAATCACGTCGGGCGTGCCGCTCGAGAACTCGTTGAAGACCAGGGTGTGGTCAAGCACGAGCACGCGCATCGTGTCGCGCGAGGCGTGGAGTTGAGCCAGACGCTCGGCCTGCGGCAGATATTCGGCCGGGGCGAGGATGATTAGATCCGGTGTCTGCTCGGCGTGAATATTCTGGTTGGCGACCGCTGACTGCATCGTCGGATGTGGCAGCGAGGTCACGGCGTCTGCGGCAAAGGCGACATACTCGCGATGACCACCGGCCGTTGCGGCAAATGTGCCGTCCTCTGCCACCGCCAGCGCCTGCGGTTGCCACGGCGTGGTGACGTCCCACACGGTCACACCGCTGCCGCCGCCCTGCAGGCGGTAGGCCTTGCCGGCACTGGCCGCGATGTCGCCAAAGGCGAGCGCCTCACCGGCGGTCAGCGCCAAGTTGCGCTCATAGTTGACGGTTACAAAGTCCAGACGGGCAATCTTGATGCCGTTGATTGAAGCGTAGGTCACACGCCAGTCGAGTTTATTGGCGGTGCCGATGTCCACGCGGCGGTAATGGCTAGTGGGATAGTAGTGGATGTGGTGAGGGTCGGAGTTAATCGGCACCGTCTCGTCGCCTGTGGACGGCAGCGTGGTGCCGTTGGCGGCAAACGTCATGCTGCCCGTTGTCGAGGTGGAGCAGGAGCCGATGTCGGTGCGCACGACCACGGGTGCGCCTGCCACTCTGCCCGGCAGGTCAAACGTCACGGTGACGGGGCGGGTGGAGATGTCCTCGCCAAGGAGGTTGCGGCCGGTCTCGCCCGGATTGAGCAGTTCCTGCTCATGGTAGAGGCGCTCGACAAAAGTTGTCGCCGGCTCGCCCGAAGGCGCGACAGTGGCGCTGACGGGAGTGGCCTCGGTGGCGGCGGCGTCCTCGGTGACGAAGTAGTATCCGGCGGTGGCGTAGGGATGCTGCACCTGCACGAAGGAGAGTTCGGCACCGCGGGTATTATCGGCGGTCCATGTTGTGGGACCGGCGCCGTAGAAGACGATTGCTCCACCAACGCGTGTTACCGGCACGGCCGGCAGGTCGTCGGGGGTGTCGGCGCTCATCGCCTCCGGCAGCGGGTGACCGCCGTAGCCGTAGATGCGCAACGCGGCGGCCGACGTAAAGCCCCAACTGCGGGCGTCGGCATCGGTAATCTGGTAGAGACCATTGTCCGGAACGCTAATCTTGACCCAACGCCCTGTCGCCAGTCGAGACGCGGCGGCATAACTCGACGCGTCAAAGGCTTGGGCCGTGCCGGCCATTGCCAAAGAGGCCAGCAGCAGTGCTCCGGCTATTGTATATCGGACGCCGGCAAACGTGTTGCGACGCCTTTGGTCATGGTTAAATCCCATATTTCGCTCTCAATTTATTGCTTTTAACCTACAAAGGTAACAAAAAAATCTTAATATTTGCCACAAACCGGATAAGAATGTGGCGTATTTGATATTTTTAACGATTTTGAGGCGCTTTTATTGCGCGCACGCGTGAGTTGGCAAATCTCAGACATGAATTATCATTAATAATCCATAAAATTATTTTGGCGATTTTGCGTTATGATTAAAGATGACTGGAATTATTAAAATATTTTTTGGAGGAGTGCTGGTGGGCTTTGCCCTGCTGGCGGGCGGCTGCCGCAGTTCGCAGCCGGCAGTCACGCCAGCGGCGCCGGTTGCCGGCAAGGTGTGGCGGACGATGCAAACCGGTGGCGCGCTCACCGTGGGTAGCGACAAGAAAGAATTCTCGTCGTCAATGCAGCTACGCATGGTTGCCGGCCGGCAGATTGTTATCTCACTGCGTCCATTGCTCGGCATCGAGATGGGTAAGATGATTATCGCCGGCGACAGTATCCTGATGATTGACAAGTGGCACAAGCAATATCTGCTCGAGCCGGTGAGCACAATCACGGGAGGCATGCCGGTGACTGTCGACAATCTGCAGGACGTGTTCACCGGCCGCGAGTTTGCCGCCGCCGGCGAGTTGGCGCGCTACTTTGTGTGTACTTTTGAGCGCGACAGAGCCGGCCATATCACGTCGATGGAGATAAACGCGCAGCCTGACAGCGGCCTGCCCGATGGCCGGTATGAGGTCCAATATGACGACATCGCCAACGAGGGCGGCATCGACGGGCTGCCTCACCGGGTGACGGCCACGGCAAGCCTTGCCGAAGGCAAGCAACTGTCAATGAGCCTGAAGTATAACAACGTGAAGTGGAACAAAGACATCCGCATCGAGGAGTTTACCGCCCCGGCAAACTATAAGCGCATCAACGCCAAGTCGCTGATGTCACTCTTCGGCGACGGGCAATAGCACGTTTTTTTAAACACGCATTATCATAAATTATCCATGAATTTTAATTCCAAACATTATGAATTCAATTCAAGTTTCGCAAGCAGTCAAGTTGTTATGGTATAGGCTTGTAGGGGCAGAATTTATTCTGCCCGCCTGCAGCAAATGGGCAGAATAAATTCTGCCCCTACATTTCTCACAACTATCAATTTTTCTACTATAAGAACTTGAATTTAATGAATAATTTATGGGAATTCATGTTTTAAAAGTGTTGAGATGAGACGTACGATGTTGGCGGCGATAGTCTGGTGCGGAGCGGCAGGAGCCGTGATAGGCACATTGGTGGGGATGACGCGCAATCGCGGCGCCTTGCCCGAGCCGTTGTCGCCGGTCGAAGAGCCGGCCGACACACTTCGCTACACCGCCGGAGTGTGGCCAGTGAGCGTTGCCGTGGCGGTGGTGAGCGACTTTGGGACCTCGCGCCTCGAGGGCGAGCAACTGCACAATATCACCGACTTTAACATCGGCATTGACCTGCGCTGCCGCAGCGGTGAGGCGGCGATGGCCTTGAGTGCCGTGGACGGCGTGATTGAAGCCGCGCGAGCCGGCGATGACGGCACGTTGACAGTGGCGGTTCGGGGCAATGATGACCTGCTGGCCATCATCAGTCCGGTTGTAGCCTTGAGCGACACGGACATCAGCATCGGCCGGCGCGTGGCGCGCGGCGACACGCTCGGCGCGGTGGCTATCGCCCCAAACGGAGAATGCACGCTGCACCTCGAGACATGGCGCGACGGGCAACCGGTGAAGCCGGACTTTTGACGCGCGTTTTTTATAAACATGAATTTCCATGAATTATCCATGAATTTAAGTTTCTATAGTAGACAACTTGATGGTTGTGAGAAATGTAGGGGCAGAATTTATTCGGCCCGCCGGCCGCAAACGGGCAGAATAAATTCTGCCCCTACATTTCTCAAATTTTCTAATATAGAAACTTAAATTTTGTATAAATAATTAATGGATATTCGTGGATATTAATGTTAAAAATTAAAGGATGATTGAGATAAAACGATATGACGCGACGCGGGACCGTGACCGCTGGGACGAGTTGGTTGGCCGCTCATCGCAGGGAACGTTGCTGCACTACCGCGCCTATATGGACTACCATAGCGACCGCTTCGCCGATTGCTCGCTCATGGCATTGGAGAGCGACCGCCCGGTGGCGTTGCTGCCGGCCTGCCTGATTGACGGCGAACTGTTTAGCCACGCCGGCCTCACCTACGGCGGCTGGCTGAGTGACCCCCGCCACGTGACGGGCAACACGATGCTCGACATCATCGAAGCCATGTGCCGGTGGATGGAAGCGGAGGGGATTAACGCGCTGCACTACAAGGCCGTGCCGCACATCTACCACCGCGTTCCGGCTCAAGATGACCTCTACGCCTTGTGGCGCCGTGGCGCCACAGTGGAGGCGATGAACCTGAGCGCGGCCGTTGACGTGAGAGCCGGCGAGCAGCCGCCTTTCAACCGCGGCAGCGTGAGCAGTGTTCATCACGCCCGTCGTGCCGGTGTGACTGTTAACCGCTGCGACGACTGGGCGGCCTTCTGGCAGATGCTGAATGAGTTGCTCGACGAGCGCTACAACGCGCGGCCGGTGCACTCGCTTGATGAGATAACACGCCTGGCGTCCGCCTTTCCTCACCACATCGCGCTGCTGACGGCCACCGCGCCCGACGGCGAGATGCTGGGCGGCACCGTGCTCTACCTCTCCCCCACCGTTGCCCACTGCCAGTATATCGCCTCCACCGAGCGCGGTCGCCAACTGCGCGTGTTGCCGCTGGTGATGAGTGAGGCCTACAACATGGCGCGTTCGCGCGGTTGCCGCTATCTGGACTACGGCACGAGCAACGAGCGGGGCGGCACGGTTCTTAACGCGTCGCTGCTCGACCAGAAGGCCCGCCTGGGCGGCCGCGGCGTGGCCTACACGACCTATCGACTGAACCTCAAGGCCTCCACACGCCCCTCCTAAAGGAGGGGAGTTAGGTTGCGGCGTTATTGTTTGGCCGCCTTACGGCGGGAAATCTTTCAAAAATCTTTTTTGTTTAACTCAAGTTTCTGATGCGGAACATAATGATTATCAGGTAATCATTCAAGAAAATGTAGGGACACAATTTATTGTGTCCACGTGCCGCAGAGGGTGGACACAATAAATTGTGTCCCTACAAATCGCTGATATTAAAAATAATCCTTAATTCCGCAACTTGATATTTCTCTCTCTTCTCTCTCGAAAATTATCGAAAATAGATCTCTCGTAAATTTGCGTAAATTTTCGTAAATATTTTATTCACAGAAAATTATTACTAAAATTAATTTACGTGGATTTACGAAAATTTACGAGATATAATATTTTTTCGGGAA
>JAFTDD010000057.1 GCA_017454355.1 Muribaculaceae bacterium
GAGCATAACACGCGTGTGAACGCGGCCAAGCACATCTCGAAAAGACTCCTTTATCTTATAGTAGCGGAGTTCCCTGTCGTGTTCCGGACTGTATCTTATGACTGAAGTGAAGTACATCGCCGCAAAGATACAACAAAAAAATGTAACCTGTGGGTATTACAAACCAACTTGCGAAAAATGCCACTTCTGAAAATCAAACAATTACCACTTGACACCTACCGAAAATAACCACAAAAAACGCTGAAAAAAAAATTCAGCGTTGAAGTTGGGCTAAAGGATTATAATATTGAATAATGAAATTGAGCGGCCATGCAACAATCCCTTGAACAATATTTCATCAACGAGCAATCGGATTTTTACAACTATCTGATTGATACGAATGCGTTCAAGAGCCCCAAAACTTATCGGGATTACATTACCCGCCTGCAATTTGTGGATAATTTGTGGAAATTCTGTTTTAAGATTATGGTATTTGGATTAAAATGTGTAATTTTGCAGCGTGATAGCAAGGTGGGGTTGCCACACGGCAATCCATAATAGGGAATCAGGTGCAAATCCTGAGCAGTACCCGCTGCTGTAAGTCCCAGGCTGATAGGGTTCCTAGGTTTTCTAGGGTTCCTAGAGCACTTGCGGAGCGCATTACTTAGTACTTAGTACTAATTTCGCCACTGCCCGGTTTAGGAACGGGTGGGAAGGCAGCGCCAACGCAAGGGGACGAGCCAGAAGACCTGCCTGCTGTTGTGCCATGCGCCATGACGGCATGGCAGGCTCGTTGATCCCTCGCGGCATTAGGGACACTGAGATACATTCCATAGCATGTAGCAGGTAGCACGTAGCAGGTAGCACGTAGCACGTAGCATGTAGCAGGTAGCACGTAGCAGGTAGCACGTAGCAGGCAGCAATCTATGGAATGGCATCGGGTTTGATTAAACAATCTGCTGAGCCTGCATCCCCCTCCTTCAGGAGGGGGTGGAGGGGAGGACAGAATCAGTGTAGCGCTTTCCGCATCATCATCGGGTCGGCAGTATGCCGTCAAAAAGCCCGTGGCGTGATGTGGAATTATTATTTATTGTTTAACAAACCTTTATTAGCAACATGAGGCTTTATAAATTGTTTGTTGTCCTCACGGTGATGCTCCTGAGCGCTACCCTACCCGCCCATGCCGGTGGGCCGCGGCGCGCGTGGAGCGACAGCGAAAACGCTTTCCTGCTCAAGACCAACGATGGTCTCGAGCAGTACACCGTCGACGGGACAATCACCTTCAAGGCGGCAGCCGAAGGTAGCACAATCCCCACATGGCGCGACTGCGGCGTCGTTTTCTCGCCGGCCAACGAGGGGGAAATCATCACCATCACCGTCAACAGCATCGACCTGGACGGCACCACCAACTACCTGCTCCTCTATGACGGAGCGATTGAGAAAATCGGTTACGGCACGGGTGGCAACCAGGGCCAGTCCAATTACTTGCCTGACGGCTTTGTAAAATGGTATAACTCGACCAGCGCCGGCGAGACCTACACCTCGACCAGCGCCAACGGCAAACTGTCGTTCGGCTTCCACAGCAAAGGAGCCAATGGTCAGACGGGCTTTAACATCACCGTCACGTCGATGTCTCCCAAAGATATGGAATACGTGAGCACCGGCGCCATCGTCGAACTGCCCCACGCCACGCGCGGCGCCGCAGACGTGCCGCTTTTCCAATGCAACGTCGTCACCGACGGTGGCAGTAACCCGTTGACGCTCAACAATCTCACTATTGATTGCAGCGCGTTGAACGGCGACAACCGGGTGAGCGACGTGCGCCTCTATCGCGGCGAAACCGCCTCCGGCGACCTCATCGCCACAGCGGCCACCGTGGGCAGTGACCTCATCGCGAGTGGCCTTACCCTCAAGGGTGGCAACAATGTGTTCACTGTTGTCGGCCGCCTTAACCCCGACGCCACGGGCACCCTGCCCTCGCTCGCTATCAAGAGCGTCACAGTGGACGGCACGGCACGCACCGCCGCTCCCGCCACCGGCGGCGCGCTCACCATCGACAACGTCATCCTCATGCCGGCCACGGCCACCACGTTCACCATCGGTGACGACGCCGCGTTCTACGACGACGGCGGCCAGGACGGCAAAATCGCCCTCAACTTCACCGGCACGGCCACGTTTGTGCCCGCCACCGCCGGCAACGCCATCAAGGTGGACTTCTCGAAACTCGCTATCTTCAACACGTCGAGCATCGGCAAGAACGATATCCTCAAGTTCTACAACGGCCGCGAGGCTAACGAGGATAACCTGATTACCACACTGCTCACCGAGGCCGAGACCGTCAAGAGCACGGCCGCCGACGGCTCGATGACCGTCACCCTCACCAGCACCACCGGTGTGGCCGCCGATGGTTGGGAGGCCACTGTGAGCCAGTTCCTGCCGGGCGACATGACATTCAAGGGCGTCACGGCTGCGGCCGACCAAGGCGCCGGCGAGACTGTGGCCGCCGGTGAGCGCGGCGCGCGACTGCTCATCGTTGATGTGCTCACCGACAACCAGGCCAGCCCGCTATCGGTCACCGGCATGACGCTCAACGCCGCCACGCCCGGTGCCATCGACGGCTACACCATCTACTATCTCGGCTCGAAAAACGTGTTCTCTACCGCAACGACCTTTGCCACGGGCGAGGTGAGCGGCAACACCGTCACCGCCACCGGCAACACCACTCTGGGTGAAGGACACAACTATTTCGCAATCGTCGTCGACGTGAACGAGCGCCTCAACAACAACGATGAGGTGACCCTGGGCGTGAGCGACGTCACCGTCGCCGGCACCGTGCAGGCCCCGGCCACCCCGGTGAGCGCGACGCTCGCCGTCGAGAACATCTGCAGCCTGACTGCCGGCACCCACAGCCACAATATCTACGGCGAGTGGACCTTTACCGATGAGGAACGCTCCGGCGGCAAGTACGACACCACCACCGGCGACCACATCGTCACCTTCTATCCCAAAGTGGACGGCGCGGTGGTTGAGTTGGACTTTGACAGTTTCGATGTGTCCTATAGCAGTTCTTCCTATGGTGTAAAGGCTCTCTTTGAGGTGTACAGCGGCAGCGCAGTCAACGAGGCGAACCTGCTGTGGCGACTGAGTGACGCCGACCGGGCCACTACCGGCCCCGGACGCGTGCTGCGCTCGACGGCCGCCGACGGCTCGCTGACCGTGCGCTTCGACCCCAAGGATGCCAGCACTTACTACGCCCGCGCGGGATGGAGTGCCGCGGTGCGACCCTTCATCAACCACGCGATGACCGTCGAGGCGGTCACCGTCAACCAGACCAACGGCGACATCGTGCCGTTGGGCAGCGAGGGCGCCGACCTGATTGACTTTGCCGTCACCACCGAGGGCACGCTCACCACGCTGCAACTGCAGGGCGTGAAACTCAACGTCAAGGGCGGCGAAGCCTTGAGCGCTATCCACGTCTACACAACCGGCTACGAGACCTCGCGCGACAATGCCACGCTCTTTGGCTCGGTCAACAACCCCGCCAGCGGCGAAGTGACCGTCACCGGTGACCTCGCTTTGGCCGAGGGCATCAACAACTTCTATGTCACCTTCGACGTCAAGAGCGACGGCACTCCAGAGACGGCCATCGACGCCGCCGTGACGGCACTCGTCATCGATGGCACTGCGACTGCCGTGAGTGGCGGCGACCCCGCCGGCGAGCGCGTCGCCAAGGCAATGTATGTCATGCAGAGCGGCGACAACACCGTTGTTGTCAGCCAGCCGCTGATGTTCTACGACGACGGCGGTGCCGACGGCAACTTCTCAAAAGGCTTTGAGGGTGCGGTGACGTTTGTGCCCGCCGTTGCGGGCTACGGCATCGAGTTGAACGCCGTGGAGTATGCCACCGGCACCACGAGCAACTACTTCAACGTCTACAACGGCCGCGAGCACAACGGCACGACCGACCGCGTGGGCGTCTATAGCGGTACCACCGGCCCGGTGGATGTCATCTCCGAGGCCGCCGACGGCACGCTGACGGTCTACTTCAAGAGCGGCACCTATAGTACGCCCACCAGTGGCTGGGCCATTGAGGTCAAACTTCACGAGTACGCCCCCAACACCCTGACGGCGGTCACGGCCACAGCGGCCGCCACCGATGAGGTGGTGCGCGGCAGCAGCAATGCCCCGCTCGTCAAGGTCGCGCTCGCCATCGAGGGCGACAACGGCGAGGTGAGCCTCAACGACTTCGCGTTCACCGTCGGCGGCAGCGCCACTGCGGCACGCTTGTTCTACACCGGCACAACCGAAGCCTTCTCCACCAACGAGCAGTTGGCTGCCACCGTCACCGGCACGGGCAACGTCACTTTCACCGCCGCCGAGCCGCTCACCATCAATTCCAGAGGAACTTACTACCTGTGGCTGGCTGTCGACGTGGATGCCGACGCCGAGCCGGGCAGCTCCGTCAGCGCGATTTTCAACAGCCTCAATGCCGAGGCCGCTGTGGAGAGCACCGAGGGCACGCGTATCGTCAAGGCCGGCTTCAAGGGCGACTACGTCATCGGAGCGAGCGACCGGGCCGACTACCCCACTTTTGCCGCCGCAATCCAAGCCCTGCAGGTGGGTGTCGAGGGCGCCGTGCGCTTCGAGATTGAGGACGGCACCTATGCCGAAAACATCACCATCGCCGACATCGCCGGCACCGGTGAGACCCACAATGTGACCTTCACCTCACAGAGCGGTAACCGCAACGCCGTGGTGCTCGCCGGAGGCTCGCCCGACACGAGTTACGGCGCGACCTCACAGGTGGTGCTTGTCTCGGGCACTCCGTGGGTGACATTCGAGAACGTGAGCGTCATTCCCGCCTCACAAAGTTTCAGCCACGGTGTGCGAGCCGTTGACGGCAGCCACCACTTCACCCTGCGCGGCTCGCTCGTGAAGGCCGACCAGTCTACCGCCACCACCGGCATCAGCCTTGTGACAATCCAGTCCACCAGCGACGGCAAGGCCTGTGACGACGTCGTCATCGAGGACAACACCCTGCAAGGCGGTCGCATCGGCGTCAACTTCACCTACGCCAGTGTCAGTGACAGCAAGGCACAGCGCCCCGTCGTCAGCGGCAATACCGTGAGCGAGACCGGACGCATCGGCATCTATGTGAACATGACAAGCGACGCCCTGATCAAGGGCAACACCATCACCCAGACCTCGACCACCCAAAGCGGCTACCCCGCCATCGACATGACGCAGAACGACGGCCAATTTGTCATCGAGGGCAACACCATCGTGAACACCAACAGCGCCTATAGTTACGGCATCTACCTGCGCCAGCAGAACGTGGCCCAGGCCGACGCTCCGGCACGCGTGTTCAACAACAGTATCGTGGTCAACAGCTCCAGCGCGTCGAGTTACGGTGTGTATTACCACTCGACGTGCGCCAACATTGAGTTTGCCTTCAACACCATCCGCATGGCCAATCTGGGTCGCTGCTTCTACGGTTTTAACAGCTCCGGCCAGTTCACCGGCCTGAAACTCACGAGCAACCTGCTGCAAGGCCTTGGCGAGAGCGGCGAGGTGCTGTTCATCTACGGCAACCGCTACGACAACGTCACGGCAACCGGCAATGTGCTCTACCCCACGAGCGGCAGCCTGACCAACGCCACCGATGACATCGACACGTTCAACACCACCGTCCACGGCGTGAACACCGTGGAGCAGGCCTCGTTTGCCGGCGACACCGACACTCACTTGGCCGCCGAGGGCGGCCTGCGCTGCGGCGTGCCGGTGAGTTACGTCACCGTTGACCACGACGGCATGACTCGCGACGCCGAGACTCCCACCGTGGGCGCTTACGAGTATCGCGAACTCACCGCCGACAAACCCGAACTTCTTGTCGCCTCTCCCGTCGCGCTCAGCGGCGAGGCAACTGCAACCACGGCCTCTTTCGTCACCCGGTGGAGCCAGGCGGGACAACTCTACAGCATCGTGGAGCCGGTAGCACAAGGCGCACCGCGACACAAGGCACCGGCTGCCGTCGACATCAAGAGCGGCACGCCGCAGGCCGTCATCGCCGGTAGCGACGTGACCACCACGTTTGACGAACTCGCGCCCGAAACGGCTTACAAGGCCTACTTCCTTATGGTCTCTGAACAGGGCCAAGAGAGCGACATCGTAGAAAGCGAGACGTTCACTACCGCGGCCGCCGAGGCGGAAACGCTCGTCATAGAGATTGACGACCCCGTGATCATTGAGGCCGGTGGCAGCGCCACCCTGACCGGCATCTGGGCCGGCGGCACAGAGCCTTACACCGTCACGTGGACCGACCAGATGGGCAACACCATTGCCACAGCCGCAGGCGAGGAGTACCAAATCACTGTGTCGCCGTCGATTTCCACCGGCTATGTTCTCACCGTGGAGAGCGCCGACGGCCAGACGGCACACGCACGAACCGGTGTGAAGGTGCGCGGAGCGAGCGGAGAAGCCACCTTCGACGACAACCTGTCGCCCGCCGAGGGCTACGACCAGGGCTTCAGCGACATGGAGCAGTGGTATAGCGGCTCCTACGGCCTGCAGGTGGGCAGTTACTGGACTCCAGTCATGGTTGACGACGTGGACTACGGCTATTGGACGTGGTACGGCTACGCCCTCGCCTCAACCACCGACAGCCAGTGGCGAGGCTTCTCTTACCTCTATCCCGACCAGTTCAACAGCGTGATGGGAGGCGCACACGACGGTTCCGACAACTTCGTCATCGCCTGTCCCGTCCCCTACGGCAGCAACCCCTGTGAGATTGAGGTTACCTCGAGCGAGCAGGGCGAGACGGTGAGCGGCTTCTATATCACCAACACCGCCTACGCCGTCAGCGCCATGCTCACCGGCAACAAGTTCTCAACCAAGGCCAACAAGGGCGACTGGTTTAAGGTTACAGCCATCGGCCACCACGCCGACGGCACAACCACTACCAAGGACTTCTACCTAGCCGACTACCGCGCCGACAAGGAGGTCGACCGCTATATCATCGACAAGTGGGAATGGTTTGACCTGCGCGAGTTGGGCGAGGTGACCAAGCTGACGTTCGCCTTTGACGGCAGCGACGTAGACCCCGAGTGGGGCCTGAACACGCCGATGTACTTTGCTATGGACAACCTGGGCGGCCGGCGCGACGAACTGCCTGCCGGCATCGCCGTGGGCGTGGGACGCAGCAAGTATGACGCAGCAAGTTACTTTACGCTCGACGGCGACGGCTCCACTGTCACCATCTCGCTCGAGGAGCCGGTGAGCAGTGATGAACTCGATGTGAGTTACAACGCGACAACCGGCAAAATCGAGGTGAACGGCAAGGTGGACGGCGCCAGCCGCGACGTTGTGCTTGGCGCCACGCAGAAAGGCCACACTCAGTACGTTAGACTGCGCGTCACCGTCGACAGCGTCACCGGCATCACCAACGCCTTTGACGACGACACCGACGCCGACAACACGCTCTACGACCTGCAGGGTCGTAGAGTGGTCAACCCGGGTCCGGGCATCTATGTCCGCGCCGGCAAGAAAGTGGTCATGTAGCGTGTTGTGTGGCGGGACGGTGCCCGCCACACCTGAACAACTAACAACTTGTTTTTGTAGAGTGTGAGGGCCACCCGGTCGAAACAACGGCGGGCGGCCCTCACTTTTTCCTTATTTTGCCAAAAGACTTGTTTGTGGTGTGACTTTTCCACTGAATGTGAGAGTTAGAATAATTTTATTGCAAAAAAATTGTTAGATAGTTGGTTGTGATATAAAAAATTTGTAATTTTGCATCGTGATTGCATGGTTAAGGGAATCAGGTGAAATTCCTGAGCAGTACCCGCTGCTGTAAGTCCCACGGCGCTAGGGTTCCTAGGTTTTCTAGGGTTCCTAGAGCGTTTGCAAAGCGCATCATTTAGTACTTCGTACTTAATTTCGTCACTGCCCTCAATTAGAGGGTGGGAAGGCGGCGCCAAAGCAAGGGACAAGCCAGAAGACCTGCCTGCCATCGTGCCATTCGCAATATGACGTGGCAACGCTCATCGCACCCTCGCGGAATTAGGGTCGGGAGATACTGCTGTTTAGCATGTAGCACGTAGCATGTAGTGTGCAACCGATTTTTCCACTCGGTGTCCCGTGGGCGAGGTCACTTTTTGAGACCTGGGGCATCGAGTGGATTTTTTGTATAAACTATAAACACCAAATAAATGTAAACGCTTATGACAAAGACTACTATCAAGATGTTGGCCATGGCAATGATCGCCATGCCGGCAATGGCCGACGAACTGACAGTGACAGCGCCGGCACCCGTTGTGATTAACGCCGGACAGAACACCACGCTCGAGGTCAGTTGGACCGGTGGCACCGAAACGGTGACCATCGTGTGGACCAACCAGAAAGGCGAGCAGGTGGGCACGGGCAGACAACTCATGGTCGCGCCAACAGTCTCTACCGGCTACGTGGTCACCATTACAGACGAGGATGGCAAGAGCGTGAGCGCACGCACCGGCGTGAAGGTGCGTAGTGAGCAAACCGTGGCAACCTTTGACGACAATGCGTCGCCCGCCGATGACTACGACCAGGGCTACACCGCCCTCGAGCAGTGGTACAGCGGCTCCTACGGCCTGCAAGTTGGCAGTTACTACACACCATATATCGTCGATGGTGTCGACTACGGCTATTGGACATGGAACGGCTACGCCCTAAGCAGTACCACTTCCAACGACTGGCGCGGCTTCTCATACCTTTATCCCGACCAGTTCAACAGCGTGATGGGTGGCGCGCACAGCGGCGACAACTTCGTCATCGCCAACCCGGTGCCTTGGGGCGGCGACGCCCACGAGATTGAGGTGACCAACAACGAGGCAGGCGAGGTCGTCAGCGGCTTCTACATCACCAACACCGCCTACGCCAAGGACGCAATGGTCTCCGGCAACAAGTTCTCAACCAAGGCCAACAAGGGCGACTGGTTTAAGGTGACCGCCGTTGGCCACCATGCCGACGGCACCACCACTACCAAGGACTTCTATCTGGCCGACTACCGCGCCGACAAGGAGATTGACCGCTACATCGTTGAGGACTGGGAGTGGTTTGACCTGCGCGAATTGGGCGAGGTGACAAAACTCACGTTCACCTTTGACGGCACCGACGCCGACCCGACGTGGGGTCTGAACACGCCGATGTACTTCGCCATGGACGACTTGGGCGGTGAGCCCGAGGCAGGCACCGCCGAGGTGCTCGCCGGCGTGGGACCGAGCACCTACAAGGCCGCCAACTTCTTTGAACTTGACGCCGACGGCTCGACGGTCACCTTTGCCATCGAAGAGCCCGTGGCGAGTGCCGGACTGGACGTCAACCTCAAGGGCAACAAAATCGTCGTCAGCGGCAAGGAGAACGGCGCGAGCGGCACCGTCCGATTGAGCGCCACCCAGAAGGGTCACACCCAGTTTGTTGACCTCACCGTCACCGTCGACGCCGTTAACGGCATCGACACCCTCGAGGCCGACGCCGACGACAGCGACGCTCCCACCTATGACCTGATGGGACGCCGAGTGCTCAACCCCGGCCGCGGCATTTATATCCGTGCCGGCAAGAAGGTTATGATTAACTAATGTCCTAATGCCCTCCCCCCCAACCCCCTCCTGTTGGAGGGGGCTATTTGTTCAGTACTTTAGAAATCTTAGAACTATCAGAACTATCGGATTTCTCAGAACAGAAAGAAAATGAAAAAGTTCGTACTTTGTACTTCGTACTTCGTACTTTGCGCCGTGGCGCACGCCACGGCGCATGCGCCCTACCTGACCCGAGTGCTGGACTATGCTCCGGCACCCGGTCAGTTTGTCAATCAGATACCAGCCTGCAACCCCGGCGACCCCTACGGCAAAGTACTCGCCCGCGCCGCCGAGGCAATCTGCGGCACAACCGAGACCATCGAGGGCGAACTGCCAGACGGCACCGTCGTCACCGAGACCGTTATCACCTACTGTCCCGGCACAATCAGCCTGGGCGGATACGGCGGCAGCGTCACCGTGGCGTTTGACCACCCGGTGGTGAACGTGCCGGGCGAGTATGACTTCGAGATTTATGGCAACGCCATCGTGGCCGACGGCAGCACCACCGGTGGCAGCGCCGAGCCGGGCATCGTCCTCGTGAGCATCGACGCCAACGGCAACGGTCTCCCCGATGACGAGTGGTTTGAACTAGCCGGCAGCGAGTATGACAACGAGAGCACCCAGCACGACTTCACCATTACCTATTTCAAGCCGAGCGCCGACCACGTGGCCGTGCCCGGCAGCCGCCCGTTTGACGACACGCAGTATATCCGATGGGAAAGCAACGACGACAACCCAAAGAAGCGCAGCGGATACGTCCAGAAACTCGAATATCACAAGCAGGACTACTGGCCGCTGTGGCTCGACGATGATGTGCAGACGCTCACTTTCTCAGGCGCACGGCTGCGCGGTAACGTCAAGCCGGTGAACGGTATGGTGGAACTGCAATTCTTCGACTGGGGATATGTCGACAACAAACCCAGCCGCGACCAGGCCAGCGAGGGCGACGATGACAACCCCGGCATCTACAGCGACGGCTTTGACATCAACTGGGCCGTCAACAGCAAGGGGCAACAGGTCTATCTCCCCTGGGTGGACTTCATCAAAGTCTACAACGCGATGAACCAGACGGTGGCCTCGCTGGGCGAGACGTCCACCGAGGTGCGCGGCGGACGCGACTTCCACCCCGACGCGCCGCTCGACTGGCTCAAGGGCGACCTCAACGGCGACCACAAGATTGACGTGGGCGACGTCAACGCCGTGCTCGACGTCTGCCTTGGCAACCCCGGCGTAACCGCCCTGGCCGACGTCAATCACGACGGCACCGTCGATGTGGGCGACGTCAACGCCCTGCTTGAAACCATCATCAACGGCGGAAGCCAAACCCCTTAGAAATCTGAGAAATCTAAGAATTCTTAGAATTCTCAGAAATCTAAGAACTATTAGTAGATGAGCCACTCTCCGCTTCGCGTTTCCTGCCTCGTACTTCTCGCCTCTTGCTTCGCGCTTTGCTTCGCGCAGGAGGCCGGGTCGGCACTCGACTCGGTGTATCTCGACGAGGTCGTCGTGCGCGCCTTCAAGCCCTACGCCGAGGTTATCCCGTCGCAGCGCCTCGAGGGGAAGCAACTCGAGACGTTGGGCGGCACCGGCAGCGTGGCCGACGCCATACGCTACTTCAGCGGCGTGCAACTCAAGGACTACGGCGGTGTGGGAGGCATCAAGACAGTGGATATGCGCTCGATGGGCAGTAACCACATGGGCGTGTTCTATGACGGCCTCGAACTGGGCAACGCCCAGAACGGCCAAATCGACCTCAGCCGCTTCTCGCTCGACAACATCGAGGCCATCGACCTCTACAACGGCCAGAAGAGCGACATCCTGCAGCCGGCGCGCGACTTCGGCACCAGCGGCTCAATCTACCTGCAGTCACGCCTGCCACACTTCAAGGGCGGCAAACGCACCAACGTCAACGTCACTCTGCGCACCGGCTCTTTTGGCCTTTTCAATCCCAGCGTGAGGCTCGAGCAACGCCTCTCGCATGCAGTATCACTCAGCGCGAGTGCCGAATGGATGAGCGCCCACGGCAAATACCACTTCCGATACCGCAAGCGCTTTAGCGACGGCACCCTGGCGTGGGACACAACGGCCGTGCGCCACAACGGCGATGTGCAGGCACTGCGCGTCGAGGCCGCGTTGCACGGCACCGAGCGAGGCGGTCGATGGACCGCGCAAGGCTACTACTACGACAGCGAGCGAGGCATCCCGGGCGCCATCGTCAACAATGTGTGGCGCAACGCCCAGCGACAGTGGGACCGCAACGCCTTCCTGCAAGGCAACTGGCAGCACCGCTGCTCCGAGCGCCTCACCACGCTCGTCAGCGCCAAAGTGGCACGCGACTGGATGCGATACCTCAACCCGGACACTACCCTACTCTACGTCGACAACCGTTTCACGCAATGGGAAGCATACGCCAGCGGCGCGACAAAATACACGCTGAGGGACGGCTGGGACGCCAGCGCAGCCATCGACTACCGCTGGAACACGCTCGACGCCACGCTGGCCAACTTCGCACGCCCCACGCGCCACACCGTGCTCACCGCCCTGGCCACCGCCGCCACTTGGCGAGGCCTCAAGGCACAGGCGAGCCTACTGTGGACCCACGTGGCCGACCGCTACAGCAACCGCCGTGGCGACGAACTCGTCGCCGCCCACGTCAAGCGCCTCGACCGCTTCACGCCAGCCGTCATCATCAGTTACCGACCCACCACTGCCGCCGACCTCACCCTGCGGGCATTCTTCAAGCGCGCCTTCCGCATACCCACGTTCAACGACCTTTACTACACCGACATCGGCAACGCCTCACTGCGACCCGAGATGGCCACCCAGTGGAACGTTGGAGCGCAGTATCAGTGGTATGCCGCCACAACCGGCGCCACCGGCATCACCGCCGTCAAACTCACCGCCGACGCCTACCATAACCGTATCACCGACAAAATCATCGCCGTGCCAACCGGCAGCAGCCAGTACCGCTGGATGATGATGAACATCGGCCGGGTGCGCATCACCGGCATCGACCTCACCGCCATGCTCGCCGTCAAGCCACATCGCGACCTGACGCTCGACGCAACGCTCACCTACACCTACCAGAGCGCACGCGACCGCAGCGACCCCACCGACACACGCGACGGCGGCACCTACGGCGGACAAATCGCCTACGTGCCCTGGCACAACGGCAGCGTGCTCGGCCACGCCGCGTGGCGATGGCTCGAGTTGAACTACAGTTTCGTCTATGTGGGCGAGCGATACCACACCTCGGCCAACATCCCAGCCAACCATGAGCAGCCCTGGTACACCCACGACCTGGCGCTCACTGCATCACACACATTCTGGAAAGCCAACTGGCGACTGACACTCGCCTTGAACAACCTCTTCAACCAGCAGTATGAGGTAATCCAAAACTACCCCATGCCCGGCCGCAACTTTAAAATCACCCTGCGATGCGATTTCTAACTGTCCTCCCCCCCCGCCCCCTCCTGAAGGAGGGGGAGCAAAGTTCGGCTCCGGAACCTGAGCCATGGGGTGCCCTCGCGATAGCCCTGCGTTCGGTGTGCAGCCACCTCGTGGCTGCCCTCGCGATAGCCCTGCTGTCGGTCGCCTGCCGCCACGACGATGTCATCTTCATCCCCGAGCACGTCGACGTGGCGCGACCCGAACTGACCAGCGTGCGCGGCTTCTTCCTGCTCAACGAGGGCAATATGGGCACCAACAAGGCCACACTCGACTACTACAACTACGCCTCCGGCCGATACACCCGCAACGTGTTCGCCTTCGCAAACCCCGACGTGCCCAAGGAACTCGGCGACGTAGGCAACGACCTCGCCATCTACGGCACGCGCCTCTATGCCGTGGTCAACTGCAGCAACAAAGTGGACGTGATGGACCGCATGAGCGTCCGCAAAATCGGGCAAGTCGACATCCCCAACTGCCGCAACATCCGCTTCCACGGCCGCTATGCCTACGTCACCAGTTACGCCGGACCCGTCCAGATTGATGAGAACTACAAGCAACTGGGATATGTGGCCAAGGTCGACACCGCCACACTCGAGGTCGTCGACCGCTGCATCGTGGGCTTCCAGCCCGACGAACTGGAAATCGTAGGCGACCGCATCTACGTCGCCAATTCGGGCGGCTACATGGTGCCCAACTATGAGAACACACTCAGCGTCATTGACCTGGCCACGTTCCGCGAAGTGGAGCGCGTCGAGATCGACATCAACCTGCAATGCGTGCGCGGCGACGACCGCGGCGTGCTATGGGTGAGTTCGCGCGGCGACTACCTCGACACGCCGGGCCGCCTCTACGCCTACGACACCCGCAAGCGCCGCATCGTCGCCACGCTCGACGTGCCCGTTGCCTCAATGGCCATGCGAGGCGACTCGCTATACGTGGTCAGCAGCCAGTGGAGCGAGGTGAACCGCACCGCCGGCGACGTGCGATACCTCATCGTCAACACCGCCACAATGCAAGTGGTGAACGACGGCTTTATCACCGACGGCACCGACGACGCCATTCAGCGACCCTACGGCATCGCCGTCAACCCCGTTACCGGCGACATCCTCATTGCCGACGCCCGCTCCTATGTCACCCCCGGCACCCTCTACTGCCTCAACCGCCACGGCACCCTGCTTTGGCAGGTGCGCACCGGCGACATCCCCGCCCACTTCGCCTTCCTCGGCGACTGACCGGCCTACACCGCGGCACAGGAGGCAAACTACACAAACTACGCCACCTGGTGCCTTGACGATGTCAGGTTTGGCGGAAATGCCACAATTCAGGCAACTCGCGCCGACTTTTGAGACCTTGAATAAAGGCCAAGCGAGTGCCGGTTATGGAACTTTCTCGTCTGACGATGGCCGGGTAGCCGGAACTTGCATTGGGACAACTGACGCTATTGCGGCACTAATTGACCACGAGCGGACCCAAACACCCGCTCGTGGTCATTTTATTGACACTATTTGACCACGAATGACCGAAAACCGCCTTTCGTGGTCACTTTGACATCAAAAAATTTGGATATTGTTGGCGAGATGTGTTAAAGTTTCGCCAACTTTTTTATAATTTTGCGAGTTACAACTATAAATGAAGTAGAACTATGAAAAATCAAGTGTTTTTATTTTTAGGTGCCATCGCCGTTTCGATGGCCGTTGGAGCATGCGGCGGCCGGAATGTGGAGCAGGCACCGGCGGCTGACCAAGCCGACACCACCGCCCAGGCCGTCACCACCGTTGAGCAAGCCGTTGACCGCTTCCTCGTGGACAGCATCGCCAACCGCTACGGCTCCGGCAAAATCAACATCCCGCAGGTTGTAATCATCGACCGGCAGCAGAATGGCGACACGGTGAACGTGCTGGGCGACTTCTGGGTGTTCAACTACGACATCGCCGGCGACACGCTCAAGTGCGTCAGCGGCGGCCACCACGCCGGCATGCTCATCGTCAGCAAAGAGGACGGCAACTACCGTGTCACCGGTTTCGACCCGGTGACCGACGGCAACACCTTTGAGCCGAGCGCACGGCGCATCTTCGGCGACAAATACGAGCAGTTCCACGCCATCTATAGCGACAGCGAGGCACGCGAGGACCTGCGCGACAGCCTCACTGCCGCCTACGTCAAGGCCCACAACCTGCCAGTCAAGTGCTACCAAGACTACGGTTGGCCTGCCCGCCCGTTGTGAACTCCACGGGGACGGTTCTTCTGTTTCACGACTTGTCGCTGAAACAGAAGAACCGTCCCCACTTTGAGGGAGATTATCCCGCCCCGTAAGTCTACATTTTTTCGACTTACGGGGCGACCAAAAAATTTATCTCGCCCCGTAAGTCAATATTTTTTTGACTTATGGGGCGACAAAAAAGTATTCTTCTCTTGTTTTTCCACAAAAAAAGACTTACCTTTGCGTCGCAAAACGTGTTATTAATTCGATGGACATTAGAGAAGTGCTGATTGGTCGAGAGGCAGAGCAGGACCAACTGCGGCGCTGCATGGAGTCGCAGCGCAGCGAGTTCGTCATCGTCTATGGGCGACGGCGTGTGGGAAAAACGTTTCTGGTGAGACGTTTTTTCAATAATAATTTCACTTTCTGCTACGTTGGCGCCCGCAATTTCACCTATCGTGAACAATTGGCAAATTTCGCCGCAGCCATCAAGGAATGTGGCAAGCAGTCTGTCACTCCGCGGTTGAACAATTGGATTGATGCATTTGAGGCTGTCAAGGAACTCATCGCGGCGCGTCCGCGTGGGGAGCGCAAGGTGCTGTTTTTTGACGAGATGCCGTGGATTGATAATGCCAAGCAGTCGTTTGTCAAGGCGTTGGAGAACTTCTGGAACGGATGGGTGGCAGGCCGTGACGACATTGTGCTGATTGCCTGCGGCTCGTCCACATCATGGATGGTCGACAAGCTTGTCATGAATCGCGGCGGCCTGCACAACCGCATAACCGCCACAATCAACCTCAAGCCGTTCACACTGCATGAGACCGAAGCCTATCTTCAGCATCGCGGCATTTCGTGGGACCGGTACACGATTCTGCAGTGCTATATGGTGATGGGTGGAGTGCCTTATTATCTGAGCAAACTTGATGAGCGCTCGCCGTCATTGGCGGCAAATATAGACTCGCTTTTCTTCGCGGAATCAGCGCCGATGGCGCATGAGTTTGATGAATTATACCATGCGCTGTTCGCTCAAGCCGACAAATATATTGAGATAGTCAAACTGCTGGGCGAGCATCGCGAGGGCCTCACCGCCACCGAGATTGCCAAACTCTCAGGTATCGATGGCGGATGGCTCACCAGGATATTGAAAAATTTGCTTCGCAGCGACCTTGCCGTTTCATTTAAAAAATATGGCAACAAAAGTCGCGGGCAGATATACCGTTTGTGTGACTTCTTCACCTTGTTTTATATGCGGCATATAATGAGCAAGGACACCAAGGACGAGAATTATTGGTCCCACTCGCTGCTCTCTCCCGCGATGGCCACGTGGTATGGCCAGTCGTTTGAACTCGTTGTCTTGCGGCATTTGCGGCAGGTAAAGAAGGCACTGGGCATTGACCGCATCCTCAACAGTTCAACCTCTTGGCGCACATCGCGGCCGGACCTCAACGCCCAAATAGATCTTGTCATCGAGCGTGCCGACCGCATTATCAATCTTTGTGAGATTAAGTTTTCCGCAACACCATATATTATTGACAAAGAATATGAGATGAAGGTGCGCACCAGGGCGGCCCTGTTCGTCGACGAGACCCGCACGCGCAAGAGCGTCGTCAACACATTCATCACCACCTATGGCGTGCTGCCCGGCAAACACTCCTCGATCGCCCAGAGCCAAGTGACAATGGACGACCTCTTTGAGCCCTAATATGAAAGGTTGACCGTTGACAAATGTTTCGCGCTAACGACCGTTGACCGTTTCCAACTAAACTAAAAACGAAAAACTAAAAACGAAAAACGACTAACGACTATGAATTCACGTTTGATACTGATGGCGCTGGCGCTGATGGTTGCCGCCGGTGCCGCCGGAGAGGCGACGCTCTCGCCGGCCACACGCCTGATGCTGCTGCAGCGTGCCGACGCCGCGCGCCGCGCGCCCGGCAACGCCCAATGCCGTGTGATTGTCACAATGGACGACAACGCCGCCATCGAGCGAATGTGCGATATGGGCGCTACCGTCGAAGGGCACGCCGCCAATGTGGCGGTGGTGAGCCTGCCCGTGGAGCGCGTCGAGCCGCTGGCTGCCCTACGCGGCGTGACCCACGTGGCAGTCGAGCAGACCCTGCGGCCCACCACCCAACTCACCCGCGAACTGTGCCTCGTTGATGATGTGCACGCCGGCGAGGGAGGGCTGCCGCAGTCCTACGACGGCTCGGGAATAGTGGTGGGCGTTATCGACACCGGCTTTGAGTTCAACCATCCGGCATTTCTCGACGCCGACGGCAACACACGCGTCAAGGCAGTTTATATGCCCGGTGACACCGGCGGTGACGCGCCCGTCTTTGGCGAGACGACGCTGCCCGGCAGCCACTACCGCACTGCCGAGCAAATCGCCGCGCTCACCTACGACACCACATCGTCGACCCACGGCACCCACACCGCCTCCACCGCCGCCGGCACAATAATCAGCAACCTGGGCGGCATGGCACCGGGTGCCGACCTCGTGCTCTGCGGCCTCGGAGACCGCCTCACCGACGCTAACATCCTGAACAGCATCTTCTATATCGCCAGCGTGGCCGAGGATCTTGACAAGCCCTACGTGATCTCCATCAGCATCGGCAGCAACGACGGGCCTCACAACGGGCTGTCGGCCTTCAACCGATATGTCGATGCGGTGTGTGACGACGGTGGCCACATCGTCATCTCCACCGGCAACGATGGCTACTACAATATGCACCTGAGCCACACCTTTGCCGGCGAGGGAGACCAAGTGGCCTCAATCCTGAACACCACCAACCTGTCGCAAACCGGCTTCACCGCGTGGATACCGGCCACGGAGCGGCCAGGCCAAGGCCAGACCCTACAAGGACGGCTCGAACTGGTGGACATCACCACCGGCGAGGTGCTCTACAGCACCTCGATGGTGAGCGACTACGACCTCGTGCTCTCGGCCGGCCGCACCGGTGCCTACGCCGACTACTACGACGCCGACTTTGCCACCTACTTCACCGAGGCAACCGTCGCCGAAGTGTTTGCCGGCGAAGACACCGGCACCGGCACCCACACCGTACAGGCTATCCTGCTTGGTGCCCTAAAAGATGAATACAAAACCAACTGCCGCCTGGCCATGAGGCTCGAAGGCGACGAGGGAGCGCGAGTGGACGCGTGGCCAATCACCTCGTCCCACCAGTTGGCGTCGCTCGGTCTGGAAGGCTACGTGGACGGCGACCACGACATCTGCGTGAGCGACATGGCCTGCGGCAAGCAGTCGGTGAGCGTGGGCGCCTACATCGGCACGAAGAGTTACACCTCAACCACCGGCCGCGTCATCAGCACCAACAATTACGGCCGGACCATTGGCGACATCGCCAACTTCTCAAGTTACGGCACCGACCTCGGCGGACAGGTTCACCCCACCGTCACGGCTCCGGGAACTGTCGTTCTGGCCGCTTATAGCCGCTACTGTGAGAGCGCTGTCAGTGACAACACCCGTTATGCCGCCGTGGTCACCGATCAGGCCGGTGTGGACCATTACTATGGCCAGTACACCGGCACGTCGATGTCAACGCCCGTCGTGGCCGGCATTGTAGCACTTATGCTCGAGGCGCAACCGTCATTGACGGCCGCCCAAATCAAGACCGTGCTGCAACAAACGGCGATTACCGACAACTACGTCACCGCCAAGCCGGAACGCTTCGGCGCCGGCAAGGTGAGCGCGCTCGACGCGGTGCTCAGCGTGGCAGTGAGCACCGGCATCACCGAGCCGAGTAACACCACCTCGCAACTTATCGTCACCGGCGACATTGTGCTGCTGCCGTGGGAGCGGGCGCGAGTGGCCGTTTGTGACCTGGCCGGCCGCATTGTCGCCACCGGCAACGCCGCCGGCGGCACGTGGACCCTGCCCACTGCGCGTCTCGCCCCGGGGCACTACATTATCACCGCCACCGATGGCAAGCAGCGCGCCACCGGCCGCATTTGCATGTAGCGTGCTCACAAATCTCCAACCTCTCGTCTATTTACGTCTATTTACGTCTATTTTTATCTTTATATCTCCCGTGAATTAACGTGAATTCCCGTGAATACTTTTTTGTTTCAAGATTGAGATTATTCACTGATTTTCATCATAAAAATATTTCACGAAAGTTCACGGAAATTCACGGGATGCAATATTTTACGATAAGGATTTTACGAATTTTACGTGAGAATAATAGACGGAAATAGACGGAAATAGACGAGAGGAATTTAAATTTTGAGAGGCAAACGAAAAATGATTTTATGGCGCGCTTTCTTATAGTTGCTCTAATGGCTGGGTCTGCGCTCACGGCAGCGGCCTCCGAGTCTCTTGAGGCTCTTTATGCCCGTCTTGACAGCCTGATTGCCGTCCAAGACGACATCACCGCCGCCAAGCGCCGGCACATCGCCGCGATTATTGATGCCGCCACCGGCGGCGAGCCGCTGTCGGCCGATGAGCGATACCGCCTGAATGAGCGCCTCTATAAGGAATACATCGCGTTCAACTACGACTCGGCTTTCCGCTATGCCTCACTCAACGTTGAGTTGGCGCGTGCTACGGGTGACTATAGCCGCAAGTGCGACAGCCGCATCAAACTCGCTCACATCACCTCGGTGGCGGGCCTGTTTGACAAAGCGGGCGAACTGCTCGACAGCATCGACCACCGCCGGCTGGATGCCGCGCTGCAGGCCGAATACTACAACGAGCGGTCAAAAGTATTCCAATACCGGCGCGAGTTTGCACAAGGCACACCATTCGAGCGCGAGTACGCCGACAGCGCCCAGCACTACCGCGCCCTGACGATGTCGCTTGCCACTCCGGACTCGTTCCGTCACGCCTTCTCTCAAGCGGTGCACACCGCCGAACAGGGCGACGCCGACGGCGCCGTGGCGGCGTTGTTGCCGTGGCTGGACCATTACGGCGCCGGCACACGCAACTACGCCATCGTCGCCAGCACGCTGGCCTACTTCCACTCGCTGCGCGGCGACGAGCAGAGCCGCGAGCGCTACCTGCTGCTCAGCGCCATCAGCGACGTGCAGGGCGCCGTGCGCGAGAACACATCGCTGCGCGCGCTGTCGATGTTGCTGCTCGATAAGGGCGACGTGGACCGCGCCTTCAACTACCTCAACACCAGCATCAACGATGCCGTTTTCTACGGCTCGAGACTGCGCAACATCCAGTCCGGCCAACTCGCCCCACTCATCATCAAGGCATATAACGACAACCGCAGCGCGCAACACCGCCAAACTCAACTGCAACTGCTGGTAATGGTCATTCTTGCCGTCATCATGGCAGTCGTGCTGGCAATCATCGTCTGGCTGATGAAAAAACGCCGCGACGCAAACGCCCGTATCGCGCTCGTCAACAGCCGCCTGCAAGACACCGTCGACGAGTTGCAACGCGTCAACGCCCTCATCAAGCAAAGCAACCAAATCAAGGACGAGTACATCGTGCGCTTCCTGATGCTGTCAAGCACGATGATTGAACGCGCTGAGCGTCAACGCAAAGACAACCTCAAACTGGCACGCGACCGCAAACTTGACCAGTTGTACTCCAATCTCAAGAGCACCGTGCAAGACAGCGACAACGTCAAGTTGTTCCACGAGAATTTCGACACGGCTTTCCTCAACATCTTCCCGCAATTTGTGGAGCAAGTGAACAAGTTGTGGCGGCCAGAAGACCGCATCACGCCCGTCCACGGCCTCACCACCGAACTGCGCATCCTCGCGCTCGTTCGCCTGGGCATCACCGACAACGCCACCATCGCCGGCATCCTGCGCTCGTCGCTCTCCACTATCTACACCTACCGCTCCCGCCTCAAGGCCCGCGCCCTCGAGCCGGACACTTTCGACGCCACCGTCAAATCCCTCGGCGAGATTACCCGTTAGTCAATAGTCGAAACAAGTAGCCGAGTGTATAACTGATTGCACTCACTCGCTGTATTCATTATTCTTTATGCCAAAGTGGCGTAAAGGCGCTTCCGCAAACACCTGTGGAACACGGGGACGGTTCTTCTGTTTCAGCCGCTTCGCGGTGAAACAGAAGAACCGTCCCCACTCTGCGCAACAGCAGTCTCCACAATGTCATACCGAACGCAAGTTTTTTGCGGGAGACCTTGTTTATGATATGGATTTCAGTTTGATTTTTGCAAGTGGCAAAACGAGGTTTTTGATTGGTAAACAGCGTGTTGAGATTTTAGATTGGTTTGATTTTTCTTTGATACTATTGCGCGGATTATTAATGATGAATAATTTTGCGGCAGTAATTCATTTTTCATTTAAAACCAATCAAACAATCTTGATTATGAAAACCAGATTAATGATGGTGTTCATGGCACTTGCCGCCGCGACGATGACAGCCCACGCTATCGACGTCACGCCCGACTCGCGCAATGTGACACAGAACTTTGATGGGATGTATGACAGCGACGCCGGCGCTGCCACGCTCGCGCTGCCCGAGGGGTGGCGCATCGACCGGCAGATGAACGCTCCGCGCACCGTGGGCGCGTGGGCCGACGGAGCCACCACCGTGATGTATGAGGGTGGCGAGAACCTTGCCTCCAACGCCAAGAACGGCACGTGGAACTGGGGCGCGAGCGCCGATGCCGGCGACCGCGCTATCGGCGGCTTGTCGACCACCGTGAGCGGCGGCACACGCTGCGTGAGCGTGCTGACGATGCTGCACAATGCCGGCAGTGACGCAATCACCAAACTGCAACTTAGTTACGATATTGAGAAGTACCGCAACGGCTCGAACGCGGCCGGCTTTGCCGTGCAACTGTTCACCTCTACCGACGGCACCAACTGGACGGCAGCCGGTGATGACCTGCGCACCGTTTTCTCGCCCGACAGTGAGACTCTCGGCGCCGCGGTGGTGCCCATCAGCACCACCGCCGTGAGCGACAAGACGCTCAAGGTGGACGTGGCCGCCGGAGCCGACCTGTATCTGGCCTGGAACATCAGCGTGGCCTCGGGCACCAGCCCCAACCAGGCGATGGGCCTCGCCATTGATAATGTGAACATCGAGGCGACCTTTGCCGGCGAACAGGACGTGTGCTACGTCTACGCCGAGGACGCCACCAAGTGGGGCACGCTGCTGCTCAACGCCGCCGGCAACCTGTTGTCGCCGGCCGGCACGACCGTTGTTAACGGCGTGACCTACAAATATTTTGAACTTGAGAAAAACGGTGCGTCGGTAGCGTTAGCGTTCACCGACGGCGCCTCCAATAGCGTCACCGGCCCGACCATCACGGCCGAGGCCGACCATTATTATTGTGTGACGGCCACCGAAGTGACCGAGATTGCCGACCCGGCCGGTTACGAGGGATGGGTTGACCCTGACCGCAAGCCTTTTGTGGCTTCGGGCATCTACCTGCGCGGCGAGGTTAACGGTTGGGGCGCAAGCGCCGACTGGGAGTTCAGCGATGAGGGCGAGGGCGTGTATGTGCTCTACGACAAGGAGTTGAGCGGCAACTTCAAGGTGGCCGACGGCTCGTGGAGTAGCGCCTGCAACTACGGCAGCAACGGCACGACGATTGCAATGGGCACACCTTATTCATTAGTTAGCGGCACCAACGACAACATCTCATGCGGCGCCAATAGTTATGCCTGCAGCCGCATCGTGCTCACCATCAGCGGCGGCAACGCCACGCTGCTGCTCGAGGCCAACGAGGACGCCACCGGCTTGACGGCAGTCTACGTCATGGGCGACAACAACGGCTGGAACTATATGGACCAGAGCGGCAAACTCGAGTTGACCGAGACGCCGGGCGTGTTTGCCGGTCAAGTGACGCTGCTTGCTGGCGAGAACGGCTTGAGCCGGTGGCTGATCTATCAACGCCTGGGCATGGCCGGCGCATGGGGCGCCGCGGGCGGTGTGGACATCACCGTGAGCACCCTGAGCGGCACGCTCGAGAAGGGCAGCACGGCCACGGTGGCCACCGCCGCCGGCACCTATAATGTGACGTTCAACATCACCACCGGCGAGTTCAACCTCGAGCAAATCGAGTCGCAGCCTGTCGCCTTGACCCTCGAGCCGGACGCCTCGCTGCTGGTGACGCAGGTGCCGGCCACAGTGCGCGTGCTCTCGCTGAATAACAGCCTGATTTACTACAACGACCAGGACGCCATGTTCAACGGCATCGCTGATGCCGCCGGAGTGGACGCCGAGTGGACCAAGCACACGCTGCTGGGCAAGCCGCTGAGCACCCACTGGAACGAGGGCGACGCTCTGGGCGAGGACGGCAAACCGGGCGCCAAGATGCTCGTGCGCAGCCAGCCCTGGAGCCACATTATCCTGCAGGAGCAGAGCGGCCTGCCACGCACCGACATTGAGACATTCCGCAACAACGTCCGCCAGTGGCGCGACTATATCCGCGAGTACTGCCCCAACCCCAATGCAGTCATCATCCTGCCCGTCAACTGGGCCTATAGCGGCGACTGGAGTTCCTACACCGACTTCAACACCACCTTTATAACCAATTTTATCAACGTTGCGCGCGACCTGGGCGTGACGCTGTGCCCCGTGGGCCTGGCCTATCAGGACGTGTATAACCGCGAGGGCGCGACAGGTGCCGAGACGTGGTTCCTCGACGACCGCCACCCGACCCCGAAGGCCGCCTATATGGCCGCCTGCATGGAGTACGCCACAATCATGGGTGCCGACATTGACGACATCACGTGGGCTCCGGAGGGCGTGACGGCTGATGAGGCCGCCGCGATGCGCGGCTATGCCAAGCGTGCCATCAACGCGCTGGGCGACAACCCCGTTGACCACCACGCCGGCATCGTGCGCCTGCGTCCCGTGCTGCTCGACCAGTTCGGCATGCCGCTCGATGGCGACGTGAGTCTGACCCTGAGCGGTGGCGGAACGCTGGCCGCTGACGGCACGTTCACAAGCGACGGCACCGAGGGCGAGTACACCGTGACGGCCACCGCCGGCGAGTTCACGGCCACCGCGACCATCACCGTGGCCGCTCCGGTGACCACGATGACCGTCTATCCCGCTATCGAACTTAATAGCGACAAACTCACTCACAGCGAGAACTTCAACGCCATGGGCGACGCAGCCGAGGCCGCCATGCCCACCGCGTGGCGCATCGACCGCCAGGTGAGCAATCCGCGCGTGGTGGGCCGTTACGACCAGGCCGACGACAACACGATGTATAGCGGCGGTGTGTCGCTGCCTGGCAACGCCAAGAACGGCACATGGAACTTTGGCGACACCCAGGACACCGACCGCGCCGTGGGTGGCATCACCACAGGCGTGGCCAACGCCACCCGTTGCGTGAACGTGTACGCCCACCTGTTCAACACCAACGAGCGCAAGAACATCGAGAAACTCGTCATCAGTTACGACGTGGAGAAGTACCGCAAGGGCGCGAACGCGGCCGGCTTTGACGTGCAACTCTACTACTCGATTGACGGCCGCAACTGGACCAGCGCCGGAGAGAAGTTCCTCACCCACTTTGAGCCTGACAGCGAGACGGCCGGCTACGCCGACGTGCCGGGCGAGACAGTGAGCGTGAGCGATGAACTCGACAATGCGGTGCTCTACGCCGGCTGCGACCTCTACCTGGCGTGGAACATCACGCTGGCCGCCAACAGCGGCAGCGCCAACGCGGCGATGGCTCTTGGCATAGACAACGTTGAAATCTCCGGTTCGTTGCCCGAGGTGCCCACGGCTCAATACTACGTCTATGTCGACGACCAGACGACCTACGAGACGCTCGGCCTCTACGCTTGGGGCGACAGCGAACTCTTTGGCGCATGGCCCGGCGAGGCGGCCGTGGACGAGGTGATTGTCAATGGCGTTACGCTGCAGAAGTTCCTCTTCGACACCGCCACAGGCAATTACCACTTCATCTTCAACAATTGGAACAACGGCAAGCAACTGCCCGACTATAACGTGACAGCAGGCCGCGACTATTACTTCCGCATCACCGACTCGACGGTGACCGAGTTTGACCCGTCGACGCTGAGCGGCATCAACAGTGTCAAGGACAACAACCGTCCGTCAATCACCGTCAGCGGCGACAGCGCCACCGGCGAGGGTCGCCTGACGGTTGTCGACACCGCCGGCCGCGTGCTGCGCAGCGGCAACGGCACGGTGAGCCTCAACAGCCTGACGCGTGGCGCCTACATCATCGTGGACGCCGCCGGCAATGCACTGAAAGTGTTGAGATAAATATAGATTAGTTAAGCAAGTTCATTTGTAACACCCACACGTCATTCATAACCATGCCATTGCCGCCCGAGGGGTCTACACCCTCGGGCGGCGTTACGTTATAATTTACAAGACGTCGTCTTGCATTACAAAACTTTTTGTACCTTTGCGAAGTCAAACAATAAAGATGAAAAGCGATGAGCAACTTGGAAAGAAAACTGGAGAATATATCGCAACAAGTTGAACAGTTGCGTCGACAGGCCGATGTGTCGCAGACGGGAGCCGGTGTGCTGTCGCGGCTTGACGTGCTGCGCCGTCGCCTTGATGAGCACCGCAACGGCTCGTTCATCGTGCTGGTGGTGGGTGCGACAAAGAGCGGCAAGAGCACGCTGGTGAACCTGTTGGCTCACCGCTACGTGAGTCCGACCGACAAACTCGAGTGCACGGTTCGCCCGTCAATCGTGAGCGGCGTGGGCAGTGGTGGCGACGAGACAATCACAGTCTATAAGAGCGTGCATGAGGGTCGCCAGGCTGCCGACTTGGACATTGTGGTTGACGCGCTGCGCGGCCTGGAAATTAGTGCCGACGACCGCGCGATGCTGCAAGAGGAGCAGTGGCCGCTGACGGGCGACAACATCGACCGGGTGGTTTTCCCGACATTCAACGCGAGCGACGACACGCTCATCACGGCCATCACCACGTCCGGCAGCCCGCTGCTGGCACCGCGGACCGAGGGGCAGGTGTTTGTGGTGGACATGCCGGGGTTTGACGGCAGCAAGGCCAACTTTGCCGGCGACGCCCGCTACGAGGCGATGAGCCGGCGGGTGGACTTGGTGCTGTTTGTCCACAGTTCGGTCACCGCGGTGGGCGTGGCGGCGGCCGACTATCTGCAGAGCCTGCAACAGCACAACCCCGGAGTGCCCGTGGTGCTGCTACACAACGTGTTTGACACCGCCCACTGGCGCGCCAACGATAGCCGCAAGGCCGATGTGGAGCGGCAGGTGCAGGCCGAGCGCGAGGAAATCCGCAGCAAAGGCTTCAATATCAACGTTGAGCATTGCCACGCCATCAACCTGGGGATGGTTGCTGACAACCGCGCCGGCGATAACGTGGTGCCGGAATACAAGCCCGCGTTGGAGGCCGAGGCACAGCGTTTTGAGACGTTCGAGGTCTCACTGCGCGACTTGATTTTGAACAACATCAGCGACATGCGCGTCAACCGTTGCCTGGGACGTGCCGGCGCGTTGCGCGACGAGATTGTGGCCACGCTCGACGAGCAGCGTGCCGACCTTGACGAGCGGTTGGCGCGACAGCGCGCTTTCAAGGACACGGTGGCGAGCCTTCGCGCCGAGTGCTCAATGCCGCGCCACGCCGTCAGCGACCTGGTCAAGGCGGCCCACGCCGACGCCGAGCAGTGTGCGTCGGTGTTCAACGGCGACATCAGCGGCGGTGTGCGCTCGATGGATAACGACCAGTGTGAGGCCCACTTGACGGCGTTGGCCAAACTCTACTTCGAGGCGTTCGACACGAGGCTATCGCTGGCTGTTTATGACTGGTACACGCAGCGGGTGGCCGACTATGCCCGCTCGCTCAACACGGCCGTGCCGCTGTCGCTGCCGCGGCTAACACGCCAGACGTCGGCAATGATGCCAATCTTCCTGCCCGACGGAGTGCGGCAGTTCTTCCCTGGCAAATTCTTGTCGGGATGGTTCAAGCACAGCGCCGACGACATCAGCGGCTACGTGCGCGCGATGCGCGACAATTTGCTGAACGCGAGCGTGTTTGAACTGCGTGTGACGGCGGTTGTGGAGCAACTCGCGGCAGCCTACGTGGCGCAGATAGAGCGGCACTACGACGGCATCGCCTCCACGCTGGCCAGCGATGGCCTCGAGGCGCGTCGCGACGCCATCGCCACACTCGCGCGCGGCCTGCGCGACATCATTTTCTGAAATTTACTCAAGTTTCTGAAATAGGTTCGCGTCAATTTCCGTCAATAACAACGTCAATTCCCGTCTATCTCAATTTCTTTGATTCCGCAAGTTTATTTTCTCGTAAATTCCCGTAAATTGACGTAAATCCATTAATAAATATAAATCGCATAAAATTTTAGACAAGAGGACAGGAGGATTATTTCCGGAAAGGAGAACAAGAGGGAAATAAGA
>JAFTDD010000058.1 GCA_017454355.1 Muribaculaceae bacterium
AGACCTTCATCTACCTGTCGAAATACAAAAAGGCGAGAGCCTCCGGACAGGCCAAATGGCAGCCGGTCCAGAGGCTCAAGTACATCGAGCAGCTATGCCAGTGCCTCGGCATATAGTGCCCGGATTGGAGGTTTCTTTATTAATGGAGCGCGGACGGGGACGCCGCGAACAAAACGGCACGGCCGTTTTGCACACAACTCCTTTGATGGAGCGTGGACGGGGGGGCGTTGCTAAATGGAGGGTTATTTTTTGGGTGCCTCTTTTTGGAGCGTTAGTTGGTGTGGTGGAGGGGCGTGGCAAGAGAAAGGAAATGGGCAAAAAAGAACAGTCGCCGCGACGGTGATGTCGCGGCGACTGTGATGTCGCGGCGACTGTGATTGTCACAACTTGTGGAGGAGTGTGATTAGGCCTCAGCGGGAGCCTCGGTGGCTTCGGTAGCAGGTGCTGCATCTGCGGCGGCAGCCTCAGCGGCCTCGGCGGCCTCGGCGGCGAGTTTCTCGGCACGCTTCTTGGCGACAGCCTCAGCCTTAGCCTTGTTCTTCTCGGTCTCCTCTTCGAGAGCCTTCGTGGCGGCAGCCTTCTTGCTGTCGCGCTCCTTATTGCGCACAGCCTCCAACTTTGCCTCGCGCTCGGCCTTCCAGGCGTCGAAACGCTTTTGGGCCTCGGCCTCGTCAAAGGCGCCCTTCTTCACACCACCCTGCAGGTGCTTCATCAGCAGCACGCCTTCGCGGCTGAGGATGTTGCGCACGGTGTCGGTGGGGATAGCACCAACGTTAAGCCAGTAGAGTGCACGCTCGAAATTTAAACTTATTGTAGCAGGATTAGTGTTGGGGTTATAGTAACCAATCCTTTCAATAAATCTACCATCTCGTGGTGCCCTGCTATCGGCGATGACAATGGGATAGAACGCGTAGTCCTTGTGACCGTGGCGTTGCAATCTGATTTTAGTTGCCATGTTTGCTAATAGTTTAAATTTGTTGTTTGTTAAAGAAGTTGATTGTTCTGCACAAAAAATGGTCTTGCTCGTGGTGAGCAAGACCACCGTTGTTGCAGTTGTTGTCCTGGTAGGATTCGAACCCACGCAAACGGAACCAGAATCCGGTGTGCTACCGTTACACCACAGGACAATTTCTGAATTGCGGTGCAAAGGTACGGCTTTTTTTTGAACTGGCAAAACTTTTCTGTATTTTTTTTGCTTCTTTTCTGAATTTTCTAAAATTTCCTTGCTGAATGATTGAGCCGGTGTATTATAAAATATATAGAATTTGCGTGAGTAAAAAATTATGCGTATATTTGCACTTGAAATCTAAAAAAACTGACACTTATGAAACTATACAAGGCAAACATACTTTTCACCCGCGAGAAAGACCGCTTTGAGGTGATTGAGCGTGGCTGCGTGGCTGTTGAAGATGGCCGCGTGGTGGGTGTGGCCGTCGATGAGTCGGCCTTTGCAGCCGATAGTGTGGAGGCTGTGATTGATTATGGCGACAAGTTGCTGATACCGGCCATGTGTGATATGCACGTGCATGCGCCGCAATACCGCAACCAGGGCATCGCGATGGACTTGGAACTGATACCGTGGCTAAATAACTATACTTTTCCAGAGGAGGCGAAGTATGCCGAGGCGGCTTATGCCGAGCGGATGTATCGTCGTTTTGTGCGCGACCTGTGGCGCTATGGCACGATGCGCACTGTGGCTTTCGCCACGATCCACGAGAGGAGCACCAGGCTGCTGATGAACATATTCAAAGAGGCCGGAATGGGAGCGCTGGTGGGCAAGGTGGATATGGACCGCAACAGTAGCGAGGCATTGCAGACAACAGTCCACGATGCTGTCGCGGCCAACGAGGCGTTAATTGCCGAGTTTAATGTGCCCGGCGCGTTGGTGCGGCCGATTATTACGCCTCGCTTTATCCCGTCGTGTTCGTCGGCGATGCTGCGCGAATGTGGCCGACTGGCGGCAAAGTATAGTCTGCCGGTGCAGAGTCACTTGAGTGAGAATCCAAGTGAGGTGGAGTGGGTGCGTGAATTAGAGCCGGAGAGCCGTTTCTATGGCGACGCTTACGACCGCTATGGCCTGTTCGGGCAGACGCCCACAGTGATGGCTCACTGTGTGTATAGTGGTGATGATGAGATAGAGTTGATGGCAAAGCGCGGCGTGCTGGTGGCTCATTGCCCAACTAGCAACCTGAATATTAGCAGCGGCATGTCGCCGATACGCAAGTTCTTGGACCATGGCGTGAAGGTGGGGCTTGGCAGCGACATCAGCGGAGGTCATGACCTGAGCATTTTCAGAATGATGGTTTACGCCGTGCAGGTGAGCAAGATGCACTATCAATATTCTAACAAGCAGTCGCGGTTCTTGTCGTTATCGGAGGTTTTCTGGTTGGCGACCAAGAGTGCGGGCTCGTTCTTCGGCAAGGTGGGTAGTTTTGAGCCGGGCTATGAGTTTGACGCGCTGGTGGTTGACGACAGCGACCTCAACTTCGACGGCTACACGTTGCCTCAACGCCTGGAACGCTTTATCTATCTTGGTGACGACCGCCAGATTGTACATCGCTACTGTCGCGGCGAGGAGGTGGCTGAACCAAAGTTGTAATTCAAAATGAATCGATTATTCGAATAAATGAGCAACCGAAATAATAATTTTGACGGAAAACAATAATATATTAACCAAAAAGTTATATGCGGGGCTGCTCGTACTCGTGGGCTTTGTGTTGCTGGCGATGAACTTGGCGGCGGGGATGAAGGCCGACGACTATGAGGCGATTCACAACTTCGCCCACCCCGACCGTTTGGCGACGCTTGGCACGTTGTGGGAGAGCACTGTGGCTTACTATAACAACGTGTGTGGTCGTGTTGCCAACCAGTTGCTGCAATTCTTCCTGTGTCTGCCGCATGGGCGGGTGTTGTTTGCCGTGGTGAACACGCTTGTGGGCGTTGCGCTGGTGCACGCGCTGTCGTGGCTATTGTCAAACCCTTTGCAGTCAGGCCAAAATGCCTGTAATTGCGGACTTCACCATGTCCACCTATCGTCCGCGGGCAGAATAAATTCTGCCCCTACAAGCAGTGGCGATGGTGTCGCCAACGCAAGTCGATTGTTGTCGCTTTGTATGGCGATTGCGGTGACGGCCGTGTGGCTGCCGGCACCCGGCGAGACGATGGTGTGGATGAGCGGCGCCACAGTTTATCTGTGGGGCTCCACGGCGATGCTGTGGCTGATGATTCGGTTACAAGCCGGCCCCCATAATGTAGAGCCAGGCAAAGAACGAGGCAAGCCTCGTCCCTACAGCCAGGCCGCAACCACATTGTTAATCGCTTTTGCCGCAACATTTTGCGAGGCAAACTCACTTCCGGTTTTCCTCGGTCTGCTGATAATGTGGGTAGCCTCACCGAAGCGGCCAGGTCAAGGCCAGACTTTACAAGGTCTGGTCGGTGGGGTAGTTCCCGTTGCGCTCGGCCTTTTTTTAGGATTGCTGGTGGTGGTGCTGTCTCCGGGCGGATGGAGCCGTCTTGAGAGTGGTGACAGCGTCACGGTCACCGGTGGAGTGTGGCATGTGATAGCGGTGCATATAAATAATGTGTGGCATGCGGCTGGGTGGACGCTGCTCGCGGCATTGGCGGTGACGTGCGCCTACGCGTGGGTGAATCGACGCATCGAACTGATCCATTCGGTGCTGATTGGCGCGGTGCTCTCGTCGCTGCTTTTCGGGGTGCCTCAAGAGCGCACCTACTTCTTTCCGGTGGCTGTGGCGTCAGTCGTAATCCTCTCGCCGGTGGTGAGACTGGGGACGGTTCTTTTGTCTCACCGCGAAGCGGCTGAGACAAAAGAACCGTCCCCGCTCATAGCGCGCTACCTGCTGCCTGCTACCTGCTGCTTACTGCTGGCGGTGGCCGGCGTGGCGATGGCCGAGGGCCTCTTTGTGGGGTGGAAACATTGGCAATGGGAGAGTGCGCAGGTGGCGGCGGTGAAGGCCGCGCCGCGCGAAGCGGTGTTGCCTGCGGCGTGGTTCGGCCATAGCAGCCGTTGGGTGAAGCCCGAGCGCCACGACAGCGAGAGTTATGTGTCGTTCAACCGCTTTTATGCCTCGCTTTACGGCAAGGATAATGTGCAGTGGGTGCGCGGGGAATTGTTGAAACGCTATGTGGCTGGGACGCTGTTGGCGCAAAGTACGAAGTACGAAGTACAAAGTTCGAAGTGTGATGTAAAAACGGTATTTGAGATGAATGACACGGAGCGGCACCTGCTTGTGCCGGTTAGGCGCGAGGATGTGCGTGGCGTTGTCGGCAAGGTGGTGATGCGCGACAGTGTGGGCAACGCGCTGCTGACGAGAACGTATTTCAACTTGCGGTGTGATAGCCTGGGCTGCGACGTGGCGGTGCTGCCGCCGCTCGTGCCGGGCGCGAAGACAATAGAAATGAATTTGACCGACAAAAGAATATTGCGATGGACGAGAGAGTAAGAGAGTATGACAACATCATCATCGGCATCGACCCCGGCACTAATGTGATGGGTTACGGTTTGATTGGTGTCAAGGGGAAAAAGACGGTTGTGATGCTTGCGATGGGAGTGATTAAACTCAACCGAATGGAGGACCATTACTTGCGGCTGCGGCGTATCTTCGAGCGCGTGAGCGGATTGGTGGAAGAGTTTCTGCCCGATGAGATGGCCCTCGAGGCCCCGTTCTACGGCAAGAACGTGCAGTCGATGCTCAAGTTGGGGCGCGCCCAGGGAGTGGCGATGGCCGCCGCGCTCACCCGCGACATTCCCATCGCCGAGTATGAGCCCCGCAAGGTGAAGATGGCCATCACCGGCAACGGCGGCGCGAGCAAGGAACAGGTGGCGGAGATGCTGCGGCGCACGATGCACATCCCCGAAGACCAGATGCCACACTTCCTCGATGCAACCGACGCGCTGGCCGTCGCACTGTGCCACTTCTACGAGCGGCAGAAGCCCGTACCCTTCCACGGCGCCACCTCGTGGAAAACTTTCATCGCCCAGCACCCCGACCGCGTGAAGTGACCGACAGCAAGTGGCGTGTATCGTGAAATTTTACCATAAATTATCCATGAATTTTTCATTATTCAAGTTCCGAAAGTGGGTAATGATTTTGAATATCAGCGTTTTGTAGGGACACAATTTATTGTGTCCACTCCTGCGGCACGTGGACACAATAAATTGTGTCCCTACATTTTCTTCAATTTACGACATGAGCGGCAACGTGTGGGAGTGGTGTCACGATTTGTATGGCAACTATAGCAATGCAGCGCAAACGAATCCTACGGGTCCTAATACTGGTTATTACCACGTTTACCGCGGCGGCGGCTGGAGTGGTGAGGCAGTCGCTTGCCGTGTGTCGCTCCGGTTCGACGTTATGCCTTCGTATTGGTACTACCTCATAGGGACTGCGTTTGGCTCGATAGTTTCCCCTATCAGTGGCGTTGTGGTTGCGTATTGCGGGGCGTAGCGCGCAGCACCTTTTACGTCAGTAGTGAGAATGCATGCAATGCTGTCACACCAGGTGCCAACTTTATTTCAGTACCAAATTTTACGCCGAATTTGGGACTATAGTGCTTGATTTTACGCCAAATTTAGGACCTTGGGGCATGTTTTTACGCCAATTTTGGGACTTTGCCGCCTGGCTTAAACGCAAAACCTTGAAGCGTCACCGTATATGTTGCGCATATACAAGACTTCGTCTTGCAATACACAACATTTTTTTATGAAACCGAGGGTGCGATTTGTGATTAATTCATGGTGATTTGTGATGAATAATAAGATTTTTTTGTAATTTTGTGCTTGCTTTTACTAGAATTCATTAATGAATATGCGTAAAATATTGAGTATTATGGTTCTTGCGGCTGTGGCGTTGTCTGTCGCGGCACAGCAAGGTATCGTCACGCTCGACTCGTGTCGCGCGATGGCGCTGCGCGGCAACAAGGAGTTGCTCAAGGCCGAGGCCGAGATTGAGAAGGCGGGCTACCAGCGAAAGCAGGCTCACGCGGCCTACCTGCCGGGCATCGATTTGGAGGCGATGTATCTCTACAATAGCCGCAAACTATCGCTGGTTGACAAAGACCAGTTGCTGCCGGTGAAGAACTTCAACCCGGCCACGGGTGCCTACGACTTCGCACTTGTGACCGACCCCACGACGGGCATGCCGGTGCAGGTGGGCGGCCAGTATGTGCCGTCGCAGGTGGCGTTGCTGCCCAAGAGCGCGTTGACCTATAATGTCCACAACGTGTTTGCCGGCGCGCTGACGGTGACGCAGCCCATCTATATGGGCGGCAAAATCAAGGCGATGAACGACATCACGGGCTATGCCGAGCAGTTGGCGGTCGCCCTGCGCGACAACAAGGCACGCGACGTGGTGTACGCCGTGGATGCCGCTTATTGGCAGGTGGTGTCGCTGCGTGCCAAGCACGAGTTGGCCTCGGGTTATGTCGACCTGCTGCGCCATCTGCAGCGCGATGTGCAGGCGATGGTCACCGAAGGTGTGGCGACGCGGTCGGCGCAACTCAACGTTGACGTGAAACTCAATGAGGCCGAGGTGGATCTGACACGCGTGGAGAATGGTCTGGTGCTGTCGCGTATGGCTTTGGCCCAGTTATGTGGCCTGCCGGTGAACACCGCGATGACGCTTGCCGACGAGAATAAGAACTCATGGAACGTCACGCCGCGCCCGACGACCATCGATATGGAGCGCGTCTATGCCTCCCGCAGCGACGTGCGTGCTCTCACTTTGGCCACCGATATCTATGACGGCCAAGCGCGTGTGGCCCGCAGTGAGATGTTGCCGAGTCTCGCCGCCGTTGCCGCCTATCATGTGACAAACCCCAACAGTTACGACGGCTTCAAGAACCGTTTCGCGGGAATGTTCTCGTTGGGCGTGACGCTCAAGGTGCCCATCTGGCACTGGGGCGGACCGCAAAACAAGTACAAGGCCGCAAAAACCGAGGCCCGCATCAAGCGCCTGGAGCTTGACGAGGCCAAGGAGAAGATTGAGTTGCAGGTGACGCAGGCTCGCTACCGCTACGATGAGTCGCTCAAGACGTTGCGCGCCACTACCGCCAACCTCGAGAAGGCCGATGAGAACCTGCGTGTGGCCAACCTGGCCTTCAAGGAGGGAATGTCGACGGCCGACGACGTGATGACGGCCCAGACGGCATGGCTCAAGGCCAATAGCGAGCATATCGACGCCGAGATTGACGTCCAATTGTGTGACGTGTACCTCTCGAAGGTGATGGGAGAGTAGTAGATTTTAGACCAGGAACCCTAGAAGCCCTAGGAACCCTAGTACAACATGATAACAAAGAACAATCAAGATATATGGAACAAGAAGAGAACAACAAGAGAGTGAGCCGCCGCGACCGCGGCTTGTTGATGGCGCTTGTGGTGTTTGCTATCATTGTGGCGGGCATCGCCATCGTTGGTATGCTGCTGATTAAGACCCCTGACACGGTTGTGCAGGGTCAGGCCGACTGTGACGAGGTGCGCGTTAGCGGCAAGACAAGTGGCCGCGTGGTGCGCTTCTTTGTGCGCGAGGGCGACAAGGTGCGCAAGGGCGACACTCTGGTGAGCATCTATTCGAGTGTGCTTGACGCGAAGTTGTTTCAGGCTCAGAGCATGCAGAATGCCGCTGCCGCTCAAAGTCGCAAGGCTGATGCCGGCACTCGCGGCGAGTTGAAGCAGGGCGCCTATAACGTTTGGCAGCAGGCAATTGCCGCCGAGACGATTGCCCGCAAGACGTTTGAGCGCGTCAATAACCTCTATGAGCAGGGCGTGACCACGGCCCAGAAGCGCGACGAGGCCCGTGCGGCGCTCGACGCGGCGACGGCGCAGGTGGCGGCTGCCAAGTCGCAATATGACCTGGCGGTGAACGGCGCCCAACAGGAGGACAAGTTGGCGGCGCGCAGCATGGCCGACGCGGCTCGCGGCACGGTGATGGAGGTGCAGTCGATGCTCGAGGACCAGTACCTGCTGGCACCGTGTGACGGCGAGATTAGCGAGATTTATCCGCATGAGGGCGAACTTGTGGTGATGGGCACTCCCATCATGAGCGTGGCGCGCCTGCAGGACATGTGGACGAGTTTCTCGCTGCGCGAGGATAAACTCGACAGCATCGCCGTGGGCAAGAAAATCAACGTTGTCATCCCCGCCTTGGGCGACAAGCAGGCTCAGATGGAGGTTTACTACATTCACGATATGGGCAGTTATGCCACGTGGCAGGCATCGAAGGCTTACGGCGAGTATGACCGCAAGACTTTTGAGGTGAAGGCTCGCCCTGTGGAGCCGATAGAGAACTTCCGTCCCGGCATGAGCGTTATCCTGAAGTGATCAAGAATACCAAGAACTCTAAGACTAACGACTATTAACTAACGACTAATATGCATTACGTGATTGACTCATTGTGGCGCGGAGCGGTGCAGTTGGTGCGACGGCCGATGTACGTGCTGATGATTGTCATCATGCCTGTGTTGTGTGCATGGTTCCTGATGGACTTGCTCAAGACGGGGTCGGTGCAGCGTGTGCCGGTGGCGATGGTCGACCTGGACCGCAGCGGCGTGTCACGCAGGATGGCACGCAATTTAGGGTCGTTCCAGCAGGTGGAGATCACCAATCACTATACGTCGTTTGCCCAGGCCAAGGACGCTGTGCAGCGTGGCCGTGTGATGGGTTTCTTCCTAATTCCCGAGGATTTTGAGGAGAACCTGTTGGGCGGTCGTCAGCCGGTGCTGAGTTACTATGTGAACTACGCCTACTTCGCGCCCGGTTCGATGCAGTATAAGAGTTTCAAGACCGTCAGCGTGATGGTTGGCGGCTCGGTGGTGCAAACGGTGATGCGCACTGTTGGACTGCGTGACGAGGCCATCAAGCCGTTGTTGCTGCCTTACGCGACCCATGTGCACATGCCCGGCAACCCTTACTTGAACTATAACTACTACTTGAACGCGTCGTTTGTGCCCACGCTGCTGTCGCTGTTTATCCTGATGGTGACGGCGTTTGCGTTGGGCACCGAACTCAAGACAGGACTGAGCGTGCGTTGGCTGCACCGTGCCGGCGACAACATCGTGGTGGCCCTGTGGGGCAAACTGTTGCCGCAGACTGTGCTTTTCACTGTCGTGGGATGGTTTATCCAGTGGATGATGTACGTCAAGTTCCACTTCCCGTTGAACTGTAGTCCGTGGACGATGATTCTTGCTATGCCGCTGCTGGTGATGGCCAACCAGGGCTTTGCGGTGACTATGTTTTGTTTCGCGCCCAACTTCCGTTTCGGCACCACGTTGTGTACGCTCTTCGGAATGCTGTCGTTCTCGTTCTGCGGCTTCTCGCTGCCTGCCGAGTCGATGTATCCGTGGGTGGCTGCGATTGGTCACATGATGCCGAGCAAGTACTTTTTCCTCATCACGACCGACCAGGCGTTGAACGGGTTGCCGTTGTACTACTCGCGAGTGTACTATGCGGTGCTGATAGCGTTCACTCTGTTGCCGCTGCCGCTACTGTGGCGGCTGAAACACGAGGCAGCCGACCCGGTCTATATTCCCTAATGATTATGTTTAAGGTGATGCGTAACGAGTTCCGGCTGGTGCTGGCCGACCAGGGAGTGCTTGTGTTCTTCCTGCTGTTGTGCTTTGTCTATCCGATACTCTACTCGTTGATATATAACACTGAGGTCGCTCGCGACGTGCGCGTGGTTATCGTGGACGACAGCCGCAGCCATGCGAGCCGCAAGATTGTGCGCCACATCGACGCCACGCCCGAGGTGTCGGTGGTTGGCGTGGTTCCGTCGATGAGTGAGGCGCGCGACTGCATGGCCCGCAAGGAGTGCTATGCGATTATCCATATCGACCGCGACTATGGCCGCGATGGCGAGAACGGGTTGCAGCGTCACATCAGCGCTTACTGCGACATGTCGGTGATGGTGCGTTACAAGAATGTGCTGTCGGGCCTGGTGGGCGCCACCCAGGACGACGCGCAGCGCACCCAGGCGGCGGCTGTCGCTCCGGTGCTGTATAACCACGGCGGCATCGTCAACGCTCAGCATGTGCCCATCGGCAATTCCGGTATGGGCATGGCGAGTGCGATTCTGCTGTTTGTGTTGCCGCTGGTGTTGCAGCAGAGTATGCTGTTGGGCATCGGTATGCTGCATGGCGGCAGCATCGAGCGCCGGCGCCACTGCGCGGGGCACGACCCGCTGGAGGTGAAGGCCGGTGTGGTGGCGACGGTGTTAGGCAAGTCGATGTGTTACCTGACGATTTACGCGCTGCCCACGGTGTTTGTGCTGCATGTGACGCCACACCTCTTTGACTTCCCGCAGAATGCCAATCCGCTGGCAGTGTTGGCCTTGTCGCTGCCGTTTCTGCTGGGCGTGTCGCTGATGGGACAAACGATAAAGGTGTTTATCAACGAGCGTGAGAGCACGTTCCTGATGATTGTCTTCTCGTCGATTGTGTTTATCTTCCTCAGCGGCGCGTCATGGCCCCGTTTTGAGATTAGCACGTTCTGGAAAGCGGTGGGCGATGTGGTGCCCGGCGTGTGGATGAGTAATGCCTACGTGCTGATGCAGAGCGACGGCGCGTCGTTGTGGCAGGTGGCCCGTCACGTGGCAATCCTGTGGGGACAGTGCGCCATCTTCTTTGTGCTGGCGTGTATGGTGGAGAAATACGTGAGCCGTCCGCGCTACGCGCGTTATCAGGCGTTGGCTCAGGAAGACCCCGGCTTGGCTCGCCGCATGGAACTCCACAAGAACGGCGATTGACCGATGGCCGACAATTACGTTGAATACCACCGTCAGGAGTACGAGCAGTGGAAGGCTCGGCGCGAGAAGATGCGTCAGGCCGAACTTCGCCGTCGCCTTGCCGCCATCATGGCCCGCCGCGAGGCCGAGCGAGCCGCGGGACCTGCCCATGCCGAGCACCCTCGCGCCGACTCTGAGGCATCGTGATTTTGAGATTAGGCAAATATTTATTACCTTTGCGATATCAAAATCAATTAGCCGATGGAACGCTTTTTCAATACAGCCGGTCCGAACGACCCGACGGACAATTACACCCTTGACCCGCTGAAGCGTATCGACCTTGAAGAGGTGCTGACGCTCATCAGGCGCAAGCGCTACTTTGTGCTTCACGCGCCTCGCCAAACGGGTAAGACGTCGTGTCTGCTCGCCCTGCGCGACTACCTCAACGCCCACGGCGACTACATCGCCGTCTATGTCAACGTGGAGGCCGGCCAGGCGGCGCGCAACGATGTTGCCCGTGTCATAGGTGCCACATGCGACAACTTGGCCGATGAGTTGCAGCGGGTGCTTGGAAACAGTTTGCCGACAGAAGTGCGACAAGAAGTGGCGAGAATTGAACCAACCGCAATGTTACAGGCGTTTCTGCGACGCATATCAGAGCGGGTGCCAAAGCCGATGATGCTGATTATCGATGAGATTGATGCGTTGGTAGGCGACTCGCTCGTGAGCGTGCTGCGGCAGCTGCGTGCCGGCTACGCCAACCGGCCGGCCCACTTCCCGGCGAGCGTTATCCTGTGTGGAGTGCGCGACGTGCGCGACTACCGCATCGTGCTCTCCAATCAAGACATCATCACCGGCGGCTCGGCCTTCAACATTAAATCAGAGTCGTTGAGGCTGGGTAACTTCACGATTGACGAAATCCGTGAATTGTACGGCCAGCACACCGCCGAGACCGGTCAACGGTTTGACGAGGGCTGCTTCCCCATGGTGTGGGAGGCGACCGGTGGACAGCCGTGGCTTGTGAATGCCCTGGCTCACGAGGTGACAGATAGAATGAGGGAGAACCGCGACCGCAGTGTGGTCATTACCGCCGAGATGATTTATCGTGCCCAGGAGCGCATCATCTATCGCCGCGACACCCACATCGACATCCTGATTGACAAGTTGCGCGAGCCGCGCGTGCGCCGCGTCATCGAGCCGATGCTCACCGGCAGTGACGAGTTCGATCCGGAGCAGATTCCCGATGATGACATCCAGTATGTGACCGACCTGGGGCTGATAAAGAAAGAGCGCGGCAAGCCGATTGAGATCACCTGCGGCATCTACCGCGAGATTATCCCCCGCGAACTCACATGGAGCAAGCAGCAGACGATGGTCACCCGCGAGCCGGGGAATGTAATCTTGAGTAATTAGTGATTAGTGATTAGTAATTAGTGATTAGTAATTAGTAATTAGTAATTAGTAACTCAAGTCTCTATAGTGGATAAATTGGTGGTTGTGAGAAATGTAGGGGCAGAATTTATTCTGCCCGCCTGCCGCAAATGGGCAGAATAAATTCTGCCCCTACAAGCCTAAACCATAACAACTTGACTACTTTCGAAACTTGAATTAGGAGTCCACTGTAAAAAAGTATTACATCTTACACTGCAAAATTTTTGAACATGAACCTTTAGCTCGCGACCGAATGGGAGCAATTACCATAAATTATCCATTAATTATTCATGAATTATTAATTTTAATTATAGCAATTAGAATTAAAATTCATGGATAATTTATGGTAATTCGTGTTTAAATTTATTCAGCGACTTTTTGCAGTGGACTCAATTAGTGATTAGTAATTAGGTTATTAGGTTGTGCATTATGCATTGTGAATTATGAGGCGTGAGGGGTGGCTTGATGTGGCGCGGTGCTTGGCGTGCGTGTGTGTGTTGGTGATACACTGTCCGGGGCCGGAGTGCGGCAGCGGACTGTTGCATGCCGTGGTGAACTACTACGCGGTGTCGATGGCCAGCGTGATGTTTTTTATGATTAGCGGTGCGCTCGTGCTGTGGAGGCCGGTTGACGACGCGCTGCCGTGGTTGCGACACCGGTTGGGACGCGTGGTGATCCCGATGGTGATATGGACAGTGGTGACGCTGCTGGTCAACTTCGCGATGGGGCGGTTGTTGCCGGCCGACTTGCTGCGGCGGTTGTTATTAATTCCGGTGCAGGCTCAGGAGGGGGCGTTCTGGTTTATCTACGTTGTGGCCGGCATCTACTTGGTGGCACCCGTGGTGGCGTCGTGGCTCGATAGCGCGCGGCAGCGTGATGTGTTGTTATATATAGGGTTGTGGTTCATGACCCTTTTTGTGCCTTGGGTGGCGCATTTTGTGCCTGAGGCCAAACTCATCACGAGCGATGGCTACGGCTATCTGTACCACTTTCACGGTTATCTGGGTCTTGCGGTTGCCGGTTATTATATCCGTCGCTATGGCGTGCCATGCCGCATGCGGTGGTTGCTGCTCGCGCTCGTGGCGCTCATGGCGTTGCCGGTGGCGCTGCGTGCCGCCCATGTGCCCGGCCAGTTGTGGACGCCGCGCCTGTCGCCCAACATCGTTGCCATCACCATCGTTGTGTTCGCGTTGCTGCGCGGCACTTCGTACCACGTACTTCGTACTTCGTACTTTGGGCTAATGGCGCGGTACACCTTTGGAATATATTTGATGCACAAACTGATTATCATGTGTGTGCTCGGTCCGTTGTTGTGGCCGTTGCATCTGGGTTATGCCATCGAGGTGCCGCTGATGGTCGTCGGCACGATAGCCATCGCCGTGCCCGCCATCACGCTGTTGCGCCGCCTGCCCTGCCACCGCCTCTTCTGCTGAAATTATCATTTGTCCAATCAATCACACGCACAAGGAGATGGTGATTGACTGGCAATCCAAGTTATATATAAATCAGGGACTTGTCAACGTCAATCAGTCACGTTGGCAAGCCCTTGCCTGCGCCCACACTCAAATGGACGAAATGGACGATTGCGGAATGGAGGAAAGTCCCTATCTTTGCAATCGTGAAACGTATAACTTTATAAAACTGATGTTATGAAAAGATTTTTATTTTTGATGGCTTTGGTCTGCTTCGCAGCCGTCGGAGCCTTGGATGCTGGCGCAAAGACTCCTAAAAGGTCGGGAAAGGCGAGTAAAAGCCGCACTCAGTCTCTGAATGCCGACCTTTTGGGTAAGTTGGACGAAAACTGTGTGTCATGTGATGACTGGTTCTTCACCCTGAATGGCAATACAGGTAAACTGACAAGTTTGGATAGCCGTGTTTACACGTTGAAGGTAAATGCTCACAAGGGTAAGACGTTGATCATCGATGTTTATGACGCATGGAACAACAAGGAGGGACGTTTAGAGGGCACGTATGGAACTTACAATGGTTTTATTAGTGATTACAGTGGCACGTATTACAAGTCTAACGGAAAACGAACTTCGTTTATGTTTGACTCATACGGCGATTGACAGAAGTCGCTTGTTGTGTAATAGAACTGATCAAATCAGAAATTGATTAATGAGGCACAAAGGCTGTGCCAGTTCAAATTGATGAAATGGACGATTGCGGAATATGGAAATATACGTATATTTGCAACGCCACATTAAAAGTGTTTTAGTGGTGTAATAAACATCAAAAATCTTATTAAAATCTTTCAACAATGAAAAAAGTTATTATCCCTATGTTTGTGTTGCTTTTATTGGCAACTGTGACCTCGTGCAAGAGTGTCAAAAAAGTGTTTGTGAAGCAAGAGAGCAATGTAACGGCTGAACTGGTGGTGAATGCGGCCGAGGAGGTGGCAGCACCCACCAACGAAGGCATGAAGTCAATCTCTTACTTCTCGACTGGTAAAACCAAGACGTTGCCTGTCGATTTCGGTGTGACAAAAACGATTGCCGACCTGAAGGTTCTGCCAGATAAGGTGGAGTATTCGTGTGCCTATTATGGCAACAATGACGCCGCGACACGTAAGGCTGCTGTGGAGTATGCCATCAGTCAGGCACTTAAACTCAACGGGAATGCTGACGTCCTTGTGGAACCCAAGCATGAGGTGAAGACTGAAAATGGCAAGATCATATCGGTGAGTGTGAGCGGTTATGCCGCTTATTATCATAACTTCCGCACGGTGACACCCGAGGATTTGAAATTGTTGAGAGACGGGAGTGACAAAACGCAAGTGATTCCACAAAACCCGTCCGAAGAAAAACAATAACATGCGCTACGCGCCTGTTGAGTTTTAGTAAAGCATAATACCGCACAATTTTAGTTTAATATTTTTGTCACATCTTGAAGAGTTTTTTGTTCCTTAAGATGTTGTCATTTCAGAGATGCCACCAAGTCTGCCTTTGATTTTGCAAATGGATGAAATGGACGATTGCGGTGTTGAGTATTGTTCCTATCTTTGAAACCGAGTAATGTATAATGTTATAAAACTAATTATATGATAGACATTTTTAATAAATTTGGTACAGGGGAACTTTTTCTTCTTTATGCTCTTCTTTATGCTCTTGTTGTTATTATAGTTCTTTTTATATATAATGTAATTAAAAAATCAGGTAACATTATGAACAACAATCCTAATCAGAACATGAGCGGGCAGCAGCCGCAGTACGGGCAGCAGCCCCAGTATGCCCAGCAACCCCAGTATGCCCAGCAGCCAGCCGGTCCTCAGCCTGACAATCACATGGTTATGGCGATTTTAACTACGCTGTTTTGCTGCCTGCCGCTTGGTATCGTTGCAATCATCAAAGCTTCCAGTGTTAGTTCGCTGTGGTCACAAGGCCGTTATGACGAAGCCCGCGTTGCAGCAGATGAGGCCGGCAAATGGTCAAAGTACGCATTGATTTGCGGTCTTGTCGTTATCGTGATCTACATTCTTATGATGGTTGCAGGTGTCGGCATTGCGGCGATGCGCTAACCTGGAGGTGATACTTGCGACTATCAGCCTCCCGGTAGTTTTAGCATATCTATATTTCTTTGACCCATCTGTGATGCCGTTGGCTCCCAAATGTCCGCTTAAGTGGCTGACGGGGTTGAGTTGTCCGGCGTGTGGCATCCAGCGTGCGCTGCACGCATTGCTGCATGGCGACATCGTTGGAGCAATGCGATTTAACTACTACCTTGCATTTGCGATTCCTTATGCCTCGGCATTTGTTGTCCATCAGTATGCACTCAGGGGTAACATGCGCCAGCGTGTCGGCAGGTTTCTGTATTCTCGACCAGTGTTGTTGAGTTATGTGGTGACCTTCATCGCTTGGTTCGCCTTGCGTAATATCTTTTTGATTTAACATTTTATATTTTTGTTTATGGATTATCAAACACCTCGAGTTCCCAGCGGCAAGAGCAAAGTTGTCGCCGGAGTGTTGGCATTGTTCCTCGGCGGCCTCGGTGCCCACTACTTTTATTGCGGTAAGACCAAGGGAGGCATTATCATGCTGATAGTCACACTTGTTTTGTGTGGCATACCTATGATACTCGCTTTTGTTCAAGCGATAATGTTCTTCGTGATATCGCAGGAAGAGTTTGACCGCAAGTGGGTGTACAGCCCCAGCGAATCTATTCCTTTCTTTTGAATGACCAATCAAGTAACAACCGTTCGTTCGAGGCTCGGCTATGAGTGCGTTTTACGGTCAGTAGCCGGGCCTTTTTTTCTCAAATATTATGCGAAATCTTTTGATTATGGTGGTGATGGCGGTGTTGGTCGCCGTCATGCCCGGTTGCGGTGTCAAGGCCGAACCAAAGCAAGTTGCGACAAACATTTTACAAAATCGATGAGAATTTATTTTGTGACATAGAATATTTTCACTAACTTTGCGCCGCAGTCCGACCTCAAGCGAGGACTGCCGACATATCTGAGGAAGCGTTTGGCTTTATCCGTGCCGATGAATCTCGACAATTCACTTTTCGCACGATGGATACAGGCAGATGCTCCCTCTTGGATAGGGATATACACGTTACTGTATATACGTCCAAGAGCGGGAGCCAGGCAATGTGTCTTGCGTGCAAAGGGCAGTCGAGAGCCCATCGGCCAAGACAAAGACCACGGCTCTCGCCTTTCTTTTGCTATGCCGCCACCTTGAAACCGATATGCCGCTGAAATAACAACGGCGATAGTTAAACCTTATAAACCATAGTTTTAACATTATGAGACACTACAGAGTGCGTTACCGTGTGGTAGAGAGTTTGACAACAACCTCCATAAACCTGATGCTCCACTCGGCCAGTGAGAGTGAGGCGATAGCCACACTCAAGCAGCGTGGAACAGTGGGCCGCGACAAGACCATCATCATCCTGTCCATTGACCCGATTTAACCAAGCCCATCAGTTACCCGGAATGCAGATCAGGTAATGTCGGCAGTCTTGGCTTCAGTCCGCCTCTATTATGCTGATTTTGCAAATGGATGAAATGGACGATTGCGGTGTTGAGTATTGTTCCTATCTTTGCACTTGATATGTAAAATACAAGTAAAACCAATCATCCTATGAAGAAAGTAATTTTTGCATTTGCCGCGATGCTGGTGGCTGTTACATTAGTCGCCTGTAGTGGGCAATGGAAGTCTCCTGACGGTTACACCGAGGACTATCTGCTGCGTGAGGCGTATGACAACGGCTACGACTGGGGCCAGACTTTTGGTGTCAACGTTCACACCTTTCATGACGAGAAAGGCGAGACACCTTACGATGGCTTGAAGAAATCGTTCAAGAGCCAATACTTCGGCGAGATTGTCACAAGCGAGGATAACCGCGTGTACAAGAAATGCTGCGACGAACTCTTCCGCGGCGTCCAAGAAGGCATCCGCGGCGAACAGAAAACGTATAAGTAACATCCGAAGGCCTTTTAGAATAATGACTAAGACGATAGGGGCAAGAAAGACAAAGGCCAAAGAAGCATGTGATAACAAAGTTAAGACGAACCAGTCTCGCACGCTTGTGCGGGCGCTATTTTTGAATTGATGTTAAATTTCAGATATATCATTACAACAGCAGCAATTGCATTCTCTGTCTTTTGTGCGCAAGCCTTATCTCAAAGAAGTGGTTCGTCAAGCAGCAGGAAAGCCGAGATTGCTACCATTGAGCGTGATCTCGCAAGCACTGTGCCTTCAGGCCGAGACGGGGATTTCCGCAAAATGGTCGCATCGGCGGTTGATGGCGACCAATATGCGCAAGCAATGCTCGCCAAGCTTTATGAAGTGGAAAACATGCCCTCAAGAGCCTTGAAGTGGTATGCTCGTTCGGCAGACAACGGCTTCGGTGCAGCCGCCAGACGGTTGGCAATCATTTATATGGGAGGTCATGGTGTGCCTAAGGACATGGATGTTTCTATAAGGTGGATGAAGCGTGGGTCAGAGTTGGACGATGCCGAATGCCAATATGGTTTGGCTGTGATTTATATGAATGACCAATACAAGGATGATCGCCAAGCGATTTATTGGCTGCAGAAATCTGCCGAGAATGGATATGATGAGGCTCAATACAAGCTAGGAATGTGTTATACGCTGGGCGAGCTGGTGGAACAAGATGTCAAAACTGGAGCTGAATGGCTAATCAAAGCTGCCGACAATGGCAATGAGAATGCTATAAAAATTCTGAGCCAAGTATTTGAAGAGGGCAACCGCAACGAACGGAAGACGCATAAGTAACAATTAAACTACAGATTATGAAGATGTCCAAACAATCATTGATATATTCTTTCATCATGCTTCTGGCTATGCTGACTTCAAGTTGCAGCTGGAAGTCTCATGATGGCAAGAGCGAGGAAGAAGTGCTGGCGTTAGGCTACCAAATCGGTCATGACTGGGGTCTTGAGTTCGGCGGGAATGTTCAAAAGTATGGCATTATAGAGAGTTTGCAGGATACGACGAAAACTATATATTTTGGTGAGTTGAGTTCTGATGCAGATATGCAGGTTTGGCATAAGTTCTGTGACGAAATACAACGAGGTATACAAGCAGCTATGAGTGAAAGCCCAGGAACAGTCAAAGAGACAATGACACTTGGCGATATTGATAACGAAAGACTCCAAAAAGTGAGAGCAGAGGCTGAATACAAGATAGCCAAAGCATATTATAGTGGCGATGGTGTAGCAAAAGACACCAAGCAAGCAGCTTCGTGGTTCCAAAAAGCAGCAGAACGAGGGCAAGTTGATGCACAATATTGTTTGGGAGAATGTTTCCGCAATGGTGATGGTGTTTGGATTGATTATAAAGAAGCCGTAAAATGGTATCGTCGTGCCGCGGAACAAGGAGATGCCGAAGCCCAAAACGCATTAGGCATTTGTTATAAAGAAGGCCGTGGAGTAGAAAAAGATTATGATGAGGCGGTAAGGTGGTTTAAGAAAGCCATTGAGCAGGACAATGCCCATGCGATGTATCAATTGGGGCTCTTTTATGCAGAAGAGGAAGAAAACAACGTTGAATATGCCAAATGGATGAGAAAAGCAGGAGAGAAAGGTGTCGCTCAAGCTCAGTATAACCTTGGAGTGTGCTATATGAAAGGCAAAGGTGTAAATCAAGATCTTGCACAGGCTTTGACATGGTATGAAAAAGCGGCAGCACAAGACTATGCAGATGCCCAAAACAACATAGGAGTATTCTATCTTGATGGAATGGGTGTCCCTATTGATTATGCCAAGGCCGAGATGTGGTTCACTAAAGCTGCCAAGAATGGTTCATACATGGCTATGCAAAATCTGATTTTGCTAGAACAAAGGCGTCGTTTTTCGGATTATTAATGTTAGGTGATTTGTTGAATATGAAGAAAATGCTTGTTATTAGTGCGTCAGTCATGATGGCCGTGACTGCGTGCACTAACGCCACAACGACCGAGAATGCCGAGGTGCAGCCCACTAGCGTGGAACAGTCGGTGGAGGTGCCGACGAGTTATTGCGAAGAGCTGGTGACGCTTGCCGAAAATGGCAATGAAGAGGCAGAGTACAAGCTAGGTATGTGCTACTATGGCGACGGGTTAGGGGTGTCCCAAGACTACTCCAAGGCATTGAAGTGGTTCACGCGTGCTGCCGAGCATGGCAATGCCGATGCGGCATTGTGCTTGGTCGTGATGTATGGCGAGGGGAAGGGCGTCAGCAAAGATATATCCACTGCTATCAAGTGGCTCAAGCAATCTGCAGCATTGGGCAACAGCGAGGGACAACTGATGCTTGCAGCCACAGTCTATTTAGATGAAGAGGGCCCGCTCTATGACCGAGAAGAAGGCATTCGCTGGATGCGCAAAGCAGCCGCCAATGGCAATGAGATTGCTAAGGCCTACTTGAAACAAAACAATTTGTAATAACCTCCCTAAAAGTAACTGAAAGGATGAAACATTATTTGAAATTCATTGTGTTGTTCTGTGCTGTCATGCTATGTGCGGCACAATTCACGAGCGACGCACGCAAGCGCTCCAGTCGCCGATCATCGACGACCTCGGGTGTCGTTCACAAGGTAAATTCGACTCAGTTCAAGAATCGCGTGGCGGACTACGACACTCGTCCTTTCCGATTAAAGGGCAATCGCCCTGTCGTTATTGACTTTTATGCGACATGGTGTGGACCTTGTCGTCGACTGGCTCCGTATATGGATCAACTCGCGCGGCAGTATGCTGGTCGTGTGGATTTCTATTCGGTCGACGTTGATGCGAATAAGGATGTATGGCAGGCATACCGAGTGAGGAATAGTATCCCCACTGTATATATCATCTCCACAAATGGACGCTATGATTACTTTACTGGCTTACCTGAAGATCCGATAAGCACTATCTCAAACAGGATTGACCGAATAATATATTAATCATAAATCATGTAAGCAATGAAAAATTTCAGTTTAACAATGGTTCTTGCGGAGATGGCTTTCATCGCAGTAATTCTCTCGGCTTGTAGCAGTAGTCCAACTGCGCGTGACGAAGAGAAGGAAAAGTCTCCAGACATGGAAATAATCCTCTATAATGATGACACTGGCGACATCCGCGATGGCGAGGGCACTCGCATCGCCGGCTTCCACATCTATGGTAGGAGTGGCACTATAAGCATGTTTCTTAGCACGAGTATCAATTTCTTTGGCCAATCGACCGATCACATTTATCTGCACAAAGGCAAGGCGTATGCAACTAGCCATGACTATATATATGAAGAGGAGAATACGGGCATCCCCTATACCCAGAAGGAAGTGGGTACTGAAATCCACTATATGATTTACAAATCAGGAGGAAGTTCTGTGGCCGCCGTTGAGAAGACAGTCGACCAGAAGATTCGTGAGGCGAAGACTGTCGAGGAGGTGCGCAAACTGATTGATGGCACCACATGGCGTTATACCGAAGACCTCAGCAGTGCCCGTCAGCTTAACTCTTGCTGGTTCAAGGTTGAGTTCAAGGATGGCCGATATACCAGCTATTATGCTCAGCCGTCAGACGGCAAGTGGACGAAGAGTAAGACTGGAACTTACGAGATTGAAGAGGGTCGTTACTCCAACACCGGTGAGAAATACATCTCGGTCGCGTGGGATGGCGAGATTTTTGCCGAGTTCCTTACAATACCCTGTGAGTTCAAGATGACGACCGACCAGTTTGAGGTTCATGTGTTTTCCTCATTTATGGATGGGTTGGACAAGATGCAGAACGGACATTACGGTCATGCGATGAAGGGCAACACCCATTACACTGGCCAAATGAAGTTTGGCGACTACTCGTGGGATTAACATCGTTAAGACGTGAAGCATATGAAGTATTTATCATCAATATTGGCGATGGTGGTGATGACTGCGGTCATCGCCATCGTCGCAGGTTGTGGCCGATACACCGGCAGTAGACAGACTGAACAGGAGGCGAAGAAAGACATTCCGCGCACTCATTGGGGCATCACGCTTGGTGATTCTCGTGAGAAGGTGAACAACTATCTCAAGAGCAAGGGAGTCAAGAAGACGGAAAAAAGAGAAGAAATGGGAGAAACTTGGCAATACATTAGTCTTTACGACAATAAGATTGAGCCGAGTGAGTTCTTTTCTGTTTCTATTTTATGGTTTAACGACAAGGTGGCCGGTCTTTTGTTGAATCCTTACGTTGACGAACAAATAGCCGAAGGCGTCAGAATGAAATATCCATTGCAGGAATATCATAAAGGTGGAAACACTTTAGACGAATACATATACTATAAATACCAAAACGATAGTACTCGTTTAGTAATGGTTGAGCATAAAGATTGGAAGAATCTCGAAGTGTATGGTATTGGAGATATTCGAATGAGCCGTAGCAGTGAGCCGCGTTGTAGTTATGATTTTATATATCAGGATCTCCAACTGCTGAGCCAAAAGGAAAACTATGAGGATAGTGTTAAACGAGCAGCCGAGCAAAAGAAGAAGGCAGATGCGATTGAGAAGGCATCAAAATACTAGTCAATCGCACTTTAATTAAAGTTTCAATCATATTAAATATGAAAGCTTATTATAATCGATTTATTGCGATTCTGGCTGCTGTGATTGTTGCATTGGCGTCATTCGCAGGAGACTACGTTAAGGTGAATGGAACCCATGTGCGCTTGCGCCATTCTCCATCACTTCAGGGTAAGATCTATAGTAATTCCAATGGTTACCCAATTTATCCGGATAAGGGCGATTTGTTGGAGTATACCGGTGAACGAGGTGATTTTTATCAGGTGCGTTATCAAGGCCGCACCTTGTACATCAGCAAGCAATATTCCTACGTCGTGAGTGGCAGCAGTTCATCTCGCAGCAGCGGTCAAGGTCGCGACCGGTCGTGGATGTACGGAAATTGGCGCGTGCGTAAGGTCTTGCCCGATGGCTCTGCGACGGTAATAGAGGTGAGTATATCGCCAAGCCAATATGTGTCAAAAATGAATGGAGACGTAATGATGTCTGGGAGTTACAGTATTAATGGCAATACGTTGCGTTTCTTGAATACCAAAAACGGCCATCTTACCATCGATTGGTCAAACCGCCGATTGATAACCGCTGATGGTCAACGAATGACAAAGTATTAAGTCGGCTTTATTCATTTTTCATTTATACACCGTTGAATTGAGTTTAAGAAGATAAAAGCAGATGAATAATTATGCGTGCGAGAATGGCGACAACGGAGGCGGACAGTCGCCGTTGTGGTGGATTGTGGCAGCGATTGCAGTGATTGTTGCCATCGCGTTGATAGGATATAAGTTCTACGAAGACCATCGGCTGGAACTACAGAAGCAGGAGCGAGAACGTGCCGAGTTTGTGCGCGACAGCCTCGCCCGTGTGGAACGTGTACGGCAGGCTGCTGCCGAGCAGGCGCTTCGGGATTCTATTGCTGCCGAGGAGCGTGCCATAAACGATGGGTGCTACACAGGCATTGTGGGTGGGTCTTACTGTGTGATGAACATAAGTGAAAAGGCGGGAACCTACAATATGGAATATGATGGTGCCGAGCGTCAACTACGACACTTGCAGGGAGGCACGTTCAAGGCCTATCTGCATGGCAAATACATAGGCGACTTCCGTGGCAGTTTCCATGGCGATACCTATTCGGGAGTTTTTGTTAGTGCTAAAGGAGGCAGTTCGCCATTCAGTTTGGCACATACGGAACTTGATTCTGGAGAAGACCAGTACGATGATGAAGATGGTTACTATAATAATGATCCAAGCCCCAATACTCAATCGTCAGGCAGTAATGTGCCTGCATGGTTGGAACAGGCCGAAGAAAAAGTAGCAGAGGACAGCCAAGAATTGCTGGCTATGGTCAGGGCTGGGCGGGTACATCCGTTGAATGTCATGCGTATCAAGCAGGCCATGGAGAGTAATCTGCCGCAGATAGTGAGTTATTACAGCGAGCATGGTAACTATGAGAAAGTGGCATACTATCGGCGCTTGGCTGGAGCGCTGGACGAAATATTCAGACAGTTGCAGATATAGCATAAGCAATATATGTTAGTTGATGGGCGGTGGCGGTAGGTCGCTGTCGTGATGTGAAGGCTATGGGAAGTTTGGAATTGTGGTCGCTGATTGTCGAGGTCGCTACGGTTGCGGTGGCTATGGGTGCGTTGTTCGGAGCGTGGCGCGAATATGTACACCACAAGAAGACTGACAACAACAAATTGTTCTCTCAACTCAACGAGCGCTACCAGGGCAATGCCAACATTCAGGCCGTTGTGCAATATCTGAGGGAGAAAGAGCCGTCGGATGTGAAGCCTACGTTGTATCAGGTGGAGGTGTTCCTGCGTTTCTTTGAGGAGTTGGCAATGTATATCGACAGCAAGTCATTGGATTACGGCAAGACGGATGAGTTTTTCGGCTACTATTTTCATGAGCGGATGTTGGGTTGCGACCGCGGGAATGAACTGCTGGCGCCAATCCGCGATGAGGATTGGGTCAGGACACTGATAGAATGCTGGGAGAGTAAGAAGATAAACTGACGTTGAGTTTAGCCCGGCTTGGTTCGCGCTTGAAGGAGCGAGCCTCGGGCCACACAAATTACATCAGGGAGGATGTGCCTGTTGCGCGTCCTCTCTATGGCTGCGCTTGGGGGAGGGTGGCATGCGCTGGGAGGCTGAGCGTGGGGACGCGTGGGTCAGTCGCCGTCAGTTGGGGGCGGCGGGGGTGTTGCGTTGCATCTGGATGTAGAGGTCGTGGTCGAGGGCGAGGAGGACTTTGGAGTATTCGCGGGAGATGTCGCGCTCTTCGTAGGGGGCGGTGCCGTTCTCGTTGAGGTAACGGCGGTACTGGCGGCTGCGGAAGTCGGCGAAACGGTTGCTGTAAGCGAACTTGTCAATCTGGCTTGAGGCGGAGTCGCGGTATGCGCCGAACTCGCGGTTGAAGCGCGGCGTGAGCCATGCGGCGATTTTGTTGTGGAGCGCGGCGATGGATGGTTTCTGTTTGGTTGTTGTGGTGGCGGCTTTGCTATCGGCTGAGGGCTGGGTCACGGCGGGGGCGGTGGCAGAGGGTTGGGTCTCAGCAAGGGCTGTGGTTGTGGGTAGAGCAGCCGTGGGTGCGGTGGTTGACGTCGGAGCGGCAACGGTGTCTTGTTCGACTGCCGGGACAGGGGCGGTGACTCCGGGCTGCCGGAGAAAAAAGAGGCCGGCGGAGATGGCGAGGACGGCGGCGGCGACGGCGGCGGCGATTGCGACACGCCGTGGGCGGTCGTGGCATTGCCGTATCGCTTTGAGCACGGCGCCGGCGGTGGGGTAGCGGCGGTCAGGCTCTGGATTGGTGCAGCGGCTGATGACCTTGCGGTAACGTGCGGCGCATGGCAACTGCTCGAGGAGGCGTCCGATGGCGAATATGTCCGAGCGCTCGTCCACCCTGCCGCCGTTGAACTGCTCCGGGGCGGCGAAGCGCTCTGTGCCGCCGATGGTGTCCTGAAACGAGTCGGTGTAGCAGAACCCCAGGTCGATAATCTTGAGGTCGTTGCCGATGCGGGTAATCATGATGTTGTCCGGCTTGAGGTCGAGATGAACGACTTGGTGACTGTGCAGATAGGCAACGGCGTCGAGCAGTTGGGTGAGCAGTCGCAATGTGTTTTGCTTGTTGTTGAAGAAGTCGGCGTGAGTGGCGATGAAGTCGGTGAGGGTCGTGCCGTCCACAAACTCGGTGATGATAAAGTCATCCCCAAGACGCACATACTTGACCAGATGGGGGTGCTCGAGTTGAAAACCGGTCTCGAACTCTTTGCGCATCAGTGCGAGATAGCGTGGCGAGGAGCGTAGTTTCTCCTTGAGGCGCTTGAGAAAGAACCATTTGCCGTAGAGTTTGACCCGGTAGCAATCGCTGGTGGCGCCACCTGTGGGTAGCAACTCTGCGCCTTGAGTGAGGTCTATCTCGTCGTTGATGAATAGTGAGGAACCGGAGTTCATGATTGAGAGTAGAAGGTATTACAAATTACAAATTTCTGATTACTAATTACTAATCACTCTTTACTCTCGATGAGTTGGTATTTGATGCCTTGCAGTTTGCCGGCGATGAAGCGGCCCAAGTCGTTGCCGTCACGGTGAACGTTCTCGACCACGAGAGGGTATCCCTCGATGATGGTCGAAATGTCGATGCGGTCGTCCACGAGCAGTTTGCTATTGGTGCTCTCGAGCACTCGCAGCGCTTTGTCTTGCTCGTGGCGGAGCAGCAGTCGCCGGTCGGGCCGATAGGTGACGCAGACGAGTTGTCCGTCGGGTAGTGAGGCCACATCGAGTTCGCCATCGGCGCTTCCCCATCCGCTATTGCTCTTGCCTTCCACTTCGCGGAGTTGCATCCACGTGTCATACCCCAGATAGCGGGCGATAACGTCGAGGGTGGTGGTGCGCGGCTCGCGTTCGTCGTTGTGGTAACCGAGCAGCCGTTTGACGGTGTTGACGCCCACGTGCTCGTGGGTCGTGCTCTCGATGTCGTGGACGAGACATTCGATATCGGCGGCTGTGGAGAGGCGCAGGCCTGACTTTTCGCGCAATTTTGTTTCTACAAATAGAGAAAATCTCATGACAGAAAAGGCTGAAATAACAAATGCGGTGGCAAAGTTATGAAAGATTTGTCAAAAAACATTCGTCCATTTCGTCCATTTGTCCATTCTGTCCATTTTTGTTGAAAAAATTATCTCATGTACTCCTGTTTCTAGAGTGCGTTAATCGGTGACTTACAACGCCATAGGGACGAGGACCTCGTCCTTCGTTGGTAAATTAAAAAAAATCTCAGTCGTCCTAACCCACGATAGTGGGTTACACGAACCCACGCAGTGGGTTTTACAAAATCCCCAGGTTGCCACCGCCAGGTGGCTACCTGGGGTTGACGAGCTGAATATTTGTCTGCTACCTCGCAGAGGTTGCACTCTCGCGCGTGTGAAAGTGCAACCTCTTCGAGGTAGCGCCATCTGTTATCCCGCTTCATGCCCCAGGTAGTCGCCTGCGGCTCCAACCTGGGGTTTTTGTAAAACCTCTGACGAGGTTTGTGCAACCCGCAGAAGCGGGTTGTTCAGGTTCAAAACCTGATACCAACAAATTGTTACTTTAGAAACTTGAGTCACGTAAAAATGTAATCCTCCATCAACCCGCTCCTAAAGGATGGAGAGTATTGGAGTTACGTTTGAGAAGTTTTCGGGGAGGGACCTTAGCGGTGGAGGGCGTAGAGAGGCAGGGTGGCGTCGTCCGGGGTGGCAAGGCGCCAAGAGCCGTCGGCGGTGGGGATGCTCACGTGGCTGTCGTCAACCCATGTGAGGAATGGCACGTCGCCGGCCGGAGTGGCTACGCTCCACGTGCTCGAGGCCGTGTCGAAGTTGAGGCGCGTCCGGGTGCCGGTGGCCAGATTGGTGACGGTGTAGCCGGTGGCGTCGCGCAGCACGCGGTAGCGCGCGTCGTGGCCGTCGATGACGACCATCTCCTCTTCCACGGGGTTCTTGCCGTTCCAAAACTCCATGCTGTTGATGACGAGGATGTCGGTGATGGCGGTGAGTTCATAGACGGGCAGAATCCAGAACGCGGCAAAAACAAGTTCGTTGACCCATTTTTTGTCGGAGATACTCTTGTTCCACCGCAAAACCTTGCTTGTGAGGGCAAAATTGCCGATGCACGATGAGAGCGTTGTGGAGAGGCCGATTGTGGCCGCCAGTGCCAGAGTAAGGTGTTTTTTAGTCATTGGTCGTTGGTCGTTAGTCGTTAGTTATTCACATGCCACTTGCTACATGCTAATTGCTACATGCTATATGCTATATGCTAATTGCCAAGGGCGAGGGCGAGCAGCAAGGTGATGGCGGGGGAGACGAGCAGCAGGCTGTCGATGCGGTCGAGCACGCCGCCGTGGCCCGGGATGATATGTCCGCTGTCTTTGACGCCGGCGGTGCGCTTGAATAGCGACTCAACCAGGTCTCCCAGGGTGGCGATGACGCTTGTTGTTGCGGCAATGGCCAGCCACAAGTGGAGTTGCGGCACTGTGAACCACTCGCTGCACCACACGCTTGATGCCCAAGCCGCCGCCAGGCACAGGGCAAGACCGCCCAAGAAGCCCTCCCACGTTTTTGCCGGCGAGATGCGAGGGAATAGTTTGTGGCGCCCAATCATCGAGCCGGTGAGGAAGGCGCCGGTGTCGTTAATCCAGATGAAAGCCAGCACGCCAAGCAATAGTCCCGGCGATGTCATCTTGATGATGAGTTGCAGCATGGCGATTGGCAGGGCAACGTATGTGAGAGCCATCGCCGAGCGGCTGACGCTGTTGAGGGCGTCGAGCGCCGGGCGGTAAAGTTGCAGCACGAGCCTCACCACGGCGTAAGCCGCCACGGGCACGACGGCCGTCTCGGGAGCGGCACCGCGGCACGGCATCCTCACCGCGGCCAGCATCGCCAGGCCGCCACCGGCGTCGACAGCAGCCACGAGCCACGAACTGTGCTTGCCGGCTTCCTCATCGCGCTTGTCGAACATTGACTTCAGTTCCAGCATACCCACGACAGTGAGCGCGCCAAACAAAATGATAAACGTGACGTCCGACTTGACGTATAGTAGCAGTGAGGCTATAATCAGTCCCACATAGACGGCTCCGGAGAGCGCTCTCACTATCAGATTTTTCAACATTTCTACTTGTCGGTAAGTTGAATTAGAGTACAAAAGTAGTCATTTTTCTTCACCGGTGCAAGCGGCGCGCGATGCTCGTCTTAAAGTTTCTCACTTTTTTCTTGTGATTGTAATAATATAATGTAATGACTCACGTTATATAGTTGTAATTGTTTAATTAATAACACCAAGACTGCCTATGGCAAATACCTCTACTATTACTGTCAAGGCAGCGGCTGTTAAAAGCAATCAACAGACGATGTCGCCACGGCGCGACACGGTGGAGTTCTTGAAAAAGTTTGCTCGCATCTACACTTACACGACGATGATGCCCATTGGTTTGGGCGCGTTCATGGCAAACTGACCACGTTGATTGCTTGCAGCGAGGCTGCCTTCAAAACCAAAACAACGTAATGCGGCTCGCTCCCAGGCGAGCCGTTTTTTTTAACTACTATTCTTAGAAATCTTAGAAATCTAAGGCGACTAACGACTAATGACTAACGACTTAGAACGCCATCCGTGGCCACCGTATATCCCGCCAGAGCCGCGGCTGCTGATGCTCGGCACTTTTCCGCCGCAACCCAAGCGCTGGAGCATGGAATTTTATTATCCCAATCCGTCGAACGACATGTGGCGCGTGATGGGCCTCCTCTTTAGTGGAAGCCGCGACGCGCTATGGGATGCCGAGGGGCGCCGCTTCCGCCTTGATGACATCAAGCGGTTGCTCGACACCCACGGCATCGCGCTGTGGGACACCGGTATGGCGGTGCGTCGCCTGCGCGGCAATGCGAGCGATAAATATCTTGAGATTGTTGAACCGATTGACCTGGAGGCCTTGCTGCGCGCCCACCCCACCATCACGGCTGTGGCCACTACCGGCGAGAAGGCGAGTGGCGTGGTGGCTGCGATAGCCGGGACGCCGATTCCGGCAGTGGGAACCGCTGTGCTGTGTCATCTCTCCGGCCGTCAAATCATGTTCTGGCGGATGCCCTCCACCAGCCGTGCTTATCCGCTCGCCATTGAGAAAAAGGCTGCGGCCTATGCCGCAATGCTCTCCGCGACTCTAAATGACAAAACGGCATTGCCGTTTTGCACACACCTCCTTTGATGGGGCGTTTCAAAAAAAATCGCAAATTGACGTCAATAAATTTGTGGGAATGAAAAAATGTTTGTAATTTTGCAGCGTGAAATGGGGTCAATCCTTTTCACGTGACTATTGGAAAGATGCCGGAGTGGTCGATCGGGGCGGTCTCGAAAACCGTTGTACGCTTTGCGTACCGTGGGTTCGAATCCCTCTCTTTCCGCAACAAGCGCCGATGGAGCGATTGCTCCATCGGCGCTTGTTTTGCATTGTGTTTACTAACGTAAAAATGCGTGAAATTTCTCGTGAAACCCGTAAAAATAAACAAGAGAACAAGAGATTGGATTTATGTACTCACGAAAAATTCCGAAAATCTTTTTCTCATGTTCTCCTACTCACGAAGAACCCTCTTGTTCTCTTGTTTTTCTCTCACCGGTTAGAGGCGCTTGAGGGTAGAGATTGCTTCAAATGGGTCGTCGGCCTTGAAGACGTAGTTGCCGGCAACGAGCACATCAGCACCGGCCTCGGCGAGTTCGGCACCTGTGGTGTCGTTCACGCCGCCGTCCACCTCAATGACGGCTTGCGAGCCGGTCTCGTCGATAAGTTCGCGCAAGAGGCGCACTTTGTTGAGGGTGTTGCGGATAAAACGCTGTCCGCCAAAGCCCGGGTTGACGCTCATCAGCAGCACCAGGTCGACCTGCTCGACGATGTCGCGCAGCAGGCACACGGGTGTGGCGGGGTTGATGGTCACGCCGGCCTTCATACCCGCGTTGTGGATTTGCTGCACCACGCGGTCAAGGTGGGTGCATGCCTCATAGTGCACGTTCATGATTGCGGCACCGCAGTCGCGCACTTGGCTGACGAACTTCTGCGGCTCAACAATCATCAGGTGGACATCGAGCGGCTTCTCGCACAGTTCTTGCACATACTTTATCACGGGGAAACCAAACGAGATGTTGGGCACAAACACGCCGTCCATCACGTCGAGGTGAAGCCAGTCGGCCTCGCTGCGGTTGATCATGTCGAGGTCGTCGGCCAGATGGCCGAAGTCGGCGCTGAGTAGGGATGGAGATACTATCATAGGAAGTTTGAAGGTTGTTGGCCTCCCCCCACCCCTCCTAAAGGAGGGGAGTTTGCTGTCGCGGCGACTTGACACGCCTCCTTTAGGATGGGATGAGGAGAGAGGTTTATTTCTTGCGGCGGACGCGGTAGATGATGTATAGGACAATGGCTGCGAGCAGAGCAAAGCCGGCGGCCTTGACGTAGTGGTTGTAGTGCTCGAGCGCGGCAAAGAGGTTGTCGGCGTCGGGAACGACAAGATAGAGGCCATAGCCCATCAAGGCGAGCACGACGTTCCATAGTGCTGCTCCGAGGCAGGTGTAAAGCACAAAGGTGCCGAAGTGCATCCTCGACAAGCCGGCAGGGATGGAAATCAGATGCCGCACGGCCGGCAGCAGTCGCCCGAGGAAGATTGAGATGGCGCCCTTGTCGCGGAAGTAGTCCTCGGCGTGTTGCAGTTTCTCGCCGCTGAGCATCAACATGCGGCCGAGCGCACTCTCGGCAAAGCCGTAGATGATTGGCCTGCCGATGAGCATCGACAGCAGATAGTTGGCCACGGCGCCCAGTGTCGCGCCCACGGTGGCCATCACCATTACCATCCAAATATTCATGTCGCTGCCCTCTTGCAGGGCAAAGTAGGCCGCCGGCGGCACCACCACCTCGCTGGGCAGCGGGATGATTGAACTCTCGATGGCCATCAGCAGCACGATGGTGCCGTAGGTGAGGTGCTCGCGGTACCAATTGTAGAGTGCCTCGGCGCTGAGGTAGTCGCGATAGACCGGAAAATAGTAGACCAGCGCCGCGACGATGGCCACGAGCACGGCGATGGCAATGTAGAGTGTCTTGTCTTTTTTCATTACGAAAAGTTGTATAATCTTGCTTGATTTTTGCAAAAGTACAATAAATTTGGGGTTCGGCAATGTAAATTGTGTTAAAACGTTCCTTAGTACGTTTTTTTTGTTTATCTTTGCAGTTGAGAAAACAATCGGCTCGGGCATTTCTGTCGGCAAGACCAAGGCTCGGCCCATCACATTTTAATTAATAACTCAAGACAAGAAAATGAAAAAGATTATCAGCATGATGCTTTGTGTCGGTTTGCTTTTCGGCACAAGTTGCAGTTCGCTCAACAACACCAGTAAGGGTGCGATGATTGGCGTGGGTGGCGGTGCCGGTCTGGGTGCCGGTCTGGGCGCTATCTTCGGTGGTGGCAAGGGTGCCGCTATCGGCGCCGCAGTGGGCGCTGTGGCTGGTGGCGTTGCCGGCACGCTCATCGGCAAGAAGATGGACAAGCAGAAGGAGGAACTTGCCAAGATTGAGGGCGCGACCGTCGAGACGGTTACCGACCAGAACGATCTGCCCGCACTCAAGGTGACCCTCGAGAGCGGTATCCTGTTTGCTACCGGCAAGAGCAACCTGAGCAACTCGGCCAAGAGCGCGTTGAACACGTTTGCCAGTTCGCTGATTAACAATCCCGAGACCAACGTCCAGATTGCCGGTCACACCGACAATACCGGCTCACGTGCCACCAACGAGCGCCTGTCGCTGCAGCGCGCCGATGCCGTCAAGAACTATCTGATGAACGCCGGAGTGAGTTCGCTGCGCATGACCACCGAGGGCTGCGCCTACGACTACCCTGTGGCCAGCAACGACACCGAGGCCGGACGCGCACAGAACCGCCGCGTGGAGATTTACATCAGTGCCAACGAGCAGATGATCAACGAGGCTAATGCCGGCACGCTCAAGTAACATTCTTTCCGTTTCCTGACACAAATTCCCATTAATTGCCATTAATGTATCTTCGCATATAGTTAATGGGAATTAATGGGAATTAATGTTTAGTCAGTTCGAGTCATTATGAGAAAACACTTGTTGACGATGATGCTTGCGGCTCTCGCAGTGGCGGCGGTCGCCCAGGACTTCACCAACCGCGATACGTTGCGCTATGAGGACCTGACAAAGTTCCGTGTCATCAATGCCGCCGTCGAGCGGCCCTTGGCGAGTCGACTGCCGGCCGAGATGAAAGGCGAGGTGCGCGACGACGTGTGGTATCTGGCCGGCTGCAGCGCGGGAGTGGGCATTTGTTTCTCGACCGACTCGCGCTCCATTGCCATGCGCTACAACGTCAAGCGCGACTTCCACATGCCCCACATGGCCGACACCGGCATCAAGGGGGTGGATATGTACATCTTTGACGACGACGACAACGCGTGGCACTTCCTCAACTGCAACCGCCCCACCAAAGACTCGGTGCAGGTGAAGACCTTTGTCGACCGCCTGGATGGCAAGATGCACCACTATATGGCCTATATGCCGCTCTACGACGGCATCAACTGGATTGAGATTGGTGTCGACAGCACGGCCGTACTCTCGCAGCCGCTCGTCAATAGTCCGCGCCGTGAACGTGGCAAAATCGTCTTTTACGGCACGAGCATCTTGCAGGGTGGCTGCGCAACACGGCCGGGTATGGTAGCGACCAGCATTATCCAGCGTGAACTTGACAGGGAGTGTGTCAACTTGGGCTTCAGCGGACATTGCCGCATGGATAGTTGCATGGCGCGCATGATGGCCGCAATACCAGATGTGGCCGCCTACGTCATCGATCCGGTGCCTAACTGCACCAAACTGATGTGCGACACGGTGACATACGGCTTTATCAACTACCTGCGCACGATGCGCCCCGAGGTGCCCATCGTCATGGTGGAAGGGCCGATGTACTCCTACGCCAAGTATAGTTCATACTACTCAGCATATCTGCCGGAGAAAAACGCCGAGTTCCGCAAAAACTATGAGCGTCTCAAGGCCGATAACCCAAAAAACCTGTATTATATCGACTGCGACGGCCTCTATGGCCCCGATGCCGAGGGAACGGTGGACGGCATCCACTTCACCGACATCGGTTTCCAGTATTATGCCCGCAAAGTCGGCGGAGTGTTACAGGCAATCTTAGACAAGAGAACAAGAGAATAATAGATTTTGAGGACCCTCTCGTCTATTCCCGTCTATTTCCGTCTATTTCCATCTTTTTTTTACGTGAAAGATTAACGTGAATTTATGAGAGACATGCCGAAAAAATAATAGACGTAAATAGACGAGAGATTGATGAGTTGTGGAATTGAGAAGGACATGATATGCGACGCGGAGCGGCATACATAGATGAACTTATCGCCCAGGGCGAACATGTGACGCAAGACTTCAAGTATCAAATTACTGATGCCCGAAAGATTGCGCGCTCGGTGGCGGCATTCGCCAATCATGCCGGCGGGCGCCTGCTAGTGGGCGTGAAGGACAACGGTACGGTGGCCGGAGTGAGCGGCGACGAGGAGGTGTACATGATTGAGGAGGCCGCGCAGGTCTACTGTCGACCCGCGCAGCACGTCGACTTTGTGTCCCACAACGTCCACGGCAGGGTAGTGGTGGAGGCCATCATCGGCATCGCCGCCAACGGGCCCGTCATGGCTCCTGACGAGCACGGCAACTATGTTGCCTACTATCGCGTGGCCGACGAGAACGTCGTGGCCAGCCGTGTACACGAGCGCGTGATGGCGCTGCGCGAGCCGGTGACAATCACCATCGGCGCCCCGGAGCGGCACCTGCTCGACTATCTGTCGACCCACGGTGCAGTCACCCTCAACGGCGTGGCTCGCCTGGCTCACGTCAGCCGCGCCGCGGCCGACGATATGGTGGTGGCGCTCTGCGAGATGGGCGTCGTCGCCCTCGACTACCACGACGGCGACTGCGTGGTGCGAAGCGTTTAGACCGAGAAACAAACAACGAAAAAACAATGACGATGCAAAATGGGAAAAGAGAAATCCATTCAAGAAATAAATCTGCTTAATGATGCTCGCAAAATCATTGACAACGCCAGGATAAACGCGATTAGGAGTGTTGATTTTAGCCGGGTTCAAATGTATTGGCAATTAGGCCGTAGAATCGTTGAAGAAGAGCAAGGTGGTGAACAGAAAGCAAAGTATGGCATATACCTATTGCGTAAATTAGCGGAAGAATTGGTCAAAGAATATGGTAGCGGATTCGGTGTGCGTCAATTAGAGCAAAGTCGACAATTTTATTTGACTTATCCGATTGCGAACACGCTGCGTTCGCAATTGAATTGGAGTCAATATCGCAGGTTGATACAGATTGAGGATCGAGACAAAAGAGAGTATTATGAATTGGAAGCGGTTAACAATGGATGGACAGCCCGCGAAACAGAGCGCCAGATTAATTCAATGTTATATGAGCGGCTCTTGTTGAGGTTAGACGTTTGGTTGATGATAATGATGAACGATGAGTATAATATCGCACTATAATTTAATTATCAATATTTTCACGTTTATGAAACAGTATTTGAGAATGGCGGCGATTGCGATTGCCGCAGCGGTGACCCTCAGTGCGGGCGCCGACGACAAGGTGGTGAACCCCGATAGCACGGGCTTTAAGTTCACCGATGTGAAGGTGATCAAGACCACACCGGTCAAGGACCAGAACAAGAGCGGCACGTGCTGGTGCTACTCCACCAACACGTTCTTCGAGAGCGAAATCCTGCGCAAGACGGGTAAGGAAGTCCACCTGAGCGAGGGCTTTGTGGTGCATCACTGCTACCTCGACAAAGCGGTGAAGTACGTCCGTATGGATGGCGAAATCAATTTTGCCGAGGGCGGCGCTGCCCACGACGTGCCCTACGTTTGGCGCACCTACGGTATGGTGCCCAATGAGGTATATACCGGTATGACTTACGGCGACAAGAAGTTCGACACCAGCGAACTCACCGCCAACCTGCAAGGCTACGTGAGCGTCGTCAACCAGCGTAAACTCAAGAAACTCACTCCGGCCTGGATTGACGGCCTCAAAGGCATCCTCGACGGCTATATGGGTAAACTGCCCGAGACCTTCCAGTGGGAGGGCAAGACCTACACTCCGCAGTCCTACGCCGCCTCGCTGCCCATTAACCTCGATGACTATGTGTCAATCACCTCGTTCACCCACCACCCGTTCTACCACCCGTTCATCCTCGAGGTGGCCGACAACTGGATGTGGGAGTCGATGATCAACGTGCCCATCGACGAGATGATTGAGATTGTGGACTACGCTCTCGACCACGGTTACACCATAGCCTGGGGTGCCGACGTGAGCGAGCCGGGCTTCAAGTGGCGCAAGGGTTACGCCGTGCTGCCTGTTGACAAGGACGTGCCCGACGCCGCCGGCACCGACATGGCACGCTGGGCCAAACTCAGCGACAAAGACCGCGAGGAAGAGAAGTGGGACATCAAGGGTCCGGTGGAGGAGCAGTGGGTGACGCAGGAAGAGCGTCAGGCAATGTTCGACAACAAGGAGACCACCGACGACCACGGCATGGTCATCATGGGTAAGGCTGTGGACCAGAACGGCAACGAGTACTACAAGGTGCAGAACAGCTGGGACACCAACCAACTCTACGACGGCTTCTTCTACGTGAGCAAAGCCTTCTTCCGCGCCAAGACGATGGACATCTACCTCCACAAGGACGGTGTCCCCGCCACCATCGCCCGCAAACTGAAAGGTTGACCGTTGACTGTTGACCGTTGGCCGTTGACTGAAAAACCGCTAATTACGCGAATTCAGCTAATTATTTCTTTCGGTAGGATAATTAGCCAAATTCGCGTAATTCGCGGTTTATAATAATTCGGCCACGTTGCCGCGTGGGAGATCCTCCAAAATCTTTTGCCCCCCACCCCTCCTAAAGGAGGGAAGTTTTGCCTTGTAGAGCCTCGCCTAATTAGCCTAAATTCTGCAACTCGATATTTCCACTCGAAAATTCTCGAAGATTTTAGTGAGTATATTCATAGTTGCGATTTTAAAATCAGTAAAAGCCTATGGATTATAGTATCATATATGGTTAATTAATGTTAAACTGAGGGAGGCAAGAGAAAAATAATGTATTTTTGCAAAAGAATTATAGAGTCACATTTTGTGGGTGTTTTGGGTTCTGCCGCTTGTGTGACGATTGTAGTAATAGAACCCTTACTTACTACTCACTGTTAAAACCATTTCGAACTATGGAAAGCAAAAATCGTTTACTTTTGTTGGCGTTGTTGTCGCTCCTTGGGGTGACGGCATGGGCGGCGTCGTTCACATCGATAACGCTGAGAATTGATGCGGGCGGCAGCATGATGTCAATCCCGTTGCCGGCGACCGGCTTCTCGACGGTTGACATGTCGGGGACGGCGATGCCGTCGGTTGTGCTGGACGGGTACTCGGCTGTCACGTCCGGAACGGTGCAGAATGTATACCTTTATGGAGCGCTCTATCAAGAGGGCACTTCTCCCAACGAGTGGCATCAGGTGCCGTCAATGCCCAGCGGCGACAACACGTGGTCTATCAGTGGCCTTGATATTGACTTCGTGCAAGAGATGTCGCCGGGTAAAGTGTATTATATCGAGGCGTATTTTGAGGGTGTCACCGACAAGGGGGAGAAGTTTTATTATAACAACGGCGGTTCGAACTATAAGGTGAAGGTGCTTGCCGGAGGCGAGAGCGAGCCGTTGCGGTTTCTTGACGGAAACACGGCGAGCGTGATGTTGAATGTGGACGGATCGACGCGTGAATACACATTTAGCGGAAACGGATCTCGCAACCCGTCTGATCAGGTGGGCCAACTCAGTAAATTGTCAATCGAGGGCTTTGAGGTTGAGTTTATGCGCCAAAGTGGCCTTGAGATCAGCAGTGTGTCGTTACAGTATAAAGTGTACGGCGAGGGAGAAGACGGATCTTGGAACGGCTTGGAGGCATCGAGCCAGCAGGACGTGGGCGGCGACAAGTTGCACAAGAGTTTCTACTCTTACGGCATAGGCCAGTCGATAGACGTGTCGATGCTGGATAAGGGGCGGACGTATGTTCTCGAGTTGATGTTCCAGGTGGTGACCGGTGGAGGCAAATACTATTTCTTTGGTCGCGGCAGCGATGCTATGCGGTTTAAGTTCAGTGTCGCCGACGATGAGGATCCGATGAAAAAGAAATTTGACCTGAACGAGGATGGTGGCGTTGACGTGGGCGATGTCAATCTCCTCCTCGAATACATTCTCAACCACTGACGCGCCGCATGGCGTAAAGCAAACCAACTGCTGCCATATAACTACAAAGCCGAGCCCTGAGAGCCCGGCTTTGTTTTTTCAACTACGCAAGACGGCCGTTTTTGTACGGATAGGATTGGCATATTGACATTTATCAGCCCGGAGGGCGTTATTTATATAACCCCCGAGCGTATGCTCGGGGGTGGCGTTCTCGGTGCCATCCTCAATAATATTTCATGGATAATTCATGATAATTCGTGTTAAAATAATCATGGGATTTCAGGAATTTCAGCGATTTCGGTGGTGTGGAGCGGTGTAATTCCAAAATATTTATTATCTTTGCAGCTTGATATTGAGCAATCCGAAAATCATCAACCAATAAACAATTCCTATGTTCATCAACAGACTGCAACCGGTGCTTGCCGTGGTGGCCGCCATACTGACGCTGGCGGCCCAGGCATCGTCCATCACCGACATTCCGCGGACGATAGACTACCGCGACGCCCACATCTCCGATGTCGGCATGGTGGCGACCGATGTCTATCAGTGGGAGGTCCCAGACCAGGTGTCGGGCAAGGTGGACACCGTGTACACCTCCGATCAATACATCCTCTGGGAGAGCGCCGGCGACATCGACCGGCAGGCCGAGGCGATCCGCGCCAGGGGCGTGGACCGCGGCATGAGGCGCGCCGTGACCCCCGGCGCGCGCGATGGCTCGCTCAAGGACGGGTGGCTGTGCACCTACAGCTACAGGGTGTTCAAGTACGACTACCCGTCGGTCGACGCCGACGGCAACGCCGTCCAGCTCTCGGCCATTGCTGCCTGCCCCACCAAATACGAGGGCAAGGAGGTGAGGGACGTGGTCATCGGCACGCACATCACCATCACCGCCAACCGCGAGTGTCCGTCCAACACGACCAAGGGCTTTGACACGCAGGACTGGGGCGTGCTCATGTCGCTGGCCGCCGGCCCCAAGATCAAGCTGGGGTGGAAGAGCAATCTCTTCTTCGCGGGGTTCTCCCTGACGCCGATCGGGGCTGCGGTCACCAACAAGCTGTGGGGCGGCCTGCTCATCGCCACCGAGCTGGCGTCGTCCGAGCCGAGCAACAACTACAACCTCGTCATCCTGCCCGACTACGAGGGGTACGGCCTCACCTCGTCGCGCGCCCACCCCTACCTGTATCAGGAGCTGACGGCGAGGCAGGTGATCGACGCCACGCGCTACGGCATCGAGCTATACAAGCACGACTCGGCGACAAGCCCGTTCCGCCACCCGATACGCAGCGACTTCCGCACCATCAGCTGCGGCTACTCGCAGGGCGGCTCGGTGGCGCTGGCCACCCACCGCTTCATCGAGCAGAACGACCTCGTCGAAGAGCTGCACTTCGTGGGCTCGCTCTGCGGCGACGGCCCCTACGACCCCATGGCCACGCTCATGTTCTACATGGAGCAGGACCTGGCCGGCAAACCGATGAAGATGCCCGTCGTGCTGCCGCTCATCGTCAAGGGTATGCTCGACAGCAACCCCGACATGAGGGCGCACAAGGCGACCGACTACTTCACAGATGACTTCCTCGACACCGGCATCATGGACTGGCTGGCCGAGAAAGAGCTGAACACGGACGAGATCGCCGACAAATGGAAGACGATGGGACAGTCCGGCCAGACAAGCGTGTTCGACTCCAACGGCAACGCGATGATGCACGACATCATGAACGCCGAGTGCTACAACTACTTCAAGGAGGTGTACCTCGCCAACAAGAACAACTACAAGACTGCCGGCGTGCCGCTGCCGTCGCGCCGCGGGACAATTGAAGACCTGCACTGCGCCCTGGCCAGCAACGACTTGACGGAGGGGTGGACACCGCAGCACGCCATCCTGCTCTTCCACTCCAACAGCGACAACGTGGTGCCCTACGCCAACGCCGAGCGCGCCGTGGCGAAGCTCGGCAAGTGGGCGGTGCTGCACAAGTCCACCCTGGGCCACGACCACATTGACTCGGGAACCGACTTCTTCCAGTCGGACAGCTACTTCGAGCTTGCGATGAAGCTCGACATCCGCACCTTCATCGCCAAGCACACTCTGTGCGAGCTGCCGTGGAACGGACAGACAACCAGCAGCATCCCCACCAAATGGTAATCACAATTCAACCGCAAGAGACAATGAAAAAGCTTTTCGTCATCATATTGGCCGCGCTGCTCTCCGGCCTGACCGCCGCGCGCGCCCAGCTGCTCACCGGCAGCATCGCGGTGAACGGCGAGTCTGTTGCCGCCCAGTTCACCAAGCTCAGCGACAGCACCGTGAGCCTCGGCAGCGGCCGCAACGCCTGCATCCCGCAGTTCACACAGGGCTTCGTCACCATTCCCGGCGAGGTGACCATCGACGGCACGACCTACACGGTCGTCGAGGTGAACGATGTCGCCTTCCGCCTGTGCAACGGCATCACCGGCGTTGAGATCCGCGAGAACGTCACGCGCGTAGGCAAGTTCGCCTTCGTCGGGTGTGAGAAGCTCGCCGAGGTCATCCTGCCGGCCAGCCTCCAGAGCATCGGCTCGGGAGCGTTCATCAACACCGTCAGCCGCCAGAGCGAGTCGTCGGTCACGTGCCTGGGCACCACGCCGCCGCGATGGGAGTACAACGACGTGTTCGCCTTCCACGACAAGGGCATCTCGCAGCCCGAGCCGGTCATCCTGCCCGCGACGGTCAACCTGTTTGTTCCCGACGGATGCCAGGAGACCTACAGGGAAGCCAACTACACCGACACGTCGCTGGGCTGGACCACGCCCGACGGGTGGGGCTCGTTCGCCGTGCTGAGCGCCGGCATCAGCGTGATGCACATCTACGCTCCCCGTGACCTGGAGATTGTCCGCCAGATCGTCAACCATGGAGGCAAATACAACTTCTACAAGGCCATCCACCTCGAGAAGGACATCGACATGAGCGGCTACACGTGGGACTGGGGCATCGGCGACAACGAGGAGCACCCGTTCACCGGCAACTTCTACGGCAACGGCCACACCATCAGCAACCTCACGGTAATCAACAAGAGCGAGCAGACCGCCAGCTACGACTACGACGGTCCGGCCGGCCTGTTCTCCTACTTCGGCGGCAACATCGTCGATAACGTCATCTTGAGGGACTGCACATTCGCGGGGCGCGACGGCGTCGGAGCGTTTGCCGGCATTTCCGGCAGCAGCACCTTCAGCACCGTCTGGGTCGAGAACTGCACCTACAGGGTCTTCGACGGATTCATCGGCGGCATCGTCGGGAAGGACATCTCCACAGGCGGAGCCAACCTCAACCACTGCGTGGTCAAGGACCTGAAGCGCTACAATTTTGACGGCTTCGCACCCTTGGGGTCGTCGTACCACGGCGGACTCGTGGGGATGTGCGCCGGTGCGTTCATCAAAAACTGCGCCGTCATCGGCAGCCTGAGGATCGCGCATGAAACCAACTCGAATCAGGTGTATCCGCTGGTCAACCCGTTCGTGGGCGAGTGCAACACGGGCGACGTGGTGCAGATCACCAGGAGCTATGCCACCGACGCGGATTTCAAGGGCTACACCCCCGCCGACAACATCGAGTACAGCAACGTCGTGCTCGAGGGCAACACCCCCGTGAGCATCAAGATGGCCCACAGCGGCCTGACCGTCGATACCGAGATTGCCGGCAACTACTTCACCTCGCTGTTCATGATCCCCACTCTGGGACTTGACGACTGGGTGTTCCAGCAGGGCGAGTACCCGCTTCCCCTCTCCTTTGAGGACAGGATGCCCGTGACGGTCAATGTGGCAGAATATAGGCCGACGGTCCCCACGTCGCGCGTCAACGGCCTCTCGCCCGCCAGCGGCACTCCGTGGACGTGCTTCCTCGACCTGACCGACAACGGCTACCGCAGCAAGTCCTACTTGGCCGGCACGCTCTGGATTGACGACAACTTCCCCTATGACAAGGAGCAGGTGAGCGCCGGGATGCCGAGTGCCTATCTGCCCATCGGCACCGCCACGATTGCCGCCGACGGCGGCGTGAGGTATGACCGCACGCTGGAGGTGACACCCACGGGCACCACCACCCACGTCATCACCCAGGTGCAGACCGACGATGATGGCAACCCGGTGCGCGACGAGGACGGCCACTACATCCCCGAGAGCGAGGTCACCCTCTATGAGACACCCTCCTACGCCGCCACGGGCCACACCGTCTTCCTGCCCTACCAGCTGGTGATCAACAACACGCTGCGGCTCTTCGCCCCCGCCACGGTCAGTGCCGACAACGGCGAGGCGGCCCTCAACATGGCTGAGCTTGACGACGACAACATCTATCCCTGGACACCTTACTATGCCGTCGTCACCGACGCCCCCGTCAGCCTCGGCACCGGCAACAGCGTGATCATCACCCCACGGCCCGCCAGCACCAGGATTGCCTTCGGCACCAGCAGCGGGTATGCCATGTACGGCACGACAAATCCGCAGACGGCCGACCAGATGGAGGGCCGCTTCGTGCTCGGCAGCGACGACACGTTCGTGCCCGCCACCGAGGCCCTGCCGGCATGGAGGGCCTACTTCTCGCTGCCGCGCGGCATCGACCGCATGACGGCGACGCGCGAGCTCAAGCTCGCCGACGGCAATGACAATGACGCGACGATCAACGACTTTGACGGCTGCAAGGCGAATGTCACGCTGCAGGGACGCAAGTTCGTCAAGGACGGCACATGGTACACGCTGTGCCTGCCGTTTGACGTGGACTATCTGACCGGGACGCCGCTCGATGACGCGACGATCTGCCACCTCGAGAGTTCCACCGTCGATGAGGACGACGGCTCGCTCTCGCTCAACTTCCTGTACGACGGCAGCATCAAGGCCGGCAAACCGTACCTGATCAAATGGGAACCCGGCGAGACCGTCAGCGACCCGACCTTCATGGGCGTGACCATCGACGCCAACTCCTACGAGATGGTGAGTGTCGGCAAGGTCAGCATGTTCGGCCTCTACTCGCCGCTGTATGTGCCCAAGGACGCCAATGTGCTCTACATGGGCGACAACAACAGGCTCTACTTCGCGCGTGACAACATCACCATCAACGCCTTCCGCGCCTGCCTCCACTACAACGGCAGCGGCAGCAGCGGCGCGTCGTCCGCGCCGAGCGCCGTCAAGCTCAACTTCCTCGCCAAGCCGGTGGTGACCGGTGTCGACGATGTGAAAGTCATCAACGTGCGCAACGACAACAACTGGTACTCGGTGGACGGCCGGGTGTACAGGGAGAAGCCTTCGGCACCGGGCATCTATATCAACAACGGCAAGAAAATCATCATCAACTAAACGCTGGAAACCATGTCAAGGCAACTTAAACTCGCGATACTCCTGCTGCTCGCGGCCGTCATGCCGGCCGCGGCCCAGAGCTATATCCCCATCACGCTGGCCGCAGTCGAGAACGGCTCCGTGCTGTATCTGCCGGAGCAGGCCCTGCCGGGCGCCTGGGTCGACTTCTCGGTCCAGCCGTCCGGCGGATATGAGATTGACACCGTGACCGCCTCCAAGTTGACGGGCAGCACCGCCGAGGCTGTCGAGTGTGAGAAGGTCAACGACCAGGGCCAATACGGCTTCTACATGCCCGAGGACTGCGTCGGGGTCATCGTGCGGGTCACCTTCAGGAAGAAGGAATACACCGTCAGTGTGTCCGGCGGCATCGCCGGCGGCACCGTCGAGGTGCAGGGCGGCAGCACATACGTGTTTGACGACGTTGTCACGCTCAAGGCCACGGCCGCCGACGACTACCTGCTGGACGGCGTGACCGTCAGCCGTGCCTCCGGCGGTGCGGCAGTAGTCGTGACAGAGGTCGCCGCCGAGGGCAGTGTGCACTACCTGCAATTCGTCATGCCACGGGACAACGTCACCGTGAGCGCCACGTTCAAGCCCGTCAGCCGCTATGCGATCAACATCCCCGAGTGTGACCACGGTAGCGTCACCAGCGACCTGGCCACGGCGCGCGTGGGCGACAAGGTGGTGCTCACCGTCAGCAACGACCCGGGCGCCATGTTTGTCGACCTCAGCGTCGTCGCCCGGTACCCGCTGACCACCGGCGACGGCGGCGCCCACGCGCCGGCAGCCGGACGCAAAGCCGCTCCGATGTGGTATGTGCAGCAGGAGATGGCGCTCACCGACAACGGCGACGGCACATACGAGTTCACGCTGCCCGAGGCCTTTGACAACCGGCTGTCGCCCACCTACCAGGACGACACCGAGTTCCTGGTGACCGCCACGTTCAAGTTCATCGGCGGGCGGGTCATCTGGTGCGAGGGCAACAAGACGCTCTACTTCGACTACGAGAAGAACCCGCAGCGCGAGCCGCAGGTGGGCGACCCCTACGAGGGTCAGACAATCACCAAACTGTGGACCGCCGGCATGGCCGTGCCAGCCTACGGTGTCCCCTACTGGAACGAATCCGCCACGCAGAAGGCGACAAGGGTGGTCTTCCAGCCCGCCTATGCCGACGTGCGTCCCACCACCTGCTACTATTGGTTCCGCAACTTCGAACTGCTCGAAACCATCGAGGGCATCCAACACCTCAACACGTCCGAGGTCACCGACATGAGGTCGATGTTTGACAACTGCTGGTCGATGAAGACCATCAACGTCAACACCTTTGACGTGGGCAACGTCAGCGATGCCACCAAAATGTTCTTTACGTGCTCGTCGCTCACCACCATCTACTGCGACAACAGCTGGGACATCGCCACGGCAGACAACATGTTCACCTACGACAAATATCTGGCGGGCGCCGTGTCCTACCGCGACACCAGTGTGCATGACGGCACGATGGCCAACCCGGTGACCGGCTTCTTCACCGCCTCGCAGCCCATCACGCTCGTGGTCGACGGCGACGGCATGGCCGAGGTGGCAGAGCGCGGCTTCCCGGGCGAGACGGTCACCGTAGGCGTGTCGCCCAACCGCTACAGCACCTCCACCGCCATCACTGTCACCGGCAACGTGACCGGCAACGAGGTTGAATGCACGGCGGTCGCCGGCGGCTACACCTTCACGATGCCCGGCGAGGCGGTCACCGTCACGGTGACCATCACCACGCCCGAACAGGGTGACGCCGTGCTGTGGTGTGCCGGCAACAGCACGCTATACTTCGTCACGCAGCCCATCGAGGTGCTCGACAGCGGCGTGTGGGACGGCCAGGAGGTGACCGCCATGTGGAACGGCAACGCCGTCACCGCCATCGGGTGGAGCCTGCCGACGTGGAACCACCTCAAGAACGATGTCACACGCGCCGTGATTGACGAGAGCTTCGCCGCCGCAAGGCCGCGCAGCTGCTACTCGTGGTTCTACACCTTCAACTCGCTCGCCGCTATCGAGGGACTGGAGCACCTGAACACGAGCGAGGTGACGAACATGAACGGCATGTTCCTGGGCTGCAGCCTGCTCACGTCGCTCGACGTCAACACGTTCGACGTGGGCAAGGTGAGTAACGCCACCGGCATGTTCCGCGCCTGCAGCTCCCTGACCACCATCTACTGCGACAACAGCTGGGACATCGCCACGGCAGAGGCGATGTTCCAGGGCTGCAGCCGGCTCGTCGGCGCGGTGCCCTACTCCAGCGAGGCCACCGACGGCGATATGGCCAACCCGCTCACGGGCTACTTCGCCACCATCAATGACATCACCGTGGCCGGGACGCCGCTCGCCACCGTCAGTTGCGACGCCGACCGGGCCTACTCCGGCACCGTCGTCACCGTCACCGTCACGCCCGCCAGCGAGCGCGTCCTGCCGCGGTCGCTCACGGTCACCGGCAACGTCACCGGCAACAGCATCGCGGTCACCGCCACCGGCAGCGCCGGCGTATATACCTTTGTCATGCCGGGCGAGGCCGTCACCGTCGCCGCCGACCTCGTCCAGCTCGACTACACGCTCGCCGAGGCCCTGCGGCAGCCCGACGGCACCGCGCTCAGCCTCATCGAGCCGCTCCACGTGGCCGCCGTCATCGGCACGCACGCCTACGTCACCGACGGCGAGGGCAACTGGGCGCGCCTCGACCTCGACAGCGACATCAGCGTCCGCACGGGCGACAACATCACCCACTTCGACTGCGTGCTCGCCAACCGCGACACGGCTCCCGCCTTCTCATGGCATGATGGCGGCTCGGTGGGCATCACACATGACGATGTCGCCACCGATATTGAGACCATCGACCTCGCCGAGGGCTTCGACATGCCCGTCCCGTGCCAGGTCGTCGAGTTCACCGGCTACTACTACGGCGGCGAGCTGCGCGGACTCAACAGCAGCGTGCACAAAGGCCAGAGCCTCACCCTCGACAGCGAGTACAGCGGAGCCCTCACCTTCGCCGAGGGCGAGCGGCTGAAGATCGTCTGCGCCGTCGAGCTGAAGGAGCCGTGGCAGGACAGCGAGTCCGCCGGCGCGCCGCGCCGCGCCCGCTCGAGCTACGACTATGACTTCCAGAACCTCAACGGCAAGGTCCTCACGGCCGAGAGCGTCGCCACGCCCACCGGCATCGCCACGCTTGAGGCCGACGGCACCGACGGCGACACGCCCTGGTACACCATCGACGGACGGCTGCTCGGCGGCCGCCCCACCGCGCCCGGCATCTACATCCACGGCAACCGCAAGCTCCTCGTCAAGTAAGCCCAGCCTCGCCCATGCGGCCTCCATCGCAGGTGTCATGCAGTGTGAATGGGTCACCTGCAAAACCCTGTGTTTAGAATGACATATAACAGTCGTCACCTCAATGCTGGGCAATGGTGACATCTTCGATGTCTTTGCAGGGTCTAAGTATTGGCTTGACCGCATCACCTGCCTCTATATATTACGATGTGACTACATCCGCATTATCGATATTGATATCGTCTCAAGCCTATTTCAAACACAGGTTTTTGTGGGTGACCCATAATTTATGGAAATTTATGTTTGAAAACAAACGGATTAACCGGATTAATCCGGATTCTGTTAAATCCGTTGTTATAGATGTGACAGCAGGCAAAAAAGTAAACCGCCGCGGGCGTTGTGGCCTACGGCGGTTTGCTTTGGGTATATGTCCTGCCTTGTTGAGGTAATGCCAAGCCAAAGCCAGGCCCTCCATCAGGCGGATTGATGTTATTTACTTCTTGAGGTATTCGTTCACCTTGTCGTTGGGAACCATGCGCTCCTCAAAGACGTAGGCGCCGGTCTTCTCTGAGCGCACCAACTTGATGACCTTGCTGAAGGTGCGGCCCTTACCGGTTTGCAGCGTTGCGACAACTTTCTTTGCCATATCTTAGTGAATTAGTTGTTAGTCGTTAGTTATTAATTGTTAGTTATCTTGCTAATAACCAATTACTTGATTTCCTTGTGAACGGTGTAGCGCTTGAGGTAAGGATTGTACTTCTTCAGTTCAAGACGCTCGGTGGTGTTCTTGCGGTTCTTGGTGGTGATGTAACGCGAGATGCCGGGAACGCCGCTGGCCTTCTGCTCGGTGCACTCCAGAATCACTTGCACGCGGTCACCTTTTGCTTTCTTTGCCATATTCTTTTTTTAGTCGTTAGTCGTTAGTTGATAGTCGTTAGTCGTTACGGTCAACGTTCAACGGTTAACTGTAAACCTTTAATTAGAGGTAACCCTTGTCGGCAGCCTTCTTGAGGGCGGCGTCGAGGCCGATGCGGTCGATGATGCGCAGGCCGGCGGCAGAGACGGTGAGCTCAATCCACATGTCCTGCTCAGCCCAATAGAGTTTACGCTTGTGCACGTTCACGTTGAACTTGCGCTTTGTTCTGCGCTTGGAGTGCGACACGTTATTTCCTGTCGCAGCCTTGCGGCCGGTGATTTGACAAACTTTAGACATTGCTGTTTAATAATGTTTGATAGTTGTTGTTCGATAGTTGTTCTCACGTGATTTAGCGGCTTCAACACTCAGCACAACGCAGTAGCACAATATTGTCGGCATCATCGCTTTGCCGCGGTTGGCCGGTAAGCCTCTTGCGGCAAAGTAACACGCTTTTATATATCGTCCTACGCTTTATGCAATTGGCTTATAGCATCATTGCCAATGCATCGAAGTTTCAACGACCATGTTACCGGACACAGAACATGACTAACAGCAGTCAGATCGCATTGTGGCCCTAAATCGGCCGCAAAGGTACGAAAAAAGTACGAAGTACTAAGTGCGAAGTACTAAGTTTTTTGTCTATTTATGAAATTTTAACAATTTAGCGCGGCCGGATTTTGAACTTATTTGGATTCATAGGAATTAGCATCGGTGCAGAACTATAAAACCGATGACGCGCCTTGTGGAATCTAATTCCGGCAGGCGCGCCATAGGCTTGTTTACTCACTATGTGCTTTACACTACTACTATATTCATCTAAATCTTTATGTTGCAAAATTACTGCCGTTCCGGTTGGTGGACAATCACCATTTTGGGCGATTTTATGCCCGCCGTCTCATCATTTGCGGTTAATGCCGGGTTGTAACGCGGCGTGATAGTTTTGTTCGTCAGTCTTTTAACGTTTACTCTCGCTATTGTTGCTGACAGAAAGTGCGGCTCAGTAGTGCGCTGCAGGTAGCGGCGGTGGGATGGCCGGCGTGGTCGTAGTAGGCGCGCGGGTCGTTGACTAGAGCATGGTCGCCGCTATAGTCGTGGAGGATTGTGTCGCCCAGGACAGTGCGCAGTGCCATCAAATCTGCGGGCATCACCGGCCGGCGGTGGTATCGCGGCACGATGATAACGGTTGCTGAGGTATTCTCCCGCTTGAGCAACCGGGCGAGCCGCTTGAGTTCGGCGAGGCGACGCTCGTTTATTGCCGGTTGTGGTGGCGTGAGGTCTTCGTTATACTCGATGCGTCGCAGTCGCTCGGCGGTGAAGTAGGCATCAGGGTTGACGGCGATGAGCGAGTCAAAGGTGGTGTATCGGCTCTCGTTGCGCGATGGGTCGCGCGTGGGCAGGTCGGTAGTGAGGAATGTGCGGCGCGCCTCGGTGACTCCTTCCAGATATCCGCCGGTGGCAGCCCACATCAAGAATTCCGGCTCCTTGAACAGTTGGAAAGCGGTCAGTTGGAAGGCGACCTCCTCCTTCGTCCCCCGAGGCGGGCGGGCAAAGAGAAAGTCATTATCTTGTGGGTCGCGGTGGAGCATCGCCTCCTCGATGATGATTAGGGCATTTTTCACTTGATAGCCTTGTTCGGCGAGCCATTCCACCTTGTCGGCGATACCCTCGAGGGTTTCCATCGACTGGTCCATGTGGTAGACGCTGGCGTTGGCGGGAAGGTATTGCGCCCAGTCACGGGCGTGGAAGTTTTGGGACATTGATGAGCCAAAAATAAAACTATCCGGCCGAACACTGTCGCCGTATTGCTCAAGATTTTTCATAGCCACCCAGCCGGCGTTGCGGCTGAGGCGCGCCGTATCGCCGGGCATGCCGAGGGCGTCATCGCCATGGTCACGCAGCACCCAGAACGGGTCCCACAGCGCGTAGGCAATCGGTAGCAGCAGCAACGGCAGCGCCGCCAATGCTGTCCGCCCGATAAACCGTAGTATAGATGCCCTGCTTGCCATAATGATACTTAAAATTGGAAGTAGATGTACTGGCGGGTGATGCCGTGGCTGTGGAGGATAATGAGTAGCGCCAGCAGCCAATAGGTGGCCCATCGCGCCCATGTGGGCAATGGCAGGCGGGCGATCGGGAACTCGTCGCGCCTCCGGAGCCACTCGACGATAACAAAGGGGAGGACGTAGAGCAAAACCTCGCGCGCGCCATATATATAATGTATAGACCACGTGCCGCTGAACAGTGCGGTGGCATACTCCGCAAGGTGCGTCATGCTCCAACACCGGAAGATGACAAACACTGTGGCAAAACCGATGAAGACCGGAAGAATGGAGAGCGTTGCCGCACGCGGGGACGGCTCCTGTGTTTTAGCGACATGCCGTGAAACACAAGAATCGTCCTTGGAACGGAAAATAATCGAAGGCATTAACAGCAGTCCGCCGATGATGCCCCAAAGGATGAACGTCCAGTCGGCGCCGTGCCATAGGCCGCTGAGGGCGAACACCACCATCGTGTTGCGCGCCGTTTGCCACCGGCTGCCACGGCTGCCGCTCAGCGGGATATAAACGTAGTGTTTAAACCACGACATGAGCGAGATGTGCCAGCGCTGCCAAAGTTCGCGCCACGACCGTGAGAAGAACGGGTAGCGGAAGTTGGGCGTCAACTCAAAGCCCAACAGACGGGCCGAGCCGATGGCTATATCGCTATAGCCAGAGAAGTCGGTGTAGATTTGAAAAGCGAAGAGCACCGCTCCGGCAACAAGCGCGGCGGGATTCATCGCGCTCGGGTGATAGAAGATGAAGTCAACGCGTCCGGCAAGAGTGTCGGCAATCACGATTTTCTTGAACAGCCCCCAGAGGATTTGCCGCATACCGGTGACGGCGCGGTTATAGTCCCACCGGCGCGGAGCGAGCACTTGCGGCAGCAGGTGGGTAGAGCGCTCGATAGGCCCGGCCACGAGTTGCGGGAAGAAACTCACGTAGAGCATGAACTCTAATGGCCGCCGCGTGGCGCGGATGTCACCGCGATAAACGTCGATGGTGTAACTGATTGCTTGAAAGGTGTAGAAGGAGATGCCAACAGGCAGCACGATGTTGAGCGTGCTCCATGTGGCGTGCAAGCCCATCGCGTTGAGAGCCGCTGCAGTCGAGGCGGCAAAGAAGTCAAGATACTTGAACGCGGCGAGAATAGCCAAGTTGGCGGCGATGTTGAGAGTGGCCCAGACTTTGTCTGCGGTCCTGCGGTCGCCCCTGATGGGCAGCGCTGTGAGGAAAGTGGTGAGCGAGGTGAATGCAATCAGACCCAGAAAGCGCCAGTCCCACCAGCCGTAAAAGACATAACTGGCGACGAGCAGCAGCGCGTTCTGCCACCGCAGCCGGTCCCTAAGGCACCAGTAGAGCAGGAACACTACCGGCAGGAACAGCGCGTATGCCCACGAGTCAAATTGCAAAGCGATTGATTATTTCGGCGATGGCGCGCGCGTCGTCCACGGTGATGGGCGGTGCGATGGGGAGGCTCACCACGCGGCCGGCGAGGGTGTCGGTGACCGGTAAATCCAGGTTGCCAAACTCGTTACTGTAGCATGGCTGGCGGTGGGGCGGCACGGCGTAGTGAATGTCTGTTCCCACGCCGCCAGCGGCGAGGTGCTGACGGAAGGCGTCACGCATCGGCGATGCCACTTGCACCACATATTGGTGCCACACCTGCCTCATGCCGGGGTCAATATCGGGCTTGATGACATAAGGGCTCATGATTGTCTCGTTATAGGCCTCGGCAACGGCTTGTCGTCGTGCAGTTTCCTCGGACAGGTGGCGCAACTTGACGCGCAGCAGTGCGGCTTGCATCTCGTCCATACGGCAGTTGAAGCCGCGGTAGATGTTATGATAGCGGGTGTCGCTGCCGTAATTGGCCAGCGCGCGCACCGTCGCGGCCAGTTCCGCGTCGTTGGTGGTCACGCAGCCGGCGTCGCCCAGCGCACCCACGTTCTTGGTGGGGTAGAAACTTGTGGCCGCGGCATGACCAAGCGATCCCGTCGTCTTGGTGCCATGCAGTCCCGGCCATGCCGCGCGAGCGCCGATTGCCTGCGCGTTATCTTCAAGCACAAGCAAGTTGTGTTTTTCTATCAGTTCGCTCATTCCGAAGCCCCAGCACGGTGTGCCATAGAGGTGTACCGGCATCAATGCTTTTATGTCAGGCTGCTTTTCCAACTCCAACTCGAGCAGTGCCGGATGGAGGTTGAACGTACGGTCGTAAGGGTCTATGAGAACCGGGGTGAGCCCCGAGTCTGTGATGGCAAGCACGCTGGCAATGTAAGTATTGGCTTGCACGGCCACCTTGTCGCCGGGTTGCAGTCGGCCCATCTCGAGCCATGCGCGTAGCACTAACCGCAGCGCGTCCAGCCCGTTGCTGACGGCTACGCAGTGGTCAGTTTGGCAAAGTGTTGCCATCTCGCGCTCCAAAGCCGCGGTTTCCTCTCCGCGCAAGTACCATCCACTGGCTATAACTCTCGTGGCGGCCTCTTGCAGTTCCTCCATCAGTGGCGCGCCGGCCGCCTTCAAGTCAAGAAACGGATATCTCATTGTCTCCGATATGTCGTTTTTACCTTGTTTTTTAGGGATCCTGGGAATTCTAGAAACCCTAGATGACATTTTTGAACTCCTCGTAGTCGCGGATGTAGTCACCTTCGTCGTAGTGCTCACTGGCGATGACCAGGCACACGGCACCCGACGAGAAGTTATCGAGGGTGCGCCACACGCCCGGCACGATGTGCAGTGCCTGATAGGGACGGTTGAGGGTCACGGTCCGGCGGCATGTGCCATCGTCAAGGGTAACGTCAAAACTCCCGCTGATGGCGATAAGGGCTTCGTGGCACTGGCGGTGGCTATGGCCGCCGCGCTCGGCGCCGGCCGGCACATCGTAGAGGAAGTAAACGCGCTTGATGTCAAAGGGTAATGCTTCCCCGGCACTCTCTATCACGGTGAGGTTGCCGCGTGGGTCGTGGATTTTGCCCAATTCCACCATTCGTGGTTGTGGTCTGTTATTGTCCATTGTCGGCGAGATTGAGAAGGTATTGTCCATAGTCGTTTTGGCTCATCGGTTGGGCAAGGGTTCGCAGTTGCCGAGCATCTATCCACCCCTTGCGGAAGGCGATTTCTTCCAGCGCCGCCACCTGCACGCCCTGCATCGTTTCGATGGTTTGGATATAGTTCGCGGCATCAAGCATCGACCCCGGGGTGCCGGTGTCGAGCCAGGCGAAGCCGCGTCCGAGTGTAGTCACCTTGACGCGTCCCCGTTCTAAATACCACTGGTTGACAGTGGTGATTTCCAGTTCGCCGCGCGCGCTGGGCTTGATAACAGATGCCACGTCCACAACGTTGGCGGGGTAGAAGTAGAGGCCGGTCACGGCGTAGTTGCTGCGCGGCTGCAGCGGCTTTTCCTCGAGGCTCAGCACGTTCCCGTTGTTGTCAAACTCCACCACGCCAAAGCGGTTCGGGTCTTTGACCGGATAGGCAAAGAGGGTGGCGACGCGCTCAGCGGATGTCTGCTGTGCGGCGGCCTTGAGCATACCGGTGAAGCCCTGACCGTAGAATATGTTGTCGCCAAGCACAAGACACACGTCATCATCGCCGATAAACTCGCGGCCGATGATGAACGCCTGAGCCAATCCCTCGGGCCGAGGCTGTGCCGCAAACTCAAAGTGGACACCCATCTCGTGACCATCGCCCAGCAGCCGCTCAAACGCGGGCAGATCGTGAGGTGTGCTGATAATCAAAATCTCACGGATGCCTGCCAGCATCAGCACCGAGATTGGATAGTACACCATCGGTTTGTCATAGATGGGAATCAACTGCTTCGACACGCCGCGCGTTGCCGGATACAGCCGTGTGCCGGAGCCTCCGGCCAATACGATGCCTTTCATTTAATCGTTCGTTATTGTTCCTCGAATGTTCGAATAATCGAATAGTCAAAGTTATCGGCGCTCGCTGTACTGCCGGTCGTAATAGAGTTGATATTCGCCGGAGGTGACCTCGCGTACCCAAGCCGCATTGTCGAGGTTCCAACGGATAGTTTTCTCAATGCCGACTGCAAACGGCGTCTCGGGATACCAGCCTAATTTGGAGGCAATCTTTGTGGGATTGATCGCGTAGCGCATGTCGTGACCAGGACGGTCGGTGACAAACGTAATCAGGTCGTCGTTGACCTTTTCCAACGGGCATTGCAGCAGCGAGCGGTATTGTGGCTCGTCGCGCATAATGCGTGCGATGGTCTTAATAATCAACTTAACAATGTCGATGTTGCTCATCTCGTTCAAGCCGCCCACGTTGTAGACTTCCCCCACCTCGCCGTGTCGCAGCACCAAATCGATGGCCTTGCAGTGGTCCTCGACATAGAGCCAGTCGCGCACGTTGAGGCCGCGACCATAGACAGGCAGAGGCTTGCCGTGCAACACGTTGTTAATCACCAGCGGGATGAGTTTCTCGGGGAAGTGGTAAGGGCCGTAGTTGTTGCTGCAGCGTGTGATATTCACCGGCAGACCATAGGTGGCGTGATAGGCCATAGTGATCAGGTCGGCGCTCGTCTTGCTGGCACTGTAAGGCGAACGAGGAGCCACGGGCGTTGCCTCGGTGAAAAAGCGTGTGCCGAAAGTGATGAGCGACTGCGGGTCGCGGTCCGCAATCACGCGCGCCAACGCATCGTCCACCACAAGCGGTTGTGGCGCGTCATAGTCCTTGGTCAGCGAGCCGTAAACTTCGTCGGTGCCAATCTGCAAGAACTTGCGGCCCGCCTCACGGCCGCGCCAGGCCTGTCGGGCACATTCAAGCATATTGTGCGTGCCCAGCACATTTGTCTCGAGGAATAGACGCGGATTGGTGATACTGCGGTCCACGTGGCTCTCGGCGGCGAAGTTGACGATGTAGTCGACGTCGAGGAGCGTCAGCAGCCGCATCACTAAGGCCGTGTCGCCGATGTCGCCGTGCACAAAAGTCACATTACCGCGCTCAATTTCACGCTCGATCGAGCGCACATTGCCGGCATAAGTCAAGGCGTCGAGGATGATGATTTTCACTTCGTCGCCCCATTTGCCCAACACATATTTCACAAAGTTGGAGCCGATAAATCCCGCTCCGCCGGTTATCAGGTAAGTCTTCATGTGGTCTGTTACAACGAATCAATGATGGAATTGTCGAGGCCGGTGACTTTTGAAATCATGTCACTTGTCAGCCCCGCTGCTTTCATGCTGCGGGCCATGTCGATGGCCGCCTCATGTCGTCCTTTGGCTTCGCCCTCGGCGCGTCCTTTTTCCAGTCCGGCCGCATAGCGGTATTCAGCCTCGTTGATGAATGCTTTCTCAACTCTCACGTCGTCCCAGAACTTGTCATATCCGGCCATTTCCTCGGGAGTGTATCCGCTCTCCTCAACAATCTCCACGGCGCGTTGCACCTCCGGGTTCTCAAGCAACTCCGGCGGCACCGTTTGCGACTTGCCTCCCACCTCGGTGAGGAAGCGCAGCCACAGCACCATCATTTTCTTGTCGCTCACGGTGTGAGGTTGGAACTTCGGCAGTTCGACAAACACAAGGTGAAGTCCCTCAATCACGCGGTCGGAGTGCCGCTCGTGCACCATACGGTAATAGTGGTAAAACTCGTCTTTGTCGGGCTCGAAGATATCGTTGACCAAATTCAACGAGTAGACCGGTTGCAGGTTGCTGAACCGGTCACCCTTGTCGAGTTGGTTGACGTAAGCCTTGGCTGCGTTGAACATCACGCGTTGCTTGAACTCGGTGGTCCACTCCATCTGCATCTCGACGATGAATTGGCGTCCGTCACGTTCGCGGCACTTGACGTCAACGATGCTGTTTTTGCGGGTTGGAGTGCGTGGCGCTTGTTCCGGGGCGAGATATTCGATAGACGTGATTTCGCGGCCCGGCTCGAGAGGCAGCAGGGCATTTAGCAGGCTCATCACCAGGTCGGGGTGCTCACCGAACACCTTCTTGAACGTCAGGTCGGCTTTTGGATCGAGATATCTCATGACTGTTAATCTAATTTGTTTGGCACCACAAAAATAGCAAAAATTATATTCATTTGCAATAATCTTGCGCGAAAAAATGCCATTTGCCAAAAGATGACGGGAGTGGCTCCTCAACTCATGCGCGACTTATAGTCATCGTAGGTGAAGCGCCGCAGCACCTCTAACGTGCCGTCGCTCTTTTGATAGACGATGGCCGGGTGGTCGATGCCGTTGAACATCGTTGTCTTCACCGTGGTGTAGTGGTTCATGTCAAGCAGCGTGAGACGCTCGCCTCGTTGTAGGACGTGGTCGAAACTCCAGTCGCCGACAAAGTCGCCGCTCAGGCACGAGTTGCCTCCCAGCCGATAGGTGGGTCGCGATGTGTCAACCTCCGGCAGCGCCTCGGCTATCGCCGGCTTGTAAGGCATCTCCAGACAGTCGGGCATGTGGCAAGCAAACGACACGTCAACGATTGCTGTGCGTATGCCGCTGTTTTCCACAACATCCACCACGCTCGTCACCAAGTCGCCGGTCTGCCAGCAGAACGCGCTGCCCGGCTCTAAAATCACCTCAAGATTGGGGTGCCGTTGCTTGAAGTCCAGCAGCAGTGCCACCAGGTGGTCGCGGTCGTAGCCTTCGCGCGTCATCAGGTGGCCTCCACCCATATTAATCCATTTCACGTGCGGCAACAGGTGTCCAAATTGTTGCTCAACGGCCTCAAGCACTGTGGCCAAGTCGTGACTCGTGCTCTCACAAAGCGCGTGGAAGTGTAGTCCCTCAATGCCATCGGGCAGTTGCGGCAGGCGGTCGGCCGTCACACCGAAGCGCGACCCGGCGCCGCATGGGTTGTAGATGTCCGTTTCAACCACGCTACACATCGGATTGATGCGCAGGCCGCAACTCACACGCCCCACAACCCGCTCCTTGAATCGCAGGAATTGATCCACCGAGTTGAACGTGATGTGGCTGCTACCGGCCACAAACCGGTCGATTGTCGCTTCGGTGTATGCGGGGCAGTAGGTGTGCGCAAGGCAGCCCAACTCCTCGTTAGCCAGCAGCATCTCGTTCAGCGAACTCGCTGTCGAACGGACGCCCCGCTCTCGCATCACTCCAAACGTTCGCCACAACGCGTTGGCCTTGAACGCCATGATGATAGTCACGCCGGCGCGACGCGCAACATCGGTGATAATATCCAGGTTGTGACGCAGTTTGTCCTCATAGACGATATAAAACGGTGTTTCCATCATTGTCATTGGTTTTTAATCAAGAATTTAGCGAATTTTAGCATCAGGCGGCGCTCGCCAAGTTCTCCGAATGTGACGGTAATCTGGTGGTCGCTTGTCGAGGTGTCGACGGCGGTGATAACGCCCACGCCAAATCGCTCGTGCTGTATCATCATTCCCTCGGCCAGTTCGGCCGCGGTGTGGGTCGCGTACGGTCCTGATGTGGCCACTGCCGGGCGTGAAATTGGCGGGCGTGGCGGCGTGTATGGCGCGCGCGGTGCCGGCTTGCGGCGGTCCGCTATACGGTTCGTTATCGGATAGCGTGGTGCCGGGCGATCAAGGACCCGGTCGCTCTCGTCGGTATTGTCCCAGCGGCGTGCCACCTGCAGGTACCGCGGGTCGATTTCGCGCAGGAAACGGCTCATTACACACTGCTTTTGCTGTCCGAAGACCGACCGCTGTTCGGCAAAGGTTATCATACACGTTGTCTTGGCGCGCGTGATGGCCACATACATCAGGCGCCGTTCCTCTTCCACGCCATTTGGCGTGTCGGTCGACATAGACGACGGGAAGAGGTCTTCCTCGGCTCCCACGATAATGATGTGGGCAAACTCAAGCCCCTTGGCGGCATGCACCGTCATCAACGTCACGCGGTCGGAGTCGGCATCCTTGTCATCGTCCTGGTCGGTGAGCAGCGATGTCTCGGCCAAGAAGTCGGCCAGCGCGACACCTCCTTCAAGGCCCTGCTCCTGCTTGCCGCTGACAAAGTCGGCCGCCGCGTTAATCAACTCGCGCAGGTTCTCTTGCCGGCTGATGTTCTCCGGTGTCTTGTCGCCCATGAGCACTGTCATCAGGCCGGTGGCGGCAATCACATTGTTGGCGGCTTGCAGCGCGTCCTCCGCTGTGGCCACCATATCGCTCAAGCGCTTGACCAGCGCGGCAAACTCGTCCAACTTGCGCAGCGTGCCGTTGTTAACCGGCAGCGCCATGTCGCGCGCGTGACTCACAGCGTGCCATAGGCTCACGTTGTGGCGGAACGCCGCGTCGCGCAGCCTGCCCACGGTCGTGTCGCCGATGCCTCGAGGCGGATAGTTGATTACTCGCAGCAGAGCCTCATCGTCGTCGGGGTTTGTCGTCAGGCGGAAGTAGGCCACCGCGTCCTTGATTTCCTTGCGTTGGTAGAACGATAGCCCGCCATAGATGCGGTAGGGAATCGAGTCGCGCACGTTGCCGTGGCTGTCGCGCCGGCCGCCGTTGCTCAGGGCTTGCTCCAGCACGCGCGACTGCGCGTTGGTGCGGTAGAGCACCGCGAAGTCGCCGTAGGCGCACCCCGCGCGTGACTTCACCTGCACGATGTGGTTAGCCACGATATACGCCTCCTCATAGTCGCTATAGCATCTCACCACCTCGATGAGGCTGCCGCGCTCGTTGGTCGAGAAGATGTGCTTTGGAATTTGATGCTCGTTGTGGGTAATGAGCGAATTTGCCGCGTCAATGATATTCTGGGTCGAGCGGTAGTTGCGTTCCAATTTGAATGTCCGCAGCGAGGGGTAGAAGCGCTCCAACTTCAAGATATTGTCGATGTTGGCTCCGCGAAACGAGTAGATAGACTGCGCGTCGTCGCCCACCACACACAGGTGCCCCTCCTTGCCGCACAACTGCATCATAATCATGTGTTGTGCAAAGTTTGTGTCTTGATACTCGTCCACCAGGATATAGCGGAACATGTCGCGGTATCGCTCGGCCACGTCAGGGTTGTCGCGCAGCAGCACGTTGGTGTTCATCAGCAGGTCGTCAAAGTCCATGGCACCGGCGATGCGGCAGCGGTCCACGTAGGCCTGATAGATTGCGGCCGTTGCCGGACGGTCGGCACGTTCATCGCGCCGGAGCAGGTTGTCGTCGGCGGCATAGGCGGCCGGTGAGATTAACTTGTTCTTGCTGTCGCTGATGATGTCAAACACTGCGCTTGGCGTGTACACTTTCTCGTCAAGTTGCATGTCGCGCACAATCATCTTCACAAGAGCCTTGGAGTCGCTTGTGTCATAGATGGTGTAGTCGTGGCGGTAGCCCAATCGCTCGGCGTTGACCCGCAGCAGTCGCGCGAAGATGCTGTGGAACGTGCCCATCCACAATTGCCGTGCCACGTCGGCTCCCACCAGCCCCTCGATGCGCTCGCGCATCTCGCGGGCTGCCTTGTTGGTGAACGTTAGCGCCATGATGCGGTAGGGCGCGTAGCCGTTGTGCAGCAGGTGTACTATTTTATACGTCAGCACGCGCGTCTTGCCGCTGCCGGCACCCGCAATCACCAGTTGAGGGCCGTCAAGGTATTCCACAGCGGCGCGCTGCTGCTCGTTCAAGTCATTCAGATAGTCATTCATCAATGCTGGAAGTTTAGAAAAAGTAGGCTATCGGGCAAGCGTGCTATACGGCGGTATGTCCTGCAGGAAACGGTATGTGCCTGTGTCGTAGTCAATCTCGCAGCAATAATGCGCGAGACCGTTGCTCACCATCAGGTATCGTGCCTTGAGCACCATATTGTAGCGCACAATCTGGTCAAACGTCTTCTGCGTGACGGCCACGCTTGGAGCCTTATACTCCACGATTGCCAGCGGCTCGCCGCCGGGGTCGGCCACCAATGTGTCACACCGGCGGTGAATGCCGTTTTGTGTGAGTGACACCTCGTTTGCCATCAGCCCCTCCGGGAAACCGCGCTCCTCAATCAGGAAGCGCGTGAAGTGTTGCCGCACCCATTCCTCGGGCGTGAGCGCCACATACCGTCGCCGCAGCCGGTCATAGATTGTCACCGTCCCCTTTTCATCTTTCGATATGTTAAAATCGTATTTTGGCAGGTTAAGTTCCATTTCTTTTGTTTAACTTTGCAAAGTTAATCATTTTTTCAGGAATGGCCGAAAAAAAAGAGACAATAACTTACGCATCGCTGCGCGCCGAGGTGACTGCCGGCAAGTTCCGCCCAATCTATGTGTTGCAGGGCGAGGAGCCTTATTATATCGACCAACTCCAGCAACTCATTGTCGACAAGGCTCTCCAGGACTGTGAGCCGGAGTTCAACCTCAACGTCTTCTACGGCGACACGGCGCGTGTGGCCGATGTCATTACAGCCGCCAAGCAGTACCCGACGTTCGCTCCACGCCGTGTTGTCATGCTGCGCGAGGCTCAACTCATCTCCAAGCAGCCCGGCCACAAGGACGACCTTGACCTGTTGCAGCACTACGCCGCCAAGCCGCTCTCCAGCACCGTGCTCGTCATCTGCCACAAAGGCGGCGACCTGAAGAGCAAACCATTCATTGAGGCAATGCGCAGCGCTCGCAGCGGTGTTGTTTTCTCTTCGCCAAAACTGCGTAGCGACCGCGACCTGCGCGCCGCCATCAGCGGCTATGTGACCTCTATCGGCTGCTCGATCGACGCCAAGAGTGAGCAAATGCTTGCCGACTGCATCGGAGCCGACCTGTCGCGCATGTTTGGCGAACTCGACAAACTGCGGCTGCTCGTGGGTGCCGACCGCAAGATTACTCCGGAACTAATCGAGCGCAATGTGGGCATCAGCAAAGACTTCAACAACTTTGAACTTGAGGACGCCCTGCGCACACGCAATGCCGAGAAGGCCTACCGCATCGTCACCTATTTTGAGCGCAATCCAAAGAACAACCCCGTTGTGGTTACCGTGAGTATGCTCTTCGGCTTTTTCTCCAACGTCTTGCTTGTCGCCGCCTCGCGCGACCAGTCGCCTGCGACTCTCATGTCAATCACCGGCACCAAGTCTCAGTGGCGCGTCGACAAGTTTCGTGAGGCAGCCCGCAACTACTCCAAGCGCGCCCTGGTGAGCATCATCACCCACATCCGCCGCTGCGACGCGCGCACCAAAGGTATCGGCTCCCGTCAGAACGAGTATGACCTGTTGCGCGAACTCATCTTTACCATCCTCCACAGTTGACACTTGAAACAATCGACGATGAAATATTATTTTAACTCATCATTGCGATCGCTCTTGGAGCAGGGGGCGATTTCAACAAGGACCTACAATTGTCTTTATTCAGTAGGACTTGAGTCAATAGCGGACGTTATCGCATATAGCGCCAATGCCAACGACTTTATGAGAATTAAAGGATTTGGCCTTAAATCGCGGCAAGAATTAGCCAATGTCTTATCTAACATTAAAGGTGGCTCGGACGTGGCTATTCTGCATTTTGCCAACGACGACTCGCTCCTGCCGGATATCAATAGATGTTACGAGCAAGCCTACGAAACAGTATTTAGCGGAGAAGGCATTATAGAAGAGTTTATAAGAGGCAAATATCCGTCCTGGAAAAATTTATTGACCGGTTTGAAAAATGGTATAGCACCATTGCTCAAGGTCGTGCCCGATTTCACCCGTGAGCAGCATATTTTGTTAAGGACAAAATACAATGATTATCTGCAAGAAGTCATTCGACGGGCTTCTCAACAATCTTTAGACATTCAAGACCTAGAGCGTCTCTCGGCCGAATTGAGTGCGCAGATTGATGTTTTTTCGGAATACGAGCATGCCCATTACTTCATGGACAAACTGCAGCATGAGCGAATCGAAGCGGTCTATCAGAGAATGAGTGAGGAAAATCTCAAGGTGAGGGCACGAAATTTTAGGAAGATATATTTGCCGTCATTTGAGAATCTCATCACGTATTTTGACCTCCCGTTGGTCGCCTATCGCGACATCTGCCCCGGGCAGTCAATGCGCAAGACGTTGAAGGATATATACAATTTTACTCAAAAGTTTAAAGTTGTGTATCGCAGGCTCGTTGTGCAAACCAGGGAAGAAGTCTTGATGGCCGACTTTGAGGAGCGATATTTCTATCTGATGAATGAGCAGCGTGACTTTGTGAAAGAATTTATCGCGGCCAATAGCCACGCTCCGTTGTTTTATCTTGTCTATCATTATTTGAAACAGTCGCAGGCAAGAGTTGACAAGATGTTTTGTTTGCGTCACGGCGTGTTTGATGGAAAAAAGTGCCGGCTGGATGATATAGCGCTGGAGTTTGAAGTAACGCGCGAGCGCGTCCGTCAAGTTCTTGAGAGATCGACAACCGCCCGCAATATTTTGGATAAATATCGGCAAGAATTGAGGTATTACTCCGTTTTGTTGTCTTCGCCGTTTGTTTGTGAACAGTCGGATGCTTATCTAAGGATATCGGCACAGGAGAAGTTTGATTATGGCTTTGATGCCTTTGCGGCAATCTTGTCTATAATGTCAAACTTTAAAATTGAAGAAATCCATAATAGAGTTGTCGCTATCAATAAAACAGCCCCGGTAGCATCGGTGGACCTGAAGAAGTGTGTGAAATCAATTGAGCGTTCTGTCAGGCAGAGGTATCCATGCGATACCGAAATTCCTTTGGAGACCGTTGCCGGTGTTAAAATGTCGGATGACGGACTGGAAGAATTAATGACTTATATCGTGAGCGCCATCTTTGACCATGAGGTGAATGATGGCAAAGTCTCGTTCGCTCAAAACTCAATCGATGTGGCGTTTGAGTTATATCAGATTTTGGCGCAAAAAGGCTCCCCGATGGGCATTGAGGAATTGTTCACCGCGTTCAAGCTAAAGTATCCTGACCACAAGTTTACCAACATAAATCAGCTTAGACCATACGTTGGACCGATGGCTTATGCGAAATTCAAGGTAAAGCCAATCGGCAACCAGTCGTTGTACGGTTTGGAAGGCTGGGATAATATTTACTTTGGCAGTATCCGGGATTTGATGTCTGATACGCTAAACGCCTCTGACGTTCCGTTGCATATAAATGACATCTTTGATGCGGTGGTCAAGTATTTTCCGAAGACGAGTGTCAAAAGCATTGACTCGAGTATGCAGTCCGATACCCGTGAACGGTTTATATCGTTCGGGAAGGACCTTTGGGGATTAAAGGGCAAGGACTATGGGGCAGCCTATGCCGTGTCGGCAAATAGCCGAAAACGCAATTCTTTTGTTGACAGACTTGAGGCGTTCAGGCAATTTGTCGATACTAATCATCGATTCCCACAATCCAATAATGGCGAGGAGGAAGCCTCGTTAAAAAGGTGGTATTACAATGTGGAGAATGGTATCATAATTCCACCCTCAGATGAGGCTCGCAACAAATATAAGTCGATGATTGAAGGCTTTGCCGGTCAACGCATACCCAGAACCGCTTATGAGGTCTCATTCCTTGAGAAATGCGAGGCATATAAACAGTTTATCTTGACCGCCCACCAACTTCCCACCACTCATTCCAATCAAGAATTGAGTTATTGGTTCAAGCATGTGAAGGATAATCAGTATGACAGCGATGATTATCGTGGTCGCTACCTCAAAGACCTGACCGATTTTATCCGCTCATATAATTTCACCATTCCATGAGCACGACCCGCCGGGTTATCGCCAGGCGGTGACGTCGGGGTCGGTGGTGTTGTGGTAGACGGGGGAGTCAACGCCGGCGCGCTTCTGGCGGCGGTAGTCATCCAGCAGGACAAAGGCCTTGCGGCCAAGCAGGACAATTGCGGTGAGGTTGACGGCAGTGATGATGGCCATGAACACATCGCCGATGTTCCACACCATCTCGAGGGTGGACAAGCCTCCCAAGATTACGACACCGCCGGCCGAGATGAAGCGAAACACGGTCAACGGCCAGCGACGGGACGTGAGGAAACGGATGTTTGCCTCGCCATAGTAGGTGAACCCCATGATGCTGGTGAAGGCAAACATCGTGATGGCTATTGCCACAAACGCCGGACCGATAGTTCCAATCTGGCTCTGCAACGCCGCTTGCGTCATGTCAACGCCGTTGAGGCCCGGCGTAGTGTACACGCCGCTGAGCAAAATGATAAACGCGGTGCATGAGCACACGAGCAACGTGTCGGTAAACACGCCCAGAGCCTGTACCAAGCCCTGCTTGACGGGGTGGCTCACAGCCGCTGTCGCGGCAATGTTGGGCGTGGAGCCCTCGCCGGCCTCGTTGCTGAACAAGCCGCGTTTCACGCCCACGATAATGGTTGTGCCAAGCGTGCCGCCGGCCACCGGCTCCCACCCGAAAGCCCCTTCCACGATAAGTCGCAGCACCTCGGGCAACTTGGTGATGTTCAACGCTATCACCACAAGGGCTATCAGCAGATAACCCACGGCCATGACGGGAACAACGATATTGCTGAATGTGGAGATGCGCTGAATGCCTCCGAAGGCGATGAAGAGGGCCAGGCCGGCCATCACCACGCCGGCAATTATTGGACTCACGCCAAAGGCATTTTGCATCGCACCGCAGATGGTGTTGGCCTGAATCATGTTGAACGACATGCCAAAGGTAATCGGCACCAAAATTGCGAACACCACCGCCAACCAGCGGCAATGCAGGCCATACATTATATAATAGGCCGGACCGCCGACAAAACTGTCGGTGCGCCGGCGTTTATACAATTGCGCCAGCGTACTCTCGACAAATGCCATTGATGACCCAAGCAATGCCAGCGCCCACATCCAGAATACGGCACCCGGTCCGCCAACGGCAATCGCCGTTGCCACACCGGCCAGGTTGCCGGTGCCCACACGCGCCGCGATAGACACGGCAAACGCCTGCAGCGAGGAGATCTCGGACTTCGCCGCCGCCTGAGAATTCTTAGAACTCTCAGAACTCTTAGAATCCTCAGTGGCACGTGGTGACGGTTCTCCTGTTTCAGCAGCAAGCTGTGAAACAGGAGAACCGTCACCGCCGTCTCCGGTTTCGGGATCAATTTCACTGGGTTGCTCCTCGGGGTCGGCCGGCGCCGGCATATTGGTGCTGTCGTGCAGCAACAGGTGGACCATCTCGCGGAGCATAGTGAACTGCACGCCGCGTGTGCGCAGCGTGAAATAGAGGCTGCACAGCACCAGCGCTGCCAGCATCACGTAAGTCCACATCCAGTCACCGACGGCAAGTATCGTTTGATTGAGCCAACCGTCGGCCGTAAACCATCCTGTGTTCATCAATGCGCAATACAAAATTCACAATGCACAATCAATGTGCATTGTGAATTTATAGTTCTTTACTTGAGGTAGCCGGTGATGAAACGATGGTGGGCGGCCACCTGAGCCGAGGCGTAGTTAGCATAGACGCGGGCCGACTCGAGGAACAACTCGGGAGCGGCGGTGGCATCGTGCGCCATCAGGTAACCCATTATCACATGGCCGGCCATCTCTACCAGGCGGCGGGCGTGGAAGGTGACCAACTCGGTATCGTCGGCAGCCTTGACCAGACTGAGTGCTTCCTCAAATTGGGCCGTCATCTCCTGCAGGCGAGCCACTATCGGACTGACCTCATCGCTGAACTGCTCGGCGGCGTAGGTCTGAATTTGGGCCGAATAGGTGCCGGTGGTGACGTGGCGAATGGCGGCGACCACCTGCAGTTGGGTCGTGCCCTCATAGATGCTTGTGATGCGCGCATCGCGGTAGATGCGCTCGCAGGCGTAGTCGCGCATGAAGCCCGAGCCGCCGTGCACCTGCACGCAGTCATAGGCGTTCTGGTTGGCAAACTCGCTGCCCATGCCCTTGACCAGCGGCGTGAAGGCGTCGGCCAATTTCTTGAAGGCACGCGCGCGCTGGCGCTCCTCCATGGTCAAGGCGCGCTCGCGGCCAACGGCCTCGATGGTCTTGTACATGTCCACAAAGCGAGTACACTCATACAGCAACGAGCGGCTTGCGTCAAGTTTTGCCTTAATCGTGGCAACCATTTCGGCCACAGCCGGAAATTCGATAATCGGCTTGCCGAACTGCTCGCGGCTCTTGGCGTACTCGAGTGCCTCGCGATAGGCGCTCTCGCTGACGCCCACGCTCTGGGCGGCAATGCCAAGGCGCGCGCCGTTCATCAGCGACATGACGTACTTGATGAGACCCATGCGGCGGTCGCCACACAACTCGGCCGGAGCGTTCTTGAACACCAACTCGCACGTGGGGCTGCCGTGGATACCCATCTTATTCTCGATGCGGCGCACTGTCATGCCGCCATTGCGCTTGTCGTAGATAAACATCGACAGGCCGCGACCGTCCTTGCTGCCCTCCTCGCTGCGCGCGAGCACGAGCGAGATGTCGCCGTCGCCATTGGTGATAAAACGCTTGACACCGTTCAGACGCCATGTGCCGTCCTCGTCTTGAGTGGCCTTGAGCATGACTGCCTGCAGGTCACTGCCGGCATCCGGCTCGGTGAGATCCATAGCCATCGTCTCGCCGGCACACACACGCGGCAAATAGCGGCTGCGCTGGTCGTCGTTGGCAAACTCGTTGATGGTCTCGGCGCAGTCCTGCAGTCCCCACACGTTCACAAAACTCGCGTCGGCACGGCTCACCAAATCGGCAGCCATTGTGTAGGGAACAAGCGAGAAGTTGAGACCGCCGTACTGCCTGGGCAGCGTGATGCCCATCAGGCCGGCTTGGTTCAAGGCACGCAGGTTGTCGTAGGTGGCGCTGGCGTAACGCACCTTGCCGTCCTCCAAGTGTGGACCTTCGGCGTCGACACTCTCGGCGTTGGGAGCGATTACATCGCCACACAACTCGCCGATAATCTGAAGCACACGCTCATAACTGTCCATCGCGTCCTCAAAGTCCAGCGGAGCATAATCAAACTCTTCGCACTGCTTGAACTCGCGCTCGCGCATCGTTACAATCTCGCGCATGAGCGGGTGGTTGAGGTGATAGCGCAGTGCCTCGTTGTCGTTATAGAAATTAGCCATTAGTCGTTAGATATTTAGAGGTTTAGAAGTTGATAGGTTGAGCCATTTGCTGACGCAAATGGGAAGAAAAGTATTATTCCCGAGCGCGATAGCGCGAGGCTCAACTTCTCAACGCTCAACCCCTCAACCTTTCATTGTTTACTTGCTGTTTTTCTTGTAATATTTAATCAAGCGGGGAATGACCTCCTCGAGGTTGCCGGTAATCACATAGTCGGCAATCGTGTTGATGGGGGCTTCGGGGTCGCTGTTGATGCTGATGATAATCGAACTCTCGTTCATGCCGGCGATGTGCTGGATCTGGCCGCTGATGCCGCAAGCAATGTAGAGTTTGGGCCGCACTGTCACGCCCGTCTGGCCAATCTGGCGGTCGTGCTCCACAAAGCCGGCGTCGACGGCCGCACGCGAGGCACCCACCTCGCCGCCAAGCACATCGGCAAGTTCAAACAGCAACTTGAAGTTCTCCTTGCTGCCGACGCCGTAGCCTCCGGCCACGATAATCGGGGCGCCCTTGATGTTGACCTTGCTGGCCTCCACCTCGCGCTCGATAATCTTCACCACAAAACTCTCCGGGTCAACGTATTTTGCCGGGTCGAGGTCTTTCACAAAGCCTTCGTAGTCCTGATCGATAATTTCCTTGCGCATCACGCCCTCGCGCACGGTCGCCATCTGCGGACGGTGCTCGGGGTTGACGATGGTGGCAACGATGTTGCCGCCAAATGCCGGGCGAATCTGATACAACAGGTTGTGATATTCGGTCTTGGTCACTGCATCGGTGTGGTCGCCAATCTCGAGCGCGGTGCAGTCGGCCGTCAAGCCGCTATGCAGGCATGACGACACACGCGGTCCCAGGTCTCGGCCAATCGTCGTGGCGCCCATCAGGCAGATTTCCGGCTCAATCTCACGGAAGAGGTTGATTACTGCCGAGGCGTGAGGCAGCGATGTGTACGGGAACAGGCGGGGGTCATCAATCTTGTAGACCGTGTCCACGCCGTAAGGGAAAAGTTGGCTCTCCACATCATCGAGGTCGCTGCCGATAACCAAGGCTTCGAGTTGGATGCCGCGAGCGTTGGCCAACTGGCGCCCCTTGGTGAGTAACTCGAGGCTGACGTCCGCCACGCGGCTGCCGTCCCACTCGCAGTAAACTATGAGGTTGTTTTTGTCTTGCATATCTTCGTTATTAGTCGTTAGTCATTAGTCGTTAGAATGTTTAGAGGTTTAGGGGTTGAGGGGTTGAGGGTTTAGCCTCGCGCTATCGCGCTCGGGGATAATGGATTCGCCTCCGAGATGGCCAGGCCCTACATTTTTTCCCATTTGCGCCAGCAAATGGCTCAACCTCTCAACGCTCAACCTCTCAACCTTCTTGCTATCCGATGATGTGGTCGGTGATGAGTTCCTTGACCAAGTCTTCAAGGCCGGCGTCATCGCCGCCATCGAGGCGCTTGCTCTCCTTGGCTTGGAAGACGACGTTAACAACTGTCTTTACCTTAGTGGGCGAGCCCTTGAGGCCAATCTGCTCGGGGTCAGCCTCGATGTCGGCCACGCCCCATTGACTGATGAGCAGTTCGGGTCGCGACTGCACAAGAGCCTTGCGGCGGTCGTCGAGACCCTCCAGTTCGCTCGGAGTGACGGCATATTTGTACTTCTGCACGAGGCGTGCGTTGCGCGGGCGGCAGGCGTCGGCGCTGCCTGTGACAGTCACTACCAGCGGCAGCGGACACTCAACCACCTCAAATCCGTTTTCAAGGCGACGCTTGATAGTCGCTTTGCCGTCGCTCACAGTGACCCGCTCGGCGTAGGTGACCTGCGGCAGGTTGAGTTTCTCGGCAATCTGCGGTCCCACTTGGGCCGTGTCGCCGTCGATGGCCTGTCGGCCGCCGATGATGATGTCGTAGCCGTCGGGCAGGTGGCGGATGGTCTGCGCCAACGAGTAACTTGTGGCGAGAGTGTCGGCACCGCCAAGAGGACGGTCGGTCAGCACAACACCGCCGTCGCCGCCGCGGTAAAGCGCCTCGCGCACCATCTCGGCGCTACGCGGCAAGCCCATAGTCACGAGCGTGATTGTCGAGCCCGGATGGGCGTCCTTGAGTTGAAGCGCCTGCTCGAGCGCGTTCAGGTCATCGGGGTTGAAGATTGCCGGCAGCGCGGCGCGGTTAATCGTGCCGTCTGCTTTCATTGCGTCCTTCCCGACGTTGCGGGTGTCCGGCACTTGCTTGGCCAGAACAACAATTCTGAGACTCATAAAGTTATTATTTAGTCGTTAGTCGATATTCGTCAGTCAATAGGTGGGCGGGGCGGTGTCTGCCCACCTTGAACGTTAGTTAATAGTTAATATTGAGTTAAACCAAAGTGCAAAGGTACGAAAAAAGTGTGACGTGAGAAGCGGATTAGTAAACTAATGTGGCTATCGCAAGATTTTTTAACAACAGAGTGCTACGGCGCTAAATGCAAATTATTCTTAATTGTGGACGATACTATATGTTTTATTTTGTAGGTTTATGGAAAAGGAGTAATTTTGCACTCTTAATAATTAAATTGACTAAATAAATTGAATATGAGAATACAACGAATGCTTGTCGCCGCCGTGACGGTGGCAGCATTGACCCTGGCGGCGGGAGCCACCGCCCATGACCAGAACCAAGAGTACGGCGATAGCCTCAGGTTGTCGCTTGATGAATGCGTTCGCATTGCTTTAAGCGACAATCCCACTGTTAAAGTGGCGGACATGGAGGTCAAGCGCGTGGACTATAGCCGCAAGGAGGTGCTCGGCCAACTGCTGCCGTCGCTCAACTTCACCGGTTCTTATACCCGCAACCTCTCGCTCCAAACCATATATATGGACGCCGGCGGCGGTGAGACGCGTGCCATCAAAATGGGGCGTGACAATCAGTTTAGCACGGGCTTTAACGCCACCATCCCTCTGGTGATGCCCACCTTGTGGAAGTCTCTCAAAGTGAGCGACGACCAAATTCTCCAGAACCTTGAGGCGGCGCGAGCCAACAAACTCTCGCTGGTCCATCAAGTGAAGAATGCCTACTATGCCCAACTGCTGGCCATCGACACTCGCCGTGTGCTCAACGAGAGTTATGCCACCGCCAAGTTTGTGGCTGATGTCTATGCAAAGCAGTTTGCCATGGGTGCGGCAAGTGAATATGACGTGCTGCGCGCCAACGTGGCCGTGACCAACTTGGAGCCGTCGCTGCTTGAGGTGGACAATTCCATCCGCCAACTGGGCCTGCAACTCAAAATGCTCATGGGTATGGACGTGCGCACTCCGCTGGTGCTCACGCAGTCGCTCGAGGACTTCAAGGCGCGCATGTATGACCGCACCTTGTCGACCGACACCGCCTTGACGCGCAACACCTCGTTGCGAACCCTCGAACTGCAAACCGAGTCGCTGCGCCACACCCTCGAGATGCGCAAGGCCGCATGGTGGCCGACGCTGAGCGGTAGCGCAAGCCTGATGTGGAGTTCGATGAGCAACGGCAACCCACTGCGCAACTTTATGTGGACCAAGTCGAGCAGCGTGGGTTTGACGTTGTCATTGCCCATCTTCCAGGGCGGACAGCGCTACTATCGCCAGAAACAGGCCGAAATATCGCTCAACGAGATGAAGTGGCGCCGCGAGAATTTGGAGCGTAGCCTCCAACTGCAGGTGCAATCCCAGATGGATAACATCGTCAAGAGTCTCAAACAGGTGGAGAGCAATGCGGCCGGAGTGCGTCAGGCAGTCAAGGCCAACGAAATCATGCACGAGAGTTTCAAGATCGGTGCGGCGACATTCATTCAGGTTCTCGACACCGAGAACGCCCTCCTGGACGCTCGCCTGGCCTATTTCCAAACAATCTACAACTATTTGGTGGCCGAGAATGAACTTGAGTTTACGCTCGGCAACAGCCACTTCGTCAACGAGTGACCAAATAATAACGAACAAACGAACAACAATATAAGATGAAGAAGATAATCGTGATGGCGGCCGCGGCCGCACTGCTGGCCGGCTGCACCGGCAAGGACGACGCCAAGCAGCAGGTGAAGGAAGACCTGCCACTGGTCACACTCGCCACTGTGACGCGCGAGGCCGTTGACAACACAACAGAGTATACCGCAACGGTCGAGGCGTTCAAGACCAATAATATATCGTCAAACAGCGGTAGCCGCATCAAGCGCATCCTCGTTGACGTGGGTAGCCACGTGCGTGCCGGCCAAAGTGTCGTTATCCTTGATGACGTGAATATCGCCCAGCAGCAAATCTCGCTGTCCAACATCAAACGCGACTTGGACCGCGCCAAGCAACTTGTTGCCATCGGTGGCGGCACTCAGCAGGCCGTCGACCAACTGCAGGCGCAGTATGACGCGATGGCGCGCGCCATCCGCACCATGCAGGAGAACACCGTGCTCACATCGCCCGTGAGTGGCGTGGTGACCGTCAAGAACTACGATGCCGGCGATTTGCCGGGCGCCTTGCCAATCCTCACCATCGAGCAGCAGCAGCCCCTCAAGGTGGTTGTTTCCGTCAACGAGATGGAGTATCCCATGATTAAGGTGGGTATGCCGGTCGATGTGCGCCTCGATACCTATGGCGAGGAAGTGTTTGCAGGCCGCGTGAGTATAATCCATCCCAGCGTTGACCCAAGCAGCCGTACCTTCCAAGTGGAGATTTCAATCGCCAATAGCGGCGAGCGGGTGCGCACGGGTATGTTTGCCCGCGTGACGTTCAACTATGGCTCGCGCGAGAGCACTGTCGTGCCCGACCGTGCCGTCGTCAAGCAAACCGGTAGCGGAGTGCGCTACGTCTTTATCTACAACGCCGAGAACGACAGCACCGGCAAGGTGGAATGGCGCGAGGTGACCCTCGGCCGCCGCCTCAAGGATCGCTACGAGATTACCGACGGCCTTGAGGATGGCATGCGCATCGTGCTCACCGGACAAAGCCGCATCACCGACGGCAGCCGCGCTCAACTCGAGAAATAACCTAAATGTTGAGAGGTTGAGCGTTGAGATGTTTAGCCATTTGCTGACGCAAATGGGAAGAAATGTATTATTCCCGAGCGCGATAGCGCGAGGCTCAACCCCTCAACTCCTCAACCCCTCAACTCCTCAACCTCTCAACCCCTCAACGACTGAACAATGAGTCTGTATAGCACATCGGTCAAGCGACCGGTATCAACCATCCTGATTTTTGTGGCGGTGATTATCATCGGCCTCTTCTCGTTGCAGAAGTTGCCGATTGACCTCTATCCTGACATCGACACCAACACAATCATGGTGATGACGTCCTATGAGGGCGCGAGCGCCCAGGATATCGAGCAAAACGTCACGCGCCCGCTCGAGAACACGCTCAACAGTGTCGAGCATCTCAAGCACATCACCAGCACGAGCCGCGAGAATATCAGCGTTATTACTCTCGAGTTTGAGTACGGCTACGACATCGACGCCCTCACCAACGACGTGCGCGACAAACTCGACATGGTGAGCAGCCGTCTGCCGGACGACAGTAACACGCCCATTATCTTCAAGTTCAGTTCGGACATGATTCCGATTGTGCTGTTGAGCGTGCAGGCTAACGAGAGCACGCCGGGTCTATACAAGATACTCGACGAGAACGTGGCTAACCCGTTGGCGCGCGTCGATGGAGTGGGCTCGGTGAGCATCGGCGGCGCTCCCAAGCGCGAGGTGCACATTTATCTTGACCCGGTGCGTATGGAGGCTTACGGCATCAGCGTGGAGTCGATTGCCAGCCTGATTGCCGCCGAGAACCGCAATATCCCCGGCGGTACGTTTGACATCGGTAGCGACACCTACTCGCTGCGCGTGCAGGGAGAGTTTGTCGACCCGCGTGATATGCAGAACCTTGTTGTGGGCACCAGCGATAGCGGGGGAGTGGTCTACCTGCGCGACATCGCTCGCATTGACGACTCGCTTGAAGAGCGCGCCCAGGAGGCTTTCAACAACGGAGTGCGCGGCGCTATGGTGATTGTGCAGAAGCAGAGCGGTGCCAACAGTGTAGAGATCAGCGACAAGATACACAAGATTTTGCCGTCAATCCAGAAGAACCTTCCCAGCGACGTCCATCTCGACTATATCGTCGACACCAGCGACAACATCCGCAACACCATCGGCTCTCTGGTTGAGACGGTGGCCTACGCGTTGCTCTTTGTGGTCATTGTGGTGCTCTTCTTCCTGGGACGATGGAGGGCAACAATCATCATCGTGCTCACAATCCCAATCTCGTTGATTGCCTCGTTTATCTACCTCTTTGTCACCGGCAACTCGTTGAATATCGTCTCGTTGTCGTCGCTCTCAATCTCAATCGGTATGGTGGTGGACGACGCTATCGTGGTGCTGGAAAACGTGACGACCCACATCGAGCGCGGCAGCGACCCCAAGCAGGCTGCCGTCCACGGAACCAACGAGGTGGCTATCTCTGTTATTGCATCGACGCTGACGCTTATCGCCGTGTTCTTCCCACTCACCCTCGTGACAGGTATGACCGGTGTGCTCTTCCGTCAGTTGGGTTGGATGGTGACTATCATGATGATTATCAGCACCACGGCGGCATTGTCGCTCACCCCGATGCTCTGCAGCCGCATGTTGCGTCTCAATGTGAACAAGGGCGATATTATGCGTAAGATTTTCGCCCCCATCGAGCGTGTGCTCGATGCCCTTGACAACGGATATGCTCGCCTGCTCGACTTTGTAATCGCTCACCGTTGGAAGACGATTATCGCTGCCATGCTGGTCTTTGTTGGCTCGATGTTCTTGACCAAATATATCGGCAGCGAGTTCTTCCCCACGAGTGACAACAGCCGTCTGGGCGTGAACCTCGAGTTGCCCATCGGCACGCGTGTGGAGATTGCCAAGGACGTCTGCGCCCGCCTCTACAAGGAGTGGATGGAGAAGTATCCCGAGATCAAGGTGTTTAACTACACCGTGGGCCAGGCCAACAGCGACAACACGTTTGCCGCCCTGCGCGACAACGGCTCTCACATTATCTCGATGAATATCCGCCTCGTTGACCCGGCTGACCGCAAGCGTGGCATCGTGGAGATTGCCGGCTTGATGCGCGAGGACCTCAAGCACTATCCCGAACTGAAGAAGGCTCTTGTGAATGTGGGCGGACAGCGCGGCGGCGGCATGAGCGGCCAGAGCGTGATCAACTATGAGATCTACGGCTACGACTTCGCCAAAACCGATAGCGTGGCGCAGGCCGTCAAGCGCATCTTGAGCACGGTGAAGGGCGCGGCCGATATCAACATCAGCCGCAGCGACTATCAGCCGGAGTATCAGGTGGACTTTGACCGCCAGAAACTCGCCATCTATGGCCTGAACTTGACGCAGGCTGCCACGGCGCTACGTTACCGCATCAATGGTGTCACGGCGAGTTACTTCCGTGAGGACGGCGACGAGTATGACATCAAGGTGATGTATGACCCGGAGCACCGCACGAGCATCGAGGACATCGAGAACATCCTTATTTATAACGCGCGGGGCGAGGGAGTGCGCCTCAAGGAGGTTGGTACCGTGGTGGAACGCTTCAACCCGCCAACCATCGAACGTAAGGACCGCGAGCGCATTATCACCGTGAGCACCGTGGTGCAAGACCGCCCGATGAGTGAGGTGATTGCCGATGCGGCGCCGTTGCTCGACAAGATGGACCGACCGGCTGGCGTCACAATCGAACTCAGCGGTTCCTACGAGGACCAGCAGGACTCGTTCCGCGATCTCAGCATGTTGGCAGTGCTGATCATCATTCTGGTGTATATCGTGATGGCGTCGCAGTTTGAATCGTTCACCTATCCGGCCATCATCATGAGTTCAATCATGTTCGCCTTCTCGGGTATCGTGTTGATGTTGTGGATAACAGGCACCAACCTGAACATTATGTCGATGATTGGCGCTATTATGCTCATCGGTATTGTGGTGAAAAACGGTATTGTGCTCATCGACTACATTATCCTCAACCGCGAGCGTGGTATGACGGTGCGTCGCGCGGTGGTTGACGCCGGCCATTCGCGTCTGCGCCCTGTGTTGATGACGTCGCTCACCACTATCCTCGGTATGGTGCCGATGGCCATCGGCAGCGGCGAGGGCGCCGAGATGTGGCGACCGATGGGTGTGGCCGTTATTGGCGGCTTGACTTTCTCAACTATTCTGACGCTGCTCTTTGTGCCGGTGATGTACACTCTGTTCGCCTTCTACGGCTTGAACCGCCAGCGCCGCAAGTTCCACGCCGAGCTGGATGCCCGCAAGGCCTCTGCAACCAATAACGAATAACGACTATGAAAGCAATATTTATCGCCTTTGACCAGGCTTATTATGAGCAAATCGTCGACACGCTGCCCCGTTTGGGTGCCCGTGGCTTTACCGCTTGGCAAGAAGTGCAGGGCCGTGGCACCGTCACCGGCACACCTCACTACGGCACCCACGCCTGGCCCTCAATGGCCTCGGCCATGATGACCATCGTGCCCGACGACCACGTTGACCGCGTGCTCGACTTCCTCCACAAACTGGACGTCGAGACCCCCAAACTCGGCTTGCGCGCCTTCGTCCTCCCCGTCGAGCGCTCCATCTGACGCAGTCGGCCGTGCCGCGTGCCTCGCGCCGCCCCGTTGGCCAATAAAAACAAGTAGCACGCGGTGTTGTGGCTTCACTTTGCCACACACCGCGTGCTACATATTATATGCCGCGTTGCTTGTAGGCCGGGTCTTGGCTTGGCCTCTTATGGTTGATTATTAAGTTCTATGAGGATGTCATCTACAATATATTGGTCGCTCATGGCTTGCAGACCTAATGCAGGGTCTGCAAAATAATGGTACGTGCGAGAGTTATAGAAAATGTTAAGTGCATCTTCTTCGCTGATATTTAATGCTTTAGCCAGCATGAGGATAATGCGGCTCTGCTTGCGCCATCTTACAGAATCTCTCATTTTTCATTTGGTTTTACCTCCCGTGTGACAACGAATTTCAAGCAGGAGTCAATTACTTTTTGATTGATTATGCATAATTGATGGTTGACATTCTTATAACGTAACTGTCCCAATGCTTGTTGGTCAGTAATAATCCCCATCATATAGTCTTCAACAGTGTCAATAACTTGGTCGTTAGCGACTCCTCCCTCAACGATGTCAAATTCTTTCCACAATTCTTGGCCCATGCGACAGGCAACCACAAAATTTAGCCAATCAATGTCGTAAGAATTAAATTTGACCCAACGGAAGCACATTTGTCGTGCCAATTCATCATCAAACGTGTAGATATTTAGCAGTGGAAAGCCATTGCGGGTTTTCCGCTCTGTAACAAGTTGCGCCCATTGCTCGGCTTGTTGCTTCAATGACGTTAGGTAAAAGCCTTGTCCGAAATCAAGATTCTTTCGGCCAAGAGTTGCTATCGGATGCTCGATACCCGTATATGAGCCATGATACAATGTTGTCATTGTTGCTCTTCATTTTCCCAATTCAACAGTGTTTCGGCGATGTCTTGAGCCACATAGTCAAGGCTCTGGGTGTGGAGAAGGTCATAGTGCCGCATCAGTCGCTTGTGGATAAGGTCTTGGCGTTTGAGGCGCCGGTACATCTCGGCGGGAGAAATGCCGAGCCGTTTTGCGCCGCTCTCTATCGCCATTGTGGCAAAGTGAATGCGGTCGTATGTTGCAGTACGGTGATATGGAGTCATAATTCTTATCCTTTTGTTATTATGTGCAAAGATAATACATAAGCCTCTAATATCCAAATTTTAATCTGACAATTCACAAAATATAAGAATGTAGCACGCGGTGTTGTGGCTTCACTTCGAAACATGGGGACGGTTCTTTTGTTTCGCGACTTGTCGCCGAAACAGAAGAACCGTCCCCTCTTAGAGGCAATTCTAACTGTCAAAGAAAATGTCAGCCGATTTCGATGACGCGGGCGTCGCGCTTCTGGGCTTCGGGCGTCAACTTGGGCAGGGTGACGTTGAGGATGCCGTCCTTGACGTTGGCGGTAATCTTGTCGCGGTCCACATCGTCCGGCAGCAACAGCGTCTGGTGGAAGCGAGTGTAGGTGAACTCGCGACGCAGGTAGTGGTCGTGGCACTGGCAACTCTTAACGGTGTTGTCGTTCTTGTCGGCCTGCTCTTCGGGCTTCTGCTCGGTGGAGGCCTTCTTCTCGAGGTCAACAACCAGATTGTCGTCGGCGTCGAGGGTCACGTGGAAGTCCTCGCGGGTCATACCCGGCGCTGCGATTTCAACCGCATACTCATGCTCGCGCTCAATCACGTTGATGGCCGGTGTGGTGGCTGCAACGCGCGGCATCGCAAAGTCGTTGTCAAACAGGGTGTTGAAAACCTCAGGCAGCCAATTTTGATTTCTCGTTGATCTGATTAACATAGTTGTGTCCTCCTGTATTTTTAATTGTTAAACATTCATTGTTGTGAACCGCCGACCTTTGCGGTCGCCGTTCGCCTTAATGTTTACACAATTTGTGCCGTTCGATATTTTGCTGTCAAAATGGCGTAACACGCTGAACTGTTGTGCCAAAATGGCGCAACGGCGCTGTCAAAGTGGCATAATTCAATATTAAACCTACGAAAAACAATAACCAAAAATGGCAATATTAAAAAAAAAGTAACTTTGCGTGTCAAATAAAAAGATGTGTATTGCGAGACCTTGTAGGGGCAGAATTTATTCTGCCCGCCTGCGTCTCCTAAGCGCAATCATATTAAATATTATCAAACAATGAAAAGAACGATTACTTCATTCGGAGCCATCGTGTTGGCAGCCGCTGCCCTCCACGGTGCTCCGGTCACACCGCAGCAGGCGCTATCTATCGCTACCGAAGCCCGACAGAGCATTGTAGGGCCTGGCCTTGGCCTGGCCGCGAGCGTCGATGTCGACTGGCCACGCTAACGCGTGGGAAATCTTTCAAAAATCTAAATTCACGCGTTGGCTGAATGTGAAATTGTAGGGACACAATTTATTGTGTCCGCGTGTTGCCGCAGTGGTGGACACAATGAATTGTGTCCCTACATTCTCCGCATCGCGGATTTATCGGCCACGCTATCGCGTGGGAAATCTTTCAAAAATCTAAATTCACGCGTTGGCTGAATGTGAAATTGTAGGGACACAATTTATTGTGTCCGCGTGCTGCCGCAGTGGTGGACACAATGAATTGTGTCCCTACATCCTTCGCATCGCGGATTTATCGACCACGCTGCCGCGTGGGAAATCTTTCAAAAATCTAAATTCACGCGTTGGCTGAATGTGAAATTGTAGGGACACAATTTATTGTGTCCGCGTGTTGCAGTGGTGGACACAATGAATTGTGTCCCTACATTCTCCGCATCGCGGATTTATCGGCCACGCTAACGCGTGGGAAATCTTTCAAAAATCATTATTTCGTTGATTTAGCCTATTGGTGCGGCAACGTGAGCCCCGTAGGGGCGACAGTCCAAAGGCGGGGGCATTAGCCCCCGTCACCATCACGCGCTCCACACAAACATAGCCCCGTAGGGGCGACAGAAACGCCAACGACGGTCTGCCGCCCCTACGTTAGCAAATAAAAAAAATTCTCAGTCGTTCAAACCCACGATAGTGGGTTACACGAACCCACGAAGTGGGTTTTACAAAAACCCCAGGTTGACACCGCCAGGTGGCTACCCGGGGTTGACGAGCTGAATATTTGTCTGCTACCTCGAAGAGGTTGCACTCTCTCGCGAGATGGTGCAACCCCTTCGAGGTAGCGACATCTATTATCTCGCTTCATGCCCCCAGGTAGTCGCTTCGCTCCAACCTGGTTTTTTTGTAAAACCCCTGACGAGGTTTGTGCAACCCGCTGAAGCGGGTTGTGGTAGTTCAAAATCTGTCATCAACAAATTTTTACTTTAGAAACTTGAGTTACCAATTACTAATTACTCAAGTGCCGCATAAGAATTTTCGGATTATTGTTGTGCAGATGGAAAATAAAGATTAAATTTGCGGTGCCGTTTCGCAACGAACGGCTGACATAATAGGAAGCGCATTGCTTGTTCTTGCCAAAGAATCACCACTTCTATTGCAAACTGGACCAAGCGAAAGCGGCTCTCCATGCGTGTTGGTATGTAAGTGTGTCACTGCATATCCGCCATGGTGTGAGTTGTTTTTCGGCTTACGACAGTTTGCAGGTTTGTGGTGAACCCTTTGGCAGTCGTAGTCCGCAGGAACAATCTCACACTTCTTTTTATGCTACTACAAAAAATATCTAATAATAGATGCGACGTGTACGAACATAATCATTAACAAATAATAATTATCACAAAATGAAACACTTATTTCTATTACTATCAGTTTTCCTAACGAGCTTTGCCGTGGCAGCCCATGGTTTCGGCTCGTCTGTTCAGGAACTTGACTTAGATCGACTGATGCGACTGCACCCGGAAGAGGCACCGGTCAGACTGCTTATGGCGCAGTTGGATTCAACGATTAACATCACAAATGCCGTTGAGATTGTGCCGTCAGAAAGTGCTATTTGGGGGCTCGATGCCCAATGCGAACCGGGTGACAATGTGGATATTGTCATTATGGTTCGCAAAGCGGAATTCTTCGATGCCGCTCAAGTATTTTTGAACTTACCGAATGGGTTCTCTCCTATTCTGAATGAAAGCGGCAAACCCGTAGTAACTTACAATGAGATATTCCCTCCTAGTTCTTGGGGTTTCAATACAGGTTACGTTGATGGCTGCCAAATCAGAATTATGTTAAACGGATCGGGTTGGGAAAATGTACTTAATGGAGAATATACCCTTTTTACCGTTAAACTGCACGTAAGCGAAACGGTACGCCCCGGGTCCTACACAGTTAATCTGACAGATCAGAAACTATATGATGGAGGCTATAAAAAACTGGGTATTGCTGAAACTTCGCAGTTGACAGTCACCGTTGGCAGTGTTATGGAAGCGAACGTTACCCTTGACCGTAATGCGTTGTCGTTAAAGGTTGGCGAGAAAAGCCGGCTGACCGCCACAGTTGAACCGGCAGAAGCTGCCACGTCTCTGACGTGGCAAAGTGATAACACAAGAGTGGCAACCGTGAGCGGTTCCGGCGAGGTCGCGGCGCATGCTGTCGGTTCCGCGACCATCACAGTAACTACCGATACAGGAAGTTCCGCCACTTGTGCTGTTTCTGTCACAGACTACGACCACTATGAGAAAGATGGGAATACTGTTATTATAATAGATGGAATCCATTACAAACTCATGGGGGATGGAGAATCAATAGTTGTGGATTGTGATGTTTCTGCACCTGACTTCCTCTCACAAGTGGTTTATCAAGGAAAGACATATAAAGTAATAGGCATCAATCTAGCCGGCAATCAGAACGTCCAATCAATAACAGTCTCTTCACAGTTGATAAATGGATTTGCAAGTGCATTTGGTGGCGCATTTGACTTGGAAATCGGTCCAGGTCACCTTTGTGGGGTTCATGAGTCTTATAATGATGATAATCCTGAGTATGAATACAATCCATTGAAGGGCCATGGATATTATCAGAGTGATGAGTGCTACTCCTCTTTTGTAAATTGTCCAAATCTCACATCTGTAATTTATCATGGTTCTGTGGCAGACAGATTGTTTGAAGGTTGCAAGTCTTTGCGGACAGTTACGATTATAGAGAATCCTTCTGAACCAGCACTCTCTGAATTTTCTGCTGGTACGGGAATAGGAACTGGAGCGTTTTTCGGTTGTACATCGCTTTCCCGATTGTCGTTGCCAAAGAATTGTATGGTCGGCGCTGAAGCATTTGCCGGGTGTACGAGCCTTTCATCCATCGAAATCACCGGAGAGTCAGTAGTATGTTATGGCGCGTTTTTCGGTTGCTCCTCACTTTCAAATATCACGCTCGACAAGTCTGTGGATTTACGTTATTGCTTTTGCGCTTTTGCTTATTGCAACATTCAAGAGTTAGTGATCGACAGACCGTTTCACTACGATTGTTTTACAGGAAATTCGATCAAGAAGGTATATTATCAACTGACTGTCAACGCACCAAGTTTTACGTTTGAACCGGCTTTGGGCTTACAATATGGTGGATTACAAGAACCATTCAAAAAAGAGACTGAAGAACTGATTATTTCCGATGACGTAGGGTTTATTCCGAATGGTTTGTTGAGCAATGCATTGTCTTTGAAGAAGATATATATCGGCAAGAGCGTGAAAAACATTGGTCACTTCGCATTTACCAATGCCGACAAACTAACGGAGATTGTTTTGCCCGAGGGTCTGACGGTAATCGGATATAATGCGTTCGCCGACTGTGAAAATTTGCTGAATATCACATTTCCAAAGTCCCTTTCTAATATATGGTGGAGTGCGTTTGACAATACGGCTTGGCAGAACTCGCAGCCAGATGGTGTGGTGTATATCGGTTCAATCGCCTTGACTTATAAGGGAACCGAACCGAGTGATGGACGTCTGGTGTTTAAAGAAGGTACCGAAATAATTTCAAATTGGAGTTGGAATAATGAATTTACTGAAGATTGGTACAGAGCTAGTTGGATTAAGACTATCGTGGCCCCTGTCTCTCTGAAAACCATTGGCAGTAGCGTATTCGACAATTGGAGTGTAGATGACGACTACGATATTGTGCTTTATGGACCTCCGGCATCATTTACCAACTATGCTGATACAGGTCGTGTATTCTATGGTAAGGAAAATTATATTACGCTTCACGTGCCACGAAAGTATTTGGAGGCTTACCGTACGACATTACCGTGGAGTAACCTCAAAACTATCAACGGTAATCTTGTCGCCCCCGACTATCCTGACATCAATAATGACGATATCGTGGATGTTGGTGATGTCAACACAATTCTCGTTGCGATAATCAATAATAATTATTCAATATCCAACGATGTGAACAGTGACGGCAAGGTTGATGTGGGAGATGTCAATGCTGTTCTTGACGCAATCCTCAAACAATAACCGTTATGGGTTGATTGAATCGTCACAGTGGGAGTATAAAAATTCTTTTTTATGCTCCCACTGTGATTTAGTCGAATTATAAGCCTCAATGCTGTCGAATATTATTTATACTGGATAACGAACTTCGCAGAGGCATATTCTCATACAATTAATTCACGTTTATTCAGAATCAGAATGCCACGCTTTCTAAATATGAACTTTTGTTATTAATGTCCCTAATTGGCCGTTAAAGACAGGCGGCGGGTGGTGCGGTAGCAGTAGCCGCAAGGGGTGCGGCCGGCTTCGATGGCGCGGTCGCGGGCCATGGTGATGATTTCGCCGCGGCAGCGTTTCAGGCCGTTGCAGTAGTGGGCGTGGAAGGCGTAGGCTTTGCTGGAGACGCACACGAGGACGTTGTCGCTGGCGCGGGTCTCGACCAGAGCCAACGGCTCGGGGGCGGCGGCATTGACGGCGGCGGCAAAGACAGTGACAAGAAGTAGTAGAAAATGCTTCATAATAAACTGAGATTTCGTTTTATTACTACATGCAAATTTCATGCCACTTTTTGGTTGATAAGGCATAAGAGATGTCTTTATTTCGGGACATTCGATTTGGTTGCTACGAGGCGGTGGGGGAGTGGCGGGTGTGGAGGACGTAGAGGATGAGGATGACGTTCATCATCAGGGCGTAGATGATGGCGGGGATGGCGATGACGTCGTTGTTGAACACGAGGGGGCTGCTGGCGATGGCGATGGCCTGGGCGGCGTTCTGCATACCGACCTCGATAACTATCGTGCGGCGCTCACGGCCGCTGAGGCGCATCACTCGCGACAACGCCGCTCCGCAGCCCATGGCAAGCAGAATGAGCACCGAGATAGATAGTCCTAATTGGCCGAAGCGAGCCACGATGGCTTCGCGGTTTTGGATAAAGAAGACGGTGGCCAGAAAGATGAGTGCCGGGAAGGCTATGCGCGCCAGAACGCGGTGGATGCGGTCGGCCGCCGCGGCCCACCGTGCTTTGACGGCGATGCCGATGGCGATGGGGACGAACATCAGCACCAGGTTTTGCATCACTAATTGTCCCACCGGCAGTTGCACGTGTGTCTCACTGCCTACGGCCGCCGTCACCCATCCCATCACCAGTGGCACTGTGACCAGCGTGATGATGCTGCTGCATGCCGTGAGCGAGACGGAGAGCGCCACGTCGCCGCGGGCGAGCAGCGAAAACACATTTGACGAACTGCCGCCCGGGCAGCAGGCAATGAGCACGATGCCGATGAGCATCAGCGGCTCGAGGTCGAATGCACATCCGACAAGCCACGCGAGAGCCGGCAGCAGCACAATCTGTCCGAACAGGCCGGCGATGACCGGCTTGGGACGGTCCCGGAATAGTTTGAAGTCGCTCAGCGGGAGGTTTAATCCCAACTCAAACATGAGCAGGGTGAGGATGGGGAGTACAATCCAGATTGTGGTCATTAGTCGTTAGTCGTTAGTTGTTAGGGGTTGAGCCTCGAAGTGGGCAGAATAAATTCTGCCCCTACAAGTAATGGATTTGACTCCGGAACGGCCTGGCCAAGGCCAGGCCTTACATTGTCGTAAAGCAAGTAGCACGTAGGGTGGTGGCTTCATTTTGCCACGCGCTACGTGCTACGTGCTAAATGCGATATGCTAAGATTGCATCACGAGCCTTGCAACTTGAAGGTGACGGGCAAGGTGAACCACACGCGCACCGGCTGGCCGTTCTGACGGCCCGGGGTGAACTTGGGCAACGACTTGCACACGCGCACTGCCTCGCGGTCGAGGTCTTTGTCGACCGAGCGGACGACTTTCACCTCGCCCACGTGGCCGTCTTTCTCAACCACGAATTGCACAACGACCTTACCCTCCTTGCCATTCTCAGCCGCTTGAGGCGGATACTGGATGTGGCTGTTGAGGTACTTGAGCAGGGCGGCCTGACCGCCGGGGAACTCGGGGTTCTGCTCCACCGAGGTGAAGATCTTCTCGGGCTCGGCGGGCTTCTCTTCCTTCTTCTCGACAATCACCTCTTCCTTCTTGGTCTCGGTGATGTTACGGTCGTCCGTACCCTTGTCGTTATCCGAAGAGCCGAATGCGGTGGTCGTTTCCTTCAGTTCGTCTTGGGCTTTGATCTCATCCTCTTTCTTGACTTTCTCGTCTTCGACGATTTTGAGTTCAGTCACCTTGACGCTGTTCAGAACCTCCTCCGGGAGTTTCTCGGGCTCGGGTTGCTCAAGTTTCTGCTGCTCGGGCTCCTGCTCTGGTTCGTCGGTCGCCATCTCGACGAGCACTTCCTCTTGCTCACCGGTATCGGTGATGGAGCGCTCGGCGATGAAGTTCTGCACGGCCACGAAACTTAATGCGAGACCCACAATCAGGGCGGCACCCAGCAGGGTGTAGAGCACGCTCTTGTTGTGACGCGCCACCGAGGTGGAGCGCAACTCGTAAGCACCGTAGTCCTTGTTGCGTCCTTCAAATATGATGTCAGTCCATTCTTTCGATGAAAGATCTACGTCTTTTGCCATAATCTTTTCGATTTGTTAAAGGGTTAATAAATCTATCATCTACACATTACTTGGCCGAGAGGGCTTTTTCCTTCAACGGCATCATCATTGCGCTGTCGACCATGTTGATGCGGTCGATCTGGTAACGGCTGATGTTGTTGATTTGCATCTCGTCAAGCACATTCACCACGTGAGCGTAACTGGCGTTTGGCGTAGCCTTGATGATGACCACGGGGCGCTTGAGGGTCGAGTCGTTGCGGATCTCCTTGGCTTTTGCCTGGTAGATGCTGTCGTTCTTGTCCTCGTTGGAACTGAACTTCATCTCTTTCCAGTCCTTCTTGAGTTCGGCGATTTTGGCGACAACGTCCTTGTTGCGTTCGCGCAGGATTTCGCGAATGGCGGGCAGGGCGCCCTCCTGGCTGCCGAAGGCAACCTGCTTCATCGGGTTCTCAAGTTCGCCCTTGGTGATCTTGAGCAAGTCCTGTGCCGTGGGGGGCATACCGTCGTAGTAGAAGAGCATGCCGGCAGCGGCGTCGGCCACTTGAGCCTCGGCGTTACCGTCCACGTTGGCCTGCTTCAGTTCGCCGTCGATGATGATGGTCACAGCCTCGCTCTGCTTCACCTTGTTCTGCTGCTCCTCCTCGATTTTCTCGTTGGAGGGAAGCGAGATTTGCAGGGTTTGGCTCTTAATCATGGTGGTACACAGCATGAAGAAGGTGATCAACAACATGTTCATGTCGACCATGGGAGTGAAGTCGATACGGGTCTCGAACTTCTTTTGTCTGCTTAGATCTTTTGCCATATTGTTACTCCTCCTCTGCTTTAAGAGCCGTCATGAGGCTAAACTTGTTCATCTTAATCGTCTGGAGGTTATCCATGACGACGTTCACCACGCTGTAAGGGGTTGTCTGGTCGGCCTTGATGGCGATACCTTTACCCTTTACCATCGATTGCTTGAGTTCGTCATTCATTGAGTTGTAGGCACACTGCACCCACATCTGGAACTCGTTGGGGTTGTTAGCATCTTCGTTCATGCTGATGGGAATTCCTGCCAACTTCACCTTTTGTCCGTCTTTGGTAGTCAGGGGCTCCTCGCCTTGCAGGACTTTGTCACGCAGGGTGATGTCCTCGATACTGAGCCAGTCCTTCATATACCTGAACGGAACGCCGAAGGCGTTGAGTTTTGCAAACTCCGCAACCTCCTTGTTGGTCAGAGAGACCTTGGCGTTGGGGTGTTTCTCGTTGTACTTGGCGGCCATGTTGCGCAAGAGGTCGGCGCGGACGGTCTCGCTCTTGAAAGTCGAGTCCTTGCTACCGAGCACTTCGAGATACACTTTGCCGGTGGGGCTGATGAGTACTGAGAGGAGGTTCTGGTCGGGCACCTTTTCCTCGCTCACCGAGGGCGGTGTGATGACCGTGATGGGCTCCTTCTGCAGGAAAGTAGAGGTCAACATGAAGAAAGTCAACAAGAGCACAGTCACATCGGACATAGCGGTCATGTCGATGCGCGTATCTTTTTTCTTAATTTTGACTTTTCCCATATTACTTACTTGTCGTTAAACGTTAAAAGGTTTAGAGGTTTAGGGGTTTAGGGGGTTGGCCTCGCGCTGGTGCGCTCGGGGATAATGGATTTTTCCCATTTGCGTCAGCAAATGGCTCAACCGCTAAACGCTCAACCCCTCAACTTTTCTGTCCACCACTGTGATTAGTGGGTGGCGGCGAAAGTAGAAACGATCGAGAAACCAAGTTCATCGATAGCATAGGTCATGTTATCGATCTTGTTGGTATAGTAGTTGTAAGCGATAAGGGCGAAGGCAGCGGTCGCGATACCGAAGGCGGTGTTGATAAGGGCCTCCGAAATACCGGTCGACAACTCGGTGGAGTCGGGAGCACCCGAAGCCGACAGAGCCTGGAACGACTTGATCATACCGATAACCGTACCGAGCAGACCGATAAGGGTACCCAGCGTGGTGAGGGTCGCAAGGATAGGCAGGTTCTGCTGCAGCGACGGCATCTCGAGAGCGGTAGCCTCCTCGAGGGTCTGCTGGATCTGGACCAACTTCTGCTCCTTGGCGAGTTCGGTGTTGTTGTGCATCTCTTTGTACTTGCCCAGGGTGGCGGCGATCACAGCAGCCACGGTGCCGCGCTGATCGGCACAAAGTTTCTCGGCCTTGGCGATGTCGCCGGCGGCGAGAGCAGCCTTGATGTTGGCAACAAACTTGGTGATGTTACCCTTGCCACTGGCCTTGCTCAGGGCGATCCAACGCTCGACGGCGAGCACGATCACGGTGAGGAAGAGAGTCTGAAGGATAGGCACGATGAAACCGCCCTTGTAGATGGTTCCAAGCAGGTTCAACGGAGCGTTGGCGTTGTCGCCATCCTTGAAGTTGCTGCCGCTACCAAGCACAAAGTGGAAGAAACACTCGGCCAGAATGAAGCAGATGAGGATCACCCACGATGCATTCTTGATACCACCGACACCGCTGTTCACCGGCTTCTTAGCCGCGGGCTGCGGGTTCTGAATTTTTGTCTGTTCAGCCATAACTGTAGTAAAAAGTTTTTAAAAAGTTAATAATTAGATAGATTGTTTGTAGTTTCTCTCGATTTCGGTTGGCAGGTTGAGCGTCGGTGGATAGGCTCGAAATGGCCTTGGCGCGCGTTGTGCCGCAAAATGATTGGCAAATTTATTATTTTTTTCTGACAACAACAAAGATTGAGCATTTTTTTTTGTTTTTTTTAGAAAATTGGCCAAATCACGGGGACGGTTCTTCTGTTTCGCGACTTGTCGCCGAAACAGAAGAACCGTCCCCGATTAGAGGCGAGCGCGTCAATTCTAACTTCAACAAAAAATCACTACTTGTAGTGATTGCACAGACGGCCGGAAGGCGGTAATTTTGCGCCGTGAAACGAAGATTGTTTATGTTTATATATATATTAATATGTGTGCCAATGTCGCGCCTCTGTGCGGCCGAGTTGCCCGCCGACACGCTACTGTTGGAAGATGTGACGGTGAGCGCTGTCAAGAAGGCAGGCAACGCCGCGGCCGCTGTCACCTTTGTGGCGCGACCCGAGATAGAGAGCGCGAGAGTGCTCACACCACGCGACGTGACCGCGCTCACGCCCAACGTCTTTATTCCCGACTACGGCAGCCGCATGACCAGCACCATCTACGTGCGTGGTATCGGCGCGCGCATCGACCAGCCCTCGCTCGGACTCACCATCGATAATGTGCCCGTGATGAGCAAGGATAATTATGACGTTGACCTCATGGAAATGTCGCGCGTGGAGGTGCTGCGTGGCCCGCAGAGCGTTCTTTACGGCCGCAACGCGATGGCCGGTGTGATGAATGTCACCACAACGGCCGCCGGCGCCGATCCCGGCACGCGTGTGCTGCTGGAGGGCGCGAGTCGCATGGCGTTCAAGGCCGGTGTGGCCCATTCGCGCCGCACGAGCGACCGCTTCGCCCTCGCCGCGAATGTTTACTTCACCTCGCGCGGCGGCGAGTACAGGAATGAGTACAACGGCAAACTCACCGACTGGGAACGGCAGGGGAGCGCGCGGCTGAAGATGGAGTGGCGCCCCTCCGCGCGCTTCACTATCACCAATACCCTCTGGGGCGGCCACTCGCGGCAGGGCGGCTACCCCTATGAGTGGACTCAAACCGGACAAATCGCCTACAACGACACCTGTTTCTACCGCCGCACCAACATCATGGATGGCATGTCGATAAACTTTAACACCGACTGGGGCACGATAACCGCTATTACGTCCTATCAGTTTCTCGATGACAACATGACGCTCGATCAGGACTTCACGCCCATGCCTTATTTCACGCTCACCCAAGCGCGCACCGAGCACGCTGTCACCCAAGAGGTGATAGTGAAACACGGGGACGGTTCTTCTGTTTCAGCGACAAGTCGTGAAACAGAAGAACCGTCCCCACTCCGCGTGGAGTGGCTGGCAGGCGCGTTTGGTTTCTATAGAAGCATGACGATGACGGCGCCGGTGACATTCAAGGACACGGGCATCGCCGAACTCATCGAGAACCACCGCAACGCCGCAGCGCCCGACTATCCCATCGCGTGGCACTCACGGCAGATGCTGCTGGGCAGCGACTTCAAGATGCCGAGCCACGGCGTGGCGGCCTACGGGCAGGTGACCCTCCATCTGGGCGACTGGACCTTGGATGCGGGCCTGCGTACGGACTACGAGCGCGTGGCGCTCGACTATCACAGCGAGACTCACACCGGCTACAACGTGATGCACGGCGGCAGCGTGTATGCCTCCACCCCGATTGATATCGACGACGGCGGCCACATGAGCCGCAGTTTCACGCAGTTGCTGCCGCGCGTGGCCGTCAGTCGCGGTTGGCAGGGCGGCAAGGCCTGGGTGAGCGTGGGCAAGAGTTATAAGGCTGGAGGCTTCAACACGCAGATGTTCAGCGATGTGCTGCAGCAACGTCTGATGGGTATGATGGGCATCGGCGCGGCCTACGACGCGGATCGCATTGTGGGCTATAAGCCTGAGGTGGCGTGGAACTACGAGGCCGGTGTGCGCCTCGACCGCTTGGCAGGCGGGCGGTTGACGGTGGAGGCTAACGCCTTCTGGATTGACTGCCGCGACCGCCAACTCACCACCTTCCCCGATGGTACAACCACCGGTCGCGTGATGACCAACGCCGGCCGAACGCGCAGCGTGGGCGTGGAGGCTCAGGCGACATTGCGACTGACTGACGCGACAGTTGTCGCGGCAAGTTACGGCTTCACCGACGCTCGCTTTGTGCGATACCACGATGGACGCAACGACTACCGCCATCGCTTTGTGCCCTACGCGCCGCGCCACACATTATTCGGGTCGGCACGTCACCGCTTTGATGTGAACCGCTCATGGCTGCACGCTGTGGAACTTGGCGCTCGAGTCAATGCCGCCGGACCGATAGCATGGAACGAGGCAAACACGATGACTCAACGCTTTTACGCTCTGCTTGGCGCCGACGTCACCTTGCGCTCCAACCGGTGGTCGCTGCAACTGTGGGGTACAAACCTCACCGGCACGCGATATGCCACCTTCTACTTCGTGTCAATCGGCCACGAGTTCCTGCAACGCGGCCGCAGCCGCGCCTTTGGCGCCACACTGCGCCTCGACTTTTAATGACAACCGTTTTATTTAAACACGAATTATCATGAATTATCCATTAATTTTAGACAGGAGAACAAGAGTTTTAAGAGAATGCGAGTTTATTATCTTAAATATCTTAACAATAGTTCGGTAAATTTTAGAGGTTAGCGTCAATTCACGTCTATAACAACGTCCATTTCCGTCTATCTTAATTATTTTAGACAAACAATTGACGAAAATAGACGTTGTTATTGACGAAAATAGACGCGAAACAATTATTTATAGCACTTTTTCATTTTTTAACCGAAGTATTGTCTTAAATAATTAATGAATAATTTATGGGAATTTATGTTTAAAATATTGTTGCGTAGTATAAAGTGATAGTTAAAAACTTGAGTTAAAACAAAATTAATTTATAATGATGAAAAAGATTTTTTATTACATGACGATTGCGGCGATTGCCGCGATGATGACGGCTTGCGGCAAGAGCAGCGAGCCGGAGCACAAGGCCACCCGTTCGATGGCCGGTCTCCGTGTGTCGGTGCTCAACGATGATGAGAACTTCCACGAGGCGATGACCGAGGTGGCCTTTGACCTCGACTACACCGCCGCCACGGCTACACTCACCTTCAAGGACATCACCTTCGCGCCGCGTATGCCCGAGATCACATTCAAACTCACCGGGCTGCGTCTGGGCTACGTCAACGACAACAACGTGTCAATCACCTCCACCGGCGACCTCACGCCAATGGAAGGCTACACCGTCAACGGCGTGGAGGGCACCGTCGACTTCCGCAACAACATTATGCGCCTCAAGATGAACATCGTGGCGCGCGGTGCCACTTATGTGACATACGTTTATAGTCCGACGCTTTATAGTTATCCTCAGCGGCGTGACGCTGACGGCAATTACGCGGAGTACAGCAACGAGGAAATCCACAACATCCTCTACCGCGGCACCTTCAGCGATATTACTGACACCTACTTCGGCTTCGATATTTACAATCCCAATCAGTCGATTTACCTTGACAATCCGATAGGTGCAATCTTCTTTAACATGTATAACATCCAGTTCGTCAGTGCGATGCCCAAGATGGCTGCTTTGCGCGCGTCGTTGTCGAGCACGATAGTAAAGACCGAAGACAGTAGCATCATCTACACCGCAGATAGCATCATTCCCGAGTTTAAGGACGCGAGCGGCTGGACGCCGATGGCCTCCCGCGAGATGACCAATGTCAAAATCACCATCAACTACGCCAGCGCCACCTACGCCATCGAGTTCGACTGCTTCGGCATCCACTACACCAACTCCGGCCGCCTCTACTTCTAAATCAGACCCCCTCTTCCGAAACACGGGGACGGTTCTTTTGTTTCGCGGCATGTCGCCGAAGCGAAACACGGGGACGGTTCTTTTGTTTCGCGACTTGTCGCCGAAAAAAAAGAACCGTCCCCACTTGGAGGCGGGTAGTGTAACTCTAACTATCAAGGGAACAGATAGTTTTGTCTCGCAGTGGGGACGGTTCTTTTGTTATCAGCCGCTTCGCGGTGAAACAGAAGAACCGTCCCCGTGTTTCGCGGTGAAACAAAAGAACCGTCCCCGTGTTTCTGCTGCAAATAATAAAACATCTTTTTTTACGTTTAAAATGAAAAGAAATAATTATCTAATTTTATAAAAAATGCCAAGGAAGCCTCGAGTTAAGAGCGACACAGGAGTGTATCATGTGATGGTGAGAGGACTCAATCGCCAAAATATCTTTCATGATACTATGGACTTCATGAAAATGGAGAGAATACTGCGTCTCGCTATTGCGGTAAAGGATGGTGAAGGAATGTCCATCACCCCTCATTGCATTATCTATGCCTATTGTTTAATGTCAAACCATATCCATTTGTTAATCAAAGAGGATAATGATGAAATTAATATTGTAATGAAACGTATCCTTGTCGCTTATGCGTCGTACTATAATAAGAAATATAATAGAATCGGGCCTTTGTTTCAAGGACGGTATTTAAGCGAACCGGTGAATGACGAAAAGTATTTCTTGGCTTTGTTGGATTATATACACTTGAACCCTGTTGAGGCCCACATTGTCAGGCATCCTAAAGACTATGAGTGGAGCAGTTGGCGCGAGTATGAACTTGACGCCGAGGCCGCATCTGCCGGTGTCAGTGTCCAGCAAAACCCTTTCAACATTTCAGTCAGCCGCGAAGAAATGTGTAGCATTGCTCTTGGTCTCACTGCAGAAAAAATAGTAGAAAATGAAGATGGTAAACTAAAAGATTATGAAGCCGTAACTATTCTTCAAACGCTGTTGCCTCCCGGAGTGGATCGTATGAGCATGAAGTTGCAGTCGCTTCCCATAAAGAGAACAATTTTCAAAGAAGCCATTTCTCGCGGTATCGGTATGCGTCAGTTATCGCGGATAACCGATATCCATCTAAGTTCAATATCTCGCCTTCTGTATGCGAAACACGGGGACGGTGCTTCTGTTTCGCGGCATGCCGCCGAAACAGAAGAACCGTCCCCGCTTGGAGGCGAGTAAAGGCGACTCTAACTATCAAAGAAAAAGTGAAACACGGGGACGGTTCTTTTGTTTCGCGACTTGTCGCCGAAACAAAAGAACCGTCCCCTCTTAGAGGCGGGTAGTGTAACTCTAACTATCAAGGGAACAGATAGTTTTGTCTCGCAGTGGGGACGGTTCTTTTGTTATCAGCCGCTTCGCGGTGAAACAAAAGAACCGTCCCCGTGTTTCGTTATCAGCCGCTTCGCGGTGAAACAGAAGAACCGTCCCTGTGTTTCGCGGCGAAACAAAAGAACCGTCCCCGTGTTTCGCGGTGTATCAGACGCCGAGGTTGCGGTAGAAGTCTGCGCGGGCTTGCTCGAGCATACGGATGGCCCGAGGCATCAGTTCGTTGAGTTCAGGGGTGCTGTCGGCCAAAATCTGGAATGACACGTTCACGTCATTGTCGTTGTCCACGTATGCTTTCACCACCTTGAACTCATAACTGACCTTGTTGGCGGCTTGCAGCACAGCCAACTCGTTTTCATCGTTCATCTCGTAGATGCCGGGCAGTATCAGTTGGAAAATCTGCTCGTCGTTGCTGGAGTTGATAAAGAGAATGGTCAGTCCGTTGGACTTGAACTCGAGGCCAAAATTGGTCTCCTTGTGGCGGTAGCCCTCTTCGGCTAGAAATTCGATGAGGAGGTTTTTAAGATTGCTGTTATCCATTGTTATAAATGTTTTATGTTTTGACGAGTGCAAAATTACGAATAAAATCGGAAAATGTGTGATAGAAATAGAAAACTTTTTATAATTTTGTAGTTTAATCAAGAAAATATACCGATGATATGATTTCCAATATAGCATTTGACCTTGGGGGCGTGATCTTCAAGTTATGTAAATCTCAGGCGGCCGACCGCTTTGTCGAGATTGGCGTTGCCGATGCCCATTCGCTGCTCGACGACTTTGAGCAAAAAGGCATCTTTGGCGCTTTGGAAAGTGGCCAAATAGACGCCGAGCAGTTTCGCGTTGAACTGAGCCGTCTTGCCGGGCGCGAGTTGACGCGTGAGCAATGTCGTTACGCCTGGGTGGGATATGCCGGCGAGCGGCCACGGTGGATTTTCGATACGCTGCAAGAATTGCGCGACCGCGGTTACAAACTGTGTTTGCTCTCCAACACCAACCCCTATATGATGTCGTGGGTATTGAGCCCCGAGTTTGACGGTATGGGCCACGGTGTGCAGTATTATTTCGATGCGATTTATGCCAGTTACGAGATGCGCGTGATGAAGCCGGCGAGCCGCATTTTTGAGATGATGCTCGCCGGCCAGCACGCCACGGCTCAAGAGACGCTATTTATCGACGACAGCCCCCGCAACTGCGAGGCTGCCGCCACTCTGGGCATCCGCACCGTGTGTCCCGCCAACGGTGCCGACTGGCGCCCGCTTGTTGAGGCCGCATTAACCGAATAACGTTCTGCGCGCGCATAATTCATATTTTGTGATATAACCGCCCTTACGGGCGGGAAATCTTTCAAAATCTAAAATAAAATCAAATAATTAATATCCTCATTTATAAATAATTTAATTGATGTTGGTTTTTTAATAAGATTTTGAAAGATTTCCGCACGCGGTAGCGTGCGCTAATTATGATACAATTTCTGCCTTATTATAATAAAAGCCAAAATGATGAAACGATTGATGATGATTGCTGTGGCGGCGATTGCCCTGACTGCCGCTGCGCAGCAGGAAATCCGCCGTGGCACAGCGCAAGCGGCCGGCCCGCGTGTTGAGAAAGACGGCCGCGTGACTTTCACCCTCGCGGCGCCCACGGCGACAGCGGTGACAATGCAACTCGACGGTAGCGCCGACCTCACGCTGAGTCGCAGTGGCGACGTGTGGACCGTGACGACGCCCAAGGCGCTATCGCCTGACGTCTACCGATATCTGTATGTGGTGGACGGCGTGCCCGTGCTCGACCCGAGCAATGTACACACCATGCGCGACGTGTCGACGGTCAAAAACCTGCTCATTATCGACACGCCACAGCGCGACCTGCCGCTTGCTGTGCACGACGTACCTCACGGCACAGTGAGCGCCGTGTGGTACAATTCGCCCACGCTTGGCCGCCAGCGCCGCATGATGGTTTACACGCCCGCCGGCTACGACAGCGGCCGCACACGCTATCCGGTGCTCTACCTGCTGCACGGCAGCGGCGGCGATGAGACGGCGTGGCTCGAGCAAGGCTTTGTGGCACAAATGCTCGACAATCTGATTGCCACCGGCAAGGTGTCGCCCATGATTGTGGTGATGCCCAACGGCCACACCGACACCGACGCCGCTCCCGGAGCCGACGGTCGCGGCCTTGTGGCTCCGTCGTTTGACCACAAGCAGTGGATGGAAGGCTCGTTTGAGCAGTCCTTTGGCGATATTATGGCATACGTGGAGTCGCACTACCGCACTCGCGCCCTCAAGCGCGGCCGCGCCATCGCCGGCCTGTCGATGGGGGGACTGCACTCGCTCTACATCAGTGCCAACCGCCCGGCAGACTTCGGCTACGTGGGCCTCTTCTCGGCAGCGGTCATGCCGCGCGGCGGCAACACGGCCACTGTCTATCAAGACCTTGACGGCAAACTCAAAGCGTTGGCTCGCCAGCGCCCGTCGCTCTATTGGATTGGCATCGGCAAGGACGACTTCCTTTATAAGGAGAACATCGGCCTGCGCGAGCAATTGGACAACGCCAAGGTGCGTTACACCTACGTCGAGAGCGACGGCGGCCACGAGTGGCGCAATTGGCGGGCCTATCTGCTGCAACTGCTGCCGCTGCTCTTCAAGTGAGAGTCCACCGCAAAAGTTGCGGCTTAATTAAACATGAATTACCATGAATTATCCATTAATTTTTATTCCAACCTCTCGTCTATTTCCGTCTTTTTACGTCTATTTTTATCTATTGGTGTATTTCTCGTAAATTTTCGTAAATATTTTATTTGCTGTGATTTATCATCATAATTTATTCACGATAATTCACGATAATTCACGGGATAAATTGTTTTTCGGAAATTTTCGAGAGGGAAAAAGACGAGATGTTAATTTCCGGTTGTTGGTTAACCGGAGAAAATTTTGTAACTTTGTGGGTTGAAATCATAATTAGCAATTAGTGAGCGATGAAAGACGAAAACGAAATAATCCTGCCGCCCGAGTTGGCCGACATCGCGCCAATCTCCGACCGCGACTTCCACAACGTGATGTCTATCTTGGTCGAAGAGCCTGAATTTGAGCAAATCGTTGGCATGGTTATGCCGCAGTATCGATATTCGCAACTCAAACGTGTACTCTTGGGCCTGAACTCCAAGCGCGAACTGCAACTCAAGGTGATGCGCCCCTTTGTGGAAGGCTTGTTGGCACGCACCACCGACGGTGTCACCGCAAGCGGCCTTGATCAACTTGACCACGAGGGCGCCTACACCTTTGTGACCAACCATCGTGACATCGTGCTCGACAGCGCCCAACTCAACTGCCTTCTCATGCGTGAGGGAATGGACACCTGCGAGATTGCCATCGGCAACAATCTGCTCATTTACGATTGGATTAACAAACTGGTTAGGCTCAACAAGTGTTTCATTGTCAAACGCAATTTGGGTCGCATCCAGACTCTGGCCGCGGCCATCCAGTTGTCGAAGTATATCCACTTTGCCATCGCTGACAAGCACAACAGCGTGTGGATCTCCCAACGCGAGGGACGTTGCAAGGACAGTAACGACCGCACTCAAGAGGGCGTAATTAAAATGCTCGCCTACGGCAACCGTGATGTGAGCCTTGTGGAGAGTGTCCGACGCCTCAACATCGCCCCTATCGCCATTAGTTACGAGTACGACCCCAACGACTTCCTCAAGGCCAAGGAGTTCTTGATGAAGAGCAAAGACCCCAACTGGCACAAGTCGCCGGCCGATGACCTCCTCTCGATGCGAACCGGCATCCTCGGACGCAAGGGAGCCGTCCACTATGCCTTCACGCCATGTATCAACGACGAACTAGACAACATTCCCGAGGATCTCGACAAGTTCCTCACCGTGTCGCGCATCTGCAACATCATCGACCACGCCATCCACAGCAACTACCACATCTTCAAGACCAACTATATCGCCCACGACCTGCTCTTTGACGACCACCGCTTTGAGGCGGAGTACACGCCCGAGGAGCGCGAGGCCTTCACCGACTACCTCAGTTCGCAAATCGCCAAGGTCGACATCAAACTGAGCGAGTTTGATCGCTACTATATGCTCAGCAAGATGTTGCAGATGTATTCCAACCCACTCACCAACCAACTCGAAGCCCTCAAATAACGTTTAGATGTTTAGCGTTGAGAGGTTGAGGGGTTGAGCCTCGAAGTGGGCAGAATAAATTCTGCCCCTACAAGCGCTCGGGAATAATACATTTCTTCCCATTTGTGCCAGCAAATGGCCCAACCTCTCAACGCTCAACCCCTCAACAGTTCACAAAAGATAAATAATGTCAAAAATTGTCGAGATAATCGCGCGCGAGTTGAACCTCGAGGTGGCCAACGTGGCCGGAGCGGTAAACCTGCTTGACGACGGCGCCACGGTGCCGTTCGTCAGCCGCTACCGCAAGGAGGCCACCGGCGGCTTGAACGACGAGCAGTTGCAAAGCATCGATCAGCGCCTGCGTTACTACCACGACCTGGAGAAACGACGCGCCGCCATCCTCAAGAGTATCGAGAGTCAGGATAAACTCACTCCCGAACTGGCCGCCAAAATCAACGCCTGCTACGACGCCACCGCGCTCGAAGATCTCTACCTGCCCTTCAAACCCAAACGCAAGACGCGTGCCACCGTGGCGCGGGAACGCGGCTTGGAGCCGTTGGCCACGTTCATCATGGCAATGGACCCGCAGGCCAAAGTGCGGCGACGCGCTCAGCAGTTTGTGGGCGATGATGTGCCCGACGTGGATGCCGCCATCGATGGCGCGCTCGACATCATCGCCGAGCAGGTGAGCGAGAACCCGCGCGCGCGCGAGGCCGTGCGCCTTCACTACCGCCGCGACGCCGTGCTGCGTTCACATTTCATCAAGGGCAAGGAAATCGAGGGCCGCAACTTCGAGGCCTATTACGAGTTCACGCGGCCGTTAAAGCATGTGCAACCCCACCAGTTGTTGGCAATCCGCCGTGGTGAGGCCTTGGGCTATCTGCGTGTGAGCATCGATGTGCCCGAGCAGCGGGCCACCGACAGCATAGCGCGCGTGATGATTAAGCAGCCTCGTGGCGAGAGTGCGGCACTGGTGCGCGAAGCAATCGACGATGCCTTCAAGCGTCTGATAAATCCCAGCATCGAGAACGAGTTCGCCGCCCGTGCCAAGCGTCACGCCGACGAGGTGTCTATCTCCAACTTCTCGACCAACGTGCGCCAGTTGCTCATGTCGCCCCCACTGGGCCACAAACGCATTTTGGCCATCGACCCGGGTATGCGCACCGGTTGCAAGGTCGTTTGCCTGGACCGCAGCGGCAATCTGCTCGCCCACGATGTGATATACCCTAACTCGCCGCATAACGACGTCGAAGGGGCCTCCGAAACGTTGCGGCGGCTGATTGAGGCTCACGACATCGAGGCCATCGCCCTGGGCAACGGAACCGGCAGCCGCGAGACGGAGCGCTTCCTCAAAAAGATGCGCATGCCGCGGCACATAGATGTGCACACCGTCAGTGAGGACGGCGCGTCAATCTATAGCGCGAGCGCGGTGGCGCGCGAGGAGTTCCCCGACGAGGACGTCACCGTGCGCGGTGCCGTCTCCATCGGGCGACGACTGCTCGACCCGTTGGCCGAACTCATCAAGATTGACCCCAAGTCGCTCGGCGTCGGGCAGTATCAGCACGATGTGGACCAGGGAATGTTGGGCGAGGCGCTCGAATATGTGGTCGAAGGTTGCGTCAACAGTGTGGGGGTGGACGTGAACACGGCCTCGCCGCAGTTATTGCAATATGTGTCGGGCCTCGGACCGGTGCTTGCCCGCAACATCGTTGACTACCGCCGCGAGCACGGCAGTTTCGCCTCGCGACGCGAGTTGCTCAAGGTGCCCAAACTGGGACCCAAGACGTACACCCTCGCCGCCGGCTTCCTGCGCGTGCCCGGCGCCGCCAATCCGCTCGACAACAGCGCCGTCCACCCCGAGCGCTACGCCGTGGTGGAGAGTATGGCACGCGACACCGGCTGCACCGTGGCGCAACTGATGGCCGACAAAACGCTGCGCGACGCCATCGACATCAATCGCTATGTCACCGCCGACGTCGGCCTGCCAACCCTGCGCGACATCATGGCCGAACTTGATAAGCCCGGACGTGACCCGCGCAGCAAGATTGTCAGCGTCGAGTTTGACGAGAACGTCACGCGCATCGAGGACGTCGCCGTGGGCATGGTGCTCAACGGCATCGTCACCAACGTGACCAACTTCGGCGCCTTTGTCAACATCGGCGTACACAACGATGGCCTCATTCACGCCAATCGTGGCCCTAACGGCCAGAGCGAATACCACATCGGGCAACCGGTGAGCGTGCGCGTCGTCAAGGTCGACCTCGAGCGGGGCCGCATCACCCTCGCGCGCCACCGCAGCGGAACTTTGTAGGGCCTGGCCGCGTGCTGCGACGATGTAGGACCTGGCCTTGGCCTGGCCGTTCAGGAGTCAACGGTCAACTTTTATTCAGCAACTCGAGAAATCATAACTATGCATTATGCATTATGAATTATGCATTAAATGAAGCCTGCATTTATTTTCCATCAATATGTGTGGTTGGTGAACACACTGCTGCGGCGCGGTCACATGTCACTCAGCGACCTCGACGAGCAGTGGCGCGCCGATGAGGTTGCCGGCGGCAACCCGCTCAGCCGCACCACATTCAACCGCCACCGCGACGCCATCCTCGATATGTTCGGCCTCATCATCGACTGCGAGAAGACGGCACCCTATCGCTACTATATCTCCAATCCCGAGGAACTGGACGCCAACAGGGTCGAGCGGTGGATGCTCAGCACGCTCACCGTGGGCGGAATGCTCGGCAGCAGCGCAGCCCTCCACGACCGCATCCTGCTTGAGGACGTGCCGGCCGGCGAGAGTCTGCTCGAAACAATCATGCAGGCCATGCGTCACAATCGCTGTCTCGAGATTGAGTATCAGCGCTTCGGTTGCGAGCCGCACCACGTTACGCTCGCGCCGTTTGCCGTCAAACTCTATCAGCGACGCTGGTACGTGGTGGGCGACAACGGCGAGAAGATTGCAACCTATTCGCTCGACCGAGTGCAGAGCCTTGAGGTGGGCAGCGACGAGTTCACGATGCCGGCCGACTTCGACGCCCGAGCCTTCTTTGCAGACTATAGCGGCATTATCGCCGACGGCACACCGCTCGAACACGTTGTGGCACGCGTCTATGGCTGGGCGGTCAACTACCTGCGCACCTTGCCGTTACACCACTCCCAGCGCATCATCGCCACCGGCGACGGCTACGCCGACTTCGCCTTCGACGTGCGACCCACACTCGACTTCATCGACGAACTCCTGCGCCACGACGCCAACGTCGAAGTCCTCGAGCCGCAATCCCTGCGCACCATCGTCGCCGCCCGCTACCGCACCGCCCTCTCCCGCTACAACTAACCCCCACCCCGAGCCGGCCTCCCCCCGCCCCTCCTAAAGGAGGGGAGTTGGCAGTTGTGGTAACCTGACACGCCTCCCGGCGCCGCCCCGTTGACGATGAGGCCTCCACTTCGGCCATCGATGTCGGGGGCGCGTTTATTTATTAATAAACTCAAGTTTCTAAAGTAAAAATTTATTGATATCAGATTTTGAACTATCACAACCCGCTTCAGCGGGTTGCACAAACCCCGTCAGAGGTTTTACGAAAACCCCAGGTTGGAGCGAAGCGACTACCTGGGGGCATAAGGCGAGATAATAGATGTCGCTACCTCGAAGAGGTTGCACCATCTCGCGCGAGAGTGCAACCTCTTCGAGGTAGCATACAAATATTCAGCTCGTCACCCCCAGATAGCCACCTGGCGGTGTCAACCTGGGGTTTTTGTAAAACCCACTTCGTGGGTTCGTGTAACCCACTATCGTGGGTTTGGACGACTGATTTTTTTTAATTTACCAACACATGACGATGCGATCCTCATCACTATCGTATTGTAAATCATTCATTAACCTGCTTTAGAAACTTGAATTAAGAGTCCACTGCAAAAAGTCTAATTTTACTGTAATG
>JAFTDD010000059.1 GCA_017454355.1 Muribaculaceae bacterium
GATTAGAGTCAACAAATTAAACAAATTGGAACGAATTATTTTTGAAAAGGAAATTTGTTTTAATTTGTTGGATTTGTTGACTTTAATTTTTTAGGCCGCGCTGCCGCGCGGGAAATCTTTCAAAAATCTTTTTTATTTGTTGTTAGATTTTCCGCCGCAGGCGGTTGTCTGTTAAATTTCTTTTATTAAATCTTTATAAATAACACAATTAATGATTTGATTTTTTTAGATTTTGAAAGATTTCCCGCCCGTCAGGGCGGCTATATTCCAAAATATTATTTGACATCCCTCGCCTATTGTCTGTCGCCCCTACGGGGCTTTTGGTGAGGAGGCGGAGGCTCCGGTTTACGGGGGCTGGCGCCCCCGCCTATGGGCTGTCGCCCCTGACGGGGCTTTGTTGATTCTCTTCCCGGTCGGAGACCGGCGCGCCATCGGAGATGGCGACCTGGACGGAACCCCGGGTCGATGGCTTCGGAGAGGCCGAGACCTGGGGTGAGACCTCCGCCGATACGTCGCGGTCCTCGGAGAGGGCCATGCGAGCGGCGTTTGGTGCCATCCACCCCTGGTCGCCACGTCTCCGACGATTGGCGACCAGAGGTTCCGTGCACGTCGGTCTCTCCGAGACCGTGGTGGTCTCCGACCACCGCCGTTGCCGGCTTATGGACACAATGAATTGTGTCCCTACATTCGTCTGAAGGTGGGCAGAATGAATTCTGCCCCGACATTCGTCTATGATTATTGTCGCCCCTGACGGGGCTTTGTGGCGGCGGGTTGTAGGGACACAATTCATTGTGTCCACGTGCCTCAGGGCGCCCGCCTCGTGGCCGCCCGGCGCGACTCATTGGCGTTGCTGACCAACGGCGACCTCGCTATTTTACCCTTATAGGGATACACTCCCCCTGGCCATCCTCCTGCCTCGGCCATAGCCGAGGTCAGGATGGATTGGACAGGGGGAGTGATATACACAAGCACGCGCCGCTTTCAACAGCCGAGGATGTTGCGGACTATCATCCAGCCGAGCATCAACACGAGCGCGACGATTGAGGTGGCTGGATGATTGGCCACTCGCCATGAGAGACTGTCGCGCTTGTCGCGCCACACAATCACCGCATAAAGAGCCAGCGCCACTCCGATAACCGGCAACATAGCGTTATAGCGCAGCGCGCCGGCCACATCTCCGTGCAACAAGGCGTGGGCGGCACGCTGCAGGCCGCAACCGGGGCAGCGCAGCCCCGTGAGCCTGTACATGCCGCATTGCGGAAACCATCCTCCGCCCTGCGACGGGTCGAAGTGATAGTATATAACAGCCAGGACGACCGCCACCACAGCGACAATCGTCGGCAAGAGCCAGCGACGTTGTGCCATCACACCGCGAACAGCGACAGGAAGGGCTGCGAGATGATGCCGAGCACAATCGTGGCGATGCACCACCATGCACTGGTCTCGCTGTAACGCTCTGCCGCCTCGTAGTCGCCGTTGTAATAACTGGTGCTCACCTTGTTGCTGTAGATAATGGCGACGATTCCCAGCGGGATGCAGCACAACAGCATTGAACCGATTGCCCAGCCGAGGTTCGTGGGCGGCATCTTGGGCGCGGGCTGCTGCTGCATGGGCTGTTGCGGCATGGGCTGCTGCGTCGCGTATTGCTGCGGCATGGGGACATCGGGCTGCTGCGGCAGTTCGGGCATCGAGGTCGACATCTCGGGCGCAGAGCCTCCCCCGTCCCCTCCTAAAGGAGTGGTGTTGGGTTGCGACGCGGGGGCGACGGCATGGTCAACAGGCGGCTCCTGTTCCTTCGTACTTTGTACTTCGTACTTCGTACTTTCGATGAGTGCCGCCACTTCAGGCACCTGGGCCACGGGCAGCCAATCGGGCATACCCGTACACCACACGTATGCCTCGGGCTTAACACCCAATTTGCGCAACTGGTCAATGGTCATGGGACCTTGCTGCACTCCGTCTTGATTGATCCAGAATTGTTGCATATCGTTAGTCGTTAGTGGTTAGTCAATAGTCGATAGTTATAATGAGCGGTGACGCTTGATTACCAGGTGGTAATGGACCGTCTGCACCGCGCCGCGCATTGCCAGGAAGACAATATAAGCCAGCCAAAGCCGGTTGTTGCCCCAAGAGGATGGGACGAGATAGAAGACCGCAAAGAAGGTCATGAATGCAACCACCACTGCCATAAGCATACCTCTCGTGCGCGTTAGCCCTATGAACACGCCATCCCACACAAACGCCGCCATGCCGGCAACCGGTATCAACGCGCACCACAGTCGATAGTCCATGGCGGTGCGCACCACATCGGCATTGTCTGTCAAGAGGGCAAACACGTCATGCGGGAAGGCATAGATTAATGTGAAAATCACGGTAAGCACCGCGGCCCATAAAAACAGATGGTGCACACTACTGTCTACATGGCGGTCGTCGCCGCTGCCGCTGTACTTACCCACGATCGCCTCTCCGGCAAAGGCGATGCCGTCAAGGAAATAACTATAGAGCGTGAAGAGTTGCATGATTAGCGCGTTGACGGCCAGCAGCAAGTCGCCGCTGCGCGCGCCCACGGCCATGAAGAAGAGCATAACAACCATCATCAGCGCGCTGCGCACAAAGATGTCACCGTTTACCTTAAAGAAGCGGCTATAATCCTCGCGACTCAGTGCCATGTGCCAATCCAAATGCGACTTGAGCCAGCCGTGACGACGCTGCAGCAGCCAGCCGCTGTAAAACAAGCCGAGCCACTCGGCAGTGACCGTTCCCACTGCAATGCCCTTGAAGCCCATGCCAAAGCAGTAAACGGCGATGAGACACACAATGATATTGAGCACGTTGACGAGAATAGAAATCATCATCGCGCCATAAGAGTCTTGCATGCCGAGCATCCAACCCTTGATGGACATCATCACCAATAGCGGCGGCGCGCCCCAGATGCAGATGTCATAGAATTGCAGGGCGAGTTGTCTCACCGTTTCGCTGGGGCCGATGGCAAGCAGAGTGACTTGTTGCAGAGGGGTTTGCAGCAGCAGGATACCAACTGAGATGAGCAACGCGAGCATTACCGACTGATGGAGCACGCGCGCCTGATTGTGTCGCGAGCCCTCGCCGTAGGCCTGCGCGGTGAGGCCGCTGGTGCCCATACGCAGGAAACCGAAATTCCAGTAGATGAGGTTAAACATCATCGTACCCACCGATATTGCGCCGAGATAGGCGGCGGCGCCCAGATGCCCGGCAATCGCTGTGTCGAGCAGCCCCAGCAACGGTATCGTGACGTTAGCCACAATCGCCGGCAGCGCTATCTTGAATATCTCTCGGTTCATAATGATGGCCTCCCACCGCCCCTCCTAAAGGAGGGGGGGCTGGCGGTTTCTTTTGTTTCAAACGACAAAATTACACATTTTTTGAATATAAATCGCAGTTTTGGTTGTCACTTTTTGCAAAAATTCCTAATTTTGTACACTCATTCCACTTTCTACTTTATACTCCATAATTCCACAACTCGATGTTTCTCTCTCGAAAATTCACGAAAAATATTATTTATCTCCCGTGAATTTACGTGAATTATCGTGAATAAATTTTGATGATAAAAAAGAGTAAATAAAATATTTACGGAAATTCACGGAAATTCACGGGAGAAAATTTTCGAGAGCATATTCAAGGTTGCGGATTTTAGGGTACTTTGTACTTTCATTTATGAAGATTGGCAATATAGACCTTGGCGAGCGGCCTGTGGTGCTCGCTCCGATGGAAGACGTGACCGACCGCTCGTTTAGGCTGCTGTGCCGCGAGCAGGGAGCCGACATGGTGACGACCGAATTTGTCTCGGCCGACGCTGTGGTGCGTAGCATTGCCAGCACGCTGATGAAGATGGAGATTAGCGACGGCGAACGCCCGGCGGCAATCCAAATTTACGGCCGCGACGTGCCGTCGATGGTCGAGGCGGCTCGCATCGCCCAGGCCGCCGGCCCCGATGTGATTGACATCAACTTTGGCTGTCCGGTGAAAAAGATTGCCGGCAAGGGTGCCGGCAGCGGTATGCTACGCAATGTGCCTCTATTGCTCGAAATCACACGCGAGGTCGTCAAGGCCGTCAACCTGCCTGTCACTGTCAAGACGCGGCTGGGATGGGATCACGACAACAAGATAATCGTCGATTTAGCCGAACAGTTGCAGGATTGCGGCATAGCGGCACTCACCATCCACGGCCGCACTCGCTCCCAGATGTACACCGGTCAAGCCGACTGGACTCTCATCGGCGAGGTGAAGAACAACCCTCGCATGACAATACCCATCATCGGCAACGGCGACATCACCACGCCCGAAGGCGCACGCGAGGCGTTTGAGCGTTACGGTGTGGACGCGGTGATGGTGGGCCGGGCGAGCATCGGCGCGCCGTGGATTTTCCGCGAGATAAAGGAGTTTCTTGCCACGGGCCAAAAGCCCGAGATTGGCAACGGCGAGAAGATGGCAATGTTGCGCCGCCAACTCATGCACAGCATCGAGCGCATCGGCGATGACCACCGCGGCATCCTGCACACGCGGCGCCACCTTGCCGCCACTCCCCTCTTCAAAGGCATCTACGGCTTCCGACCGACGCGCATCGCCATGCTGCAGGCCGATACCATCGACCAGTTGAATCCCATCCTCGACCGCATCGAACGCCTTCTCGACTGTAACTCAACTTTCTAAAGTAGGTTCGCGTCTATTCCCGTCTATAACAACGTCTATTCCCGTCTATCTATATTTTTTTACGTACTTATGTTTCTGATGTAAAAGTGATTTATAGTCATGTTAATAATAAGCGGTTACTTGTAGGGGCGACAGTCTCCGCACGTTTCTGTCGCCCTTACAGGGCTTTGATTGAGAAAAAACTCACACCATAGTCACGGGGGCTGGCGCCCCCGCCTAGGAGCTATCGCCCCTGACGGGGCTCACATTTGTCACCGCTTGCGGCCACGCCAAGGCGAGGCCCTACAAACTTTGTCAATCCTAATGGATTTTACCGGACAGCAATAATTTTATTTTCTGTTAGTTAATAATTAATTTACGGGAATTTACGGGAATTTACGGGAGGGTTAGCAGGCGGGTGACGTGACGCCGAATGACGATAAAGTCGATGGCCACAAGCAACGTGAGCGCCGCGGCACCGATGACAAACGGCCATACGCTCCAACCGGTGGACAGACCCACATCGGCCAGCACCGGGCTATAGAGATGACGCACAAGCAGCGTGGCGGCCGCGGCCAGCACGAGCGCCACAGCGGCGCTGGTGAGCACAATGCGGCCGTACTGCCGCGCGACCATTGCCGGCGTATAACCAAGCAGCATCACGTCACGCACTTGGCGCGAGTTGCGCTGCAGCAACAACAGAATGCTCAACAGCAATAGAGTGAGAGCCAGCACGCTGATGATTAGACCCACAGCGACCACAACGGTCACCACGAGCGCCATGAGTGACTGCGCGCGACTGCCGTTCATCTTGTCGCCGGCCACCTCCAGGTTGTTATCTTCCATGTAGCGTTCCACACGCGCATCGGGAGCACCGTTCAGTTCCACAACCAGACGCGTGGGCTGCGGTGTGCTGCCATCGCCATATCGCGCTCTGGCCCAGTCCATAAACTCCTGCGGCACAACGACCGTATTCAGTCGGCCCGAGAAGCCCACAATGCGCCCCTCAATCACATCGCTATTCCCGTTGCCGGCAAGTTCAAAACTTATCGGCAGCAGCGATGCCTGGCCGTAACTCACCCGCGGCAATCCCACCGACGACGCGTAGCCGAAGTTGTACAGCGAGAGGTAGTCGCGCGGAATGATAATGGGAATAACCGGGCGGGAACTGTCGAAGCCCCATTGCGTGGGGTCAACGTCGAGGTAGCGCTCGTCAACGGCCTCAAAGAAAAGCCCCGTGCGCAGCGCGCGTCCGCCCGTCCCCAGACCGATGCGCGCGGTAATCGAGAAATTGCCGGCTTCAAAAGCCCCGGCGCCACGGCACCACGGCTGCTCCAACAAGTCATCGACTTCCCCGGGGGTAAAGCCGGTGTGGTCGCCAAGCAACGCGCCGGCACTGGTCACACGACGGTTGATAACTATATAGTCGCTGCCGCCCAAACTATCATCACCGCCGCCAAACACCGGTTTGACGTCGTGATAAAACTGCACCGCCACCATCATAATGGTCACGCCCAACAGGCACGCCAAGGTGAACGCCACGAGTTGAGTCTTGCTCATGCCCGAGCGCAGCAGCCGCCACAACAGATTCTCGTTTTTCTTTTCTCGTTTTTCGTTATTTGTCGTCATGGCTCACTTCTTCATCAATAACACTATCAACAATATCCGATTCCATCTGGGGCAATGATGACGCAACTTCGGCAAATAACTGTTGCGTTTCATATTCGGCGATACCCAATGGTTGTGTTATACCACGTAATGCAAAACGAGCTTTCTCATTGCTTTTTGAACGACATAACAACAACCCGATAGTGGGTTTATCTTCTTGCTGCTTTACTTTCTCATCAATTGCCGAAATATAAAAATTCAATTTACTCACAAATTCAGGTCTAAATTCTACGGATTTTAATTCCACAACGACATAACAATGCAACTTGAGATTATACATCAAGATGTCAATGTAGTAATCATCATTTCCAACCTCAATGTGATACTGCCTACCCACAAAAGCAAAACCTCTACCCATCTCAAGCAGGAAATCTGTGACACGCGATGCCAACTCTTTCTCTATACTTAACTCATTCTGCAAGGCCACCGTGCCCAAAAAACTAAAATTGTAGGGATCTTTGAAAGTATATTTGGCCAAATCGGATATTGGCGATGGCAACGCTACGTCAAAATTATTTACTGCGTTACCAATCGCATCGATATATCCATTTGATATCTGCATGAGCATGACATCACGGCTCCATCCGTTTTTAACCGTTTCGGCTATATAGAAGGCTCGTTGTGCTAAATTTTTAACTTTTGACAAGAGTGAGATGTGGTGGTACCATGTTATTTGTGCAAGCGGCACTTGCACAAATTCGCCCCCTTCTGCCCTCAGTCTTGACAGTGCCAAATTCCATACTCTTATACCTTCCAATTGTGCAAGCGGCACTTGCACAATTGGGAAATCGGGATATGACTGAGCAAACTGCCTCATGTACTTTAGATTACGTATGGAATAACCTCTGTCGTCAGGAAATCTCACTGACAAATCGTGAGATAAATTGTCTATAACTTGTGCCCCCCAACCATATTTAGTTTGCTTTTGTAAAATCTCGTTGCCAATCGACCAATATAATGAGAGCAGTTCGGCATTTACATTGAAAATTGCCTTTAACTTAGATTGTTCTATGCGCGAGACTATGAGGCTTCTCCAAGCGACATACTCCTCAGCAGAGACGCTTTGACTCAAAATGTTTTCATTATCGCTGTTCATGGCTCATTTCTTCAGTTGCAAGTTGCGGGAATAGTCGATAAGCAGCCGTGCGCCAACGCTCATCACCACCACGGCCGCCCCTTGCCGGTCGGCCTCGGCGGCAATCATGTCGGCCGCGGCATGGTTTGAGGCCTCGTCAAGGTGGCTGGCGGGCTCATCGAGCAGTAGCACGTCCATCGGCTGGCACAGGGCACGCACGATTGCCACACGCTGCCGCTGACCGATAGAGAGACGCCCGGCAGGATAGTCAATGCGGTCTTGCAGACCGATGGCCGAGAGCATATCGAGGATTTCACGCTCTGTTTTATGGTCGGTGAGCGTGTTCTTAATCATGCAATTCTCGAGAGCCGTCAACTTGTCAAACAAGCGTAGGTCTTGCGGCACGTAGGACAAGTGACGACGGCGAAGGGCGCTCCATCGCTCAATATCAAACGTCGATATATCCTCGCCGTCAAAGCGGATGCTACCGCTATAGTCATTGCGGTAGCCATAGAGGAAGGCGCAAAGCGTCGACTTGCCCTCGCCGCTGGCGGCGGCCACCTCCACATGCTCGCCACGCGTGATGGTGCAGCCGGTAAGCCACACATCGCTCGTGGGACGTGTTCCGGCAAACACGTCCGGCAACACGTTGTCAATCTCTATCTTGGTCATCTTTGAATAATTAGGAATTGGTAATTAGTAATTAGGGATTACTAATTGCTCTTCTCGCAGCCGTTTTGGCCACGGTAAGGTTCGATATGGATATAGGTTATCACATGGCCGAATGCTTCGGCCAAAGCGTGCTCAACGGCATTGCTAATATCGTGACCCGCCGCCACAGTGAGGTTGCCGTCCACCTTGATGTGAAGGTCGACCACACGCAGTGAGCCGTTGCGGCGAGTGCGCAGGTTGTGGTAACTGCACACACCCGGCGTACTGCCAATGATTTGCTTGATGCGCTCCACCTCGTCACGCGGCAACGAAATCTCCAACAATTCCTCGATCGCCGGTTTGGCGATGCGCACCGCCAGCACGATGATGAGCACACTGACGACCATAGCCGCCAACGGGTCAAGCACGCGCCACTTCTCGCCCAGGAACATCGCTCCCGTCACACCGGCCAGCGTGGTGAACGTCGACAGGGCATCGCCGCGGTGGTGCCATGCGTAGGCCCCGAGTGCCTTACTGTCGGCACGACGCGCCACAGCCTTGGTATAGTGGTAGAGGCCTTCTTTGGTCAGGATAGCGGCCACGGCAACCGCAAGTGCCAAAGGCGCGGGCCGCTCGAGCGTGGTGCCGCCGGCGAGCGCCTGCCACACGTCGGTAGCCCCGTCTATCAGCAGATGTCCGCCCACGATGAGCAAGATGATGCCCATAATGAGCGCCGCCAACGTGTTGAACTTGCCGTGGCCGTAACTATATGTGTCGTCGGCTCCACGGGAACCCATGGCGACCATAGCGGCCACAACACCGCTGGTGAGGCAGTCACCGGCGCTATGCACCGCGTCGGCAATCATGGCGCCCGAGCGACCCATGATGCCGGCAATCATCTTGGCGATAGTGAGCAGCACATCGGCCAACAAGCCCACAAGTGTACAACGTTTTTCTTCCATTAAGTAAAGGTAGATTGTGTCTTTTGGGGACGGTTCTTGTGTTTCAGCAAGCGAAACACAAGAACCGTCCCCGTGTTTCACACGCTACATGCTATATACTCTGCCAGGCACATCAGTGATTGATTTAATCATGGCCGGGTGAGTCTGAGCGTCTTCCTCTTCGGTCCAACCTTTACCCTTGAGCCATAGCACCGGGCAACCGAGCGACTCGGCCGGCAGGATGTCCTTCTTGAGCGAGTCGCCCACCACGAGCACCTCGTCAGCAGGCAGTTCGAGCGCGTCAACTCCAAGACGGAACAGCGTGGGATTGGGCTTGCGCACTCCCACCACCGCACTCTCGATGATGCCGCGGAAGTAATCGCGGATGCCGTATGCACGCAGCACGCTGTCGATATTGCCGTAGAAGTTGCTCACGAGCATCATCGGGTAACGCGCGGCAAGCGTTTCCAGCACCGGTCGCGCCTCCTCGATGCACTCTTTGGCACGTGCGTCACAGTAACCGGCCACGAAGTCGCGGAGGCTTCCCTCATCAACATTGGAGGGCAACCACCCTTTGTCTGCCATATATCCGACCTCGATTGTCACCTTCTTGAACAGTAGCGTGCCGAAGTCGTCCTGCGGGAGGATGATGCGCTCGCGGGCGAGTTTCCGCTCGCCGTGGACGTATGCCTCACGAAACCGCTCCTTGGTCACACTGTGTCCGCCGCCTTGTAGGGCCTGGCCTTGGCCTGGCCGTTGAGAGTCATGATTGAGGTAGCGCGAGAACCCGTCCCAGAGCACTTCACTCCAATGGACGCCACGACTGTCGAGCGTACCGCCGTAATCAAATATTATACCGCGTATCATAGAATATAGGCTTTCTATATCTTTTGGGGACGGTTCTTGTGTTTCAGCAAGTGAAACACAAGAACCGTCCCCGTGTTGCACAAAGACGTGTTACTTATTACTTCGTACTTTGTACTTCGTACTTAAAACGTACCTGGAGTGGGACTTGAACCCACACAGCCGTTATGGCCAAGGGATTTTAAGTCCCTCGTGTCTACCATTCCACCATCCAGGCGTCAGCATTGACGCTGCAAAATTACTACTTTTTTGTCATTCCCGCAAGTTTTTTTTGAATGGTTTAGGGGTTTAGCCAATCGCATTGCCAAACATAGTTTTTTGCAGGTGACCAAATTTTATAACAAAAAAAACAAAAAAATTGCGTATCTCATTTTTTTTTCTATTTTTGCTGCGAAAAATGTGTCTAGTGATGATTTTTGAGGTTTTACATTCACCCCATAGGCCACTAAACAACGATGTACACTACTTTTACCATAATTTCAACTTAATATCTAAATAAACTATAGAGTCATTATGTTTAATACTATTACGCAAACGCGCTTTGGTCTCTCACCTCTCGGAGATTATCGTATCCACTTAAGTAGAATCTTAAGTGGCCAAACTCCTGTTTTGCAAGACGGCGAGATTGTCTTGAATCTAACAACGTTAAAAGTTATTAGATACATAGGGGGTATTTTGGAGGAGTATCCTGTTGAGGAGAATGTCGTCTACCTCAACCATGACAGTGCCTCAAACAATCTTTTGATGTGGAATGGTTCTGCAATGTTGTCGATTGGAACCTCATCATTAGACATAGACAAATGGGCAACCGGCACCTATGTACTTACTACCGACATCGGCAACAGTTTGACTTTTGTCAATGGGCCAAATAGCACTTTGATTTTTGAGGGTGGAAAAATAAACGGTTCGTTGACTGGAAACCAAACAACCATTTTTGCTCCAGCCACTCGCATTTTCGGCGACAGTGTAACAATCTCCGGTTCGTTTGTAAATGATGTTGCCTATCCAGAATGGTGGGGCGCGGTGCCGTCACCAAACAACATTCATTCGACGAACCGCGTGACTTTCGACAACACATCCTATATTCAACGTGCATTCGATAGTTGCTTCGGAACAATTCAATTCTGCAATGGCAATTATTATGTATTGAGTTCGTTAGAATTGACTAACATTAAGACAATCAAACTTCATGGCTTAGGGTTGCGTAATAACACAACTGTGAAGAATGATTTTACGTCTGTTATCTGGACTGACCAGAATATTGATGTCTTGATAATCAATATCAATCCCTCGAACTCAAATAAGGGCAGACTTCTAATCGAAGGCGGCGAGATAAATGTAAGAGAATGCAAGGGAGACATTGAGGATACAGACAATGAGGAAGAGTACCATAGCGGCACGAACTGCTACACTAAGAATGCAATATTGTTTCACCCCTCCGGGCAATGGGGCGGAAGAATCAGCATGTCCCTGGTGGGACCGATTGGATATATTGGAAGAGTCAATGGAGCAATCAATTGGGGGTCAAACTGCCATTGCCCAACTAAGCATGAAGTTGAGGACCTGAATTACAAAGGAACAGGCATCAGGTTCGAGGAACCTGAAACAGCACAAAGTTCAAGAAGCACCTACATCTTCATTATTGACTGCCATATCATCGGGTTTGGCAAAGGATTATGTGTGAGCTACGACCCTTCATATGCCGACATGACATCGCTCCATGTGTATGGCATTATGGATCAGTGTTTCAACTACGTTTACGCACCATCGCGAGCGTTCAATGGTGGAGTGCTTGAAGTGACTATTCAAACCAAAGTGATAAATGCACCTGACGGATACACAACACCTATAATCAAAGGCAACTTCTCAATGGCATATATCAATCCGTTTATATGGGATTACTCAGCGGACCTTGATATCTTTGAGTTCATAGACACAAAAAATGTGAGATTCGGTCCAAGAGTGCTTGAACTGATGAAGTCTCACTATCGTCGCATGGGCATGTCTACAAGAGACCTTGCTGCGATTACAAGTGACGAGCAGAGTTGCTTGCTAAGTTCCATGGGCAATTTCGATTTACAGGCATTAGGCGCAGTGAACACGTCTATTCAATCAGACAACTACACTCATGTTATTGACAATGACTTTTTGGGTATAGACAGACTTTTGCCCAACAGTCCGGTTGAGATAGATACGAACCTTAATGAATTTCAAGTGCTGTACAACAGTTCACCATTTGATCGCAGAGGGTTGCGTGTAAAGTTTAGCGAGCAGGATGATAGGTCCGATGCATTTCTAAAGATAAGTTGTGACTTGTCAAATGAACACACTCTCTTCGGAGAACACGCAAAGATTCAAATGCTTGCAGTACATGTCAAGAATAAGGTCTATAAAAGCTTTTCCAATCTAAAAATCACTGTAAACGGTATTGAGCGTTTTAATGGTTCTTATAACGACATACCAGTGAGCAATTACAATGATATCGTCATACCGATGATGAAGAGCAATAGCGATAGTTTCATTTTAGGGGCGATTGTAATTGAGTTTACGGGGTATCTTAGTGGCTCTAATGTGTGGAGGGCCGAAAGCTTCAACGTTGCGATTGAGGGTAGGCTCAGCCGCCACTTCAAAGAGAATGTTTGGAGTGCCTCTGGAGGTGAATTGGGCAATCACATTAATTATTATGGTAAGCCATATATCGTTGGCGCTGGCAACTTTCCATCATTGCAGTCGCTCCCGTCAAATGCATCAGCCGGCGCGATTGCTGTAGTTGCTAACACATATCCTGTGGTGAAAGCAAACTCGGGCTGGATTGTTCAAAACCTCACCGGGACTCTGTCACAACTTAACTCTCTAAACATAGGGACGCTATCAATAGGTCAAACCGCCTTTGTCACCGACCTCGGCAAGATGGCCGTTTGGAATGGGACATCATGGGTTGACGTAATGGGTGGCGCACTATAACACAATAGTATTTTAATGTTTAACTGATTAATTTCAATAAGTTATGAAACACCGATTGTCATTCTTTGTTATGATGGTTATTGCCATCCTTCTGTTCCCTGAACAAAGCTTGGCATCACCTGCCCAAGAACCGTTAAGGCAGGCCGACGTGAGTGCATTTCTCGCTTACCGCGTCATCGACGAGGAAGCCTGTGAGGCTGAATTGTTTTACTGCAACAAGATCCTTTACGACGAGTATGGCCAACAAGCGTTCCCTGCCACTTCGACGCTAGAGCTTCCCACCACCGTTATGATTGGCGACAAGGAGTACACCGTCACCGTGATTGCCGACAACGTGTTCAGCGGATTGGGTGATTTTGAGGACTCCTACGGACGGTATGACTCATTTTACATCAAGAAGATTATTCTTCCGACGAAGCTGCGCAAGCTCGGCAGCCGCGCCTTGAACGTCAACTCAAGCAGCCTCACTGTCGTGATGCCCGAAACGCTCGAGGAGATTGGCAACCACTGTATGCCCGAAGAGCTTAACGAGGCCACCTATGTAATCCCCAAGAATGTGACAACCATCGGCGAGGGTGCCCTGGGCGGCTCCATGCTCAACATCACATTCCTCAACAACAACTTTGAGATTAAAAAGAGCATCTTCGCCGGTTGCTCATGGGCCTACCTGAAGGTGCTGGGCGAGAACCTGTCGGTCGCGGCGAGCACTTTCAGCGGGACAACGCTCTACTCGCTCGAGCTGGGCGAGTACCCCATCACCATTGGCCGCGCCGCCTTCAACAACTCTTGGGTTGACGAGAGTGAGGCCCTTAGTCGTGTTATCGTCAGGTGTCGCGAGGCTTACGATATCCCTGCCGACGCATTCTCGGACTATGTCTTCAACAACGCCACACTCGTAGTGAGCGAGTCGGCCGCCGAGGACTTCTCCAACGCCATCGGCTGGAAGAAGTTCCAGCACGTCGAGACGTTCCCCGACGAGGTGGAACTCCCGATTGTTGACGAGAACCGCGTGTGGCGCAACTATGTGCGCGACGATGAGAGTGCCCTGCACATCAGCACCTACTATATCCGCTTTGCCGGTGAGGTGACAATCAACGGCAAGAGCTATGCACGCTGCTACCGCTATCCCGCCAACGGGGACTTTGACCCCGAGACGCTCACGCCGGCAGCCTACGTGCGCGAGCAGGGTTACCGCACTTACGTCTTGCCCAATCCCGACTATGGCATTGACTTTACCGGGCTCCCCGTGGGCGGCGCGCTCGCCGCCGATGGCGAGGTGTTGCTATACGACTTCAGTAGTGCCGAGGCAATGGGCAAGATCTATGGCGTTGATGTCACTGCCATAGAGAGAACGACCACACTAGGTGGACGCACATGCGCAATCCTGCAGTGCGACAACGCACAGTTCGTCCAGGGAATAGGCTTTGTCAGCGCCGAGGACGGCGACTTGCTCAGCCCGATGGCACGCAATGGCGAGCTCGGCTGCTCGGGCCTGATGGAATTAAAAGTGGAAGACAGTACTCCCTACCGCAGTCCCTACGGATATGGCTACACCGCCTTTGTCAACAAGCATAAACCGCTGGACATCACCAACGGGAGCTTGGAATGGGTATACTATGTTAATTGCCGTCCTACCGACGACATCCCCTATGAGGGCTTTTACAACGCGCGCGTCGTCGAGGGCAGGTGCTACCGCTACCAAGGAGCATTTGTGGACAACAACAATTACTGCGCCAACCTCATAGTTGACTCTAACGACTTCAACGTCTATGGCTACAAGAGTTCCTATCAGCTCCAAGACTTTGACCGGTTTGATATCACTCTGCCCTATTCACGCACCATGCTCTATGACTACACGACGCTGGAGCGCGAGTGGACCATAGGCGAGGTGCTGACGGGCAACGTCTATCGCCGCACGTTCACCCGCGACTTTGGCTCGGACGGCAAGGTAATCATCATCGAGGGACTGGCTGTGGACTGCTACGGCAAGTATGTGGGTGACCTCGCCAGCTCGTACATCCTCGGCGATGACGAGCTGCAGGGAGGCTTGTGCCTCGTGAGAGACCTCGACACCGGCGAAGTCATCTACCGCGGCAACTTCTACGACAAATATACCGAAGCGCTGAACGCACAGACAACGGCACACCTGACCGGAGTCGTCACCAATTCGGCAAAAGCCAACAGCACGTCACGCCGAAACGCGAAAGCGGACAACGCCATCGAGGGGGCAACAGTCATCTTCAGCAGGGACGGCGACAACTATCAAGGTGTGACCGATGCCGAGGGTGTCTTCTCCATTGAGGTCCCCATTGGCAAGGATTATGCGATGACAGTGGCTAAAGAGGGCTTCTCCACTTATAACAAAACCGGTATCGACATCAATGCCGACCCCACGAGCCACACCATCATAATCGATGTCGCAATCGACGAGATATCAGGAGTGAGTGAGGTCAACACCGACAACAGTTTCTATGCCATGGGCGGTGACCTCGTCATTGATGTAGACCACGCCACAGAAGTACTGGTGGTTGACGCCATGGGGCGCGTGGTACGTCGGCTCAATGCTCAACCGGGTCGCACCATCATCACCGGTCTCTCGCACGGCATCTATATCGTCAACGGCTGCAAGATTGCCTTATAACACAATCCTGCACCGAATGACGCGGCATTGAAGTGACGGCCTCACAAGAGCCGCAAGAATATTACTGATGAAGACGGGTTCAGGCACTGAATCCGTCTTCATCGTTGCTGCCGCCTGACCGCCACCCCGCATGCCGTCTATCTTTTTGAAGACAGAGGGGACAGAAGACTAAATCTACCAAGTAATCGACTAAGTTAACGAGGTTTTCCAATATGTCTCAAGTTCCTAAAATGACGTATGGAAGTCAGCCTCGAAGAGGCGATTACCCCGAGGGGTAAGATATTCAAGTTTCGCAAGTTCAGCAGATGATTGGCATATTGACAGTTATCAGCCCGGAGGGCGTTATTTAAGTAACCCCCGAGCGTATGCTCGGGGGGGGACAACCACTGTATGCCTCTGAAAGAGGCCACAAATTGCGCCCTCAGCGCTGAAATCAGCGACTTGCGAAAGTTGAATTAGTGTAGAGAAAACCATGTCCCCCTGAGCGTGAAACGCGAGGGCTCAACCTCTCAACTTCTCAACTTCTCAACCTCTCAACCTCTCAATCCTGATACGTCACTCTTTCTCGCCGTAGAGCAGGTCGCCGCAGTCGCCCAAGCCGGGGATAATATAACTGTGCTCGTTGAGTTCATCGTCGATATCACACGTCCAGAGCGTCGTCTTCTGCTCCGGCAGCCGTTGGCGAATCAAGTCGATAGCCTGCGGCGTTGCAATCACGCTCGCCACGTGGATGTGAGCCGGCGTGCCCTTGGTGGCAAGCGCCTGATAAGCGAGATCCATACTCGAGCCGGTGGCAAGCATCGGGTCGACGATGACAAGCGTCTTGCCGTCGATGCGCGGACTGGCGATGTACTCGATGTGGACCACAAAGTCATCGGTCTTGGGGAAATACTTGCGATAGGCGCTCACAAAGGCGTTGTCGGCACCGTCGATGTAACTGAGGAAGCCCTCGTGGAAGGGCAGACCGGCACGCAGGATTGTGGCGAGCACCACACGGTCGGCAAGCACGTTGCAGGGTTTAACGCCCAACGGCGTGGCTACATTAGATGTGGTGTAGTTCAGCCGTTTGCTTATCTCATAGGCCATAATCTGGCCCAGACGCTGGATGTTGGTGCGGAAACGCAGGCGTTCCTGCTGCAATTCCTTGTCACGCACTTCGCTCATAAATTGCCCAACGAGCGAATTCTGTTCACACAAGTTGATTACTTCCATATTAATCAAATTTTATAGTCTCCCCTCCCAAAGGAGGGATGCCAAGTTAGGCATTTGGAAAATGTTCTCGTAAAATTTTCTCGGCCGCCTCACGGTCTTGCTCGAGTTGAGCACGCAAGCCATCGGTGCTGTCAAACTTAATCTCATCACGAATGCGGTCGACAAAGAAGACCGTGATGTCCTTGCCGTACAAGTCGCCGCCTTCGTAACCAAACAGGTTCACCTCCAAGCCAAGTCCCCCATCATTGTAGGGCCTGGCCTTGGCCTGGACGCTCGCGGTGTGGGAGGCCGTAAACGTCGGACGATACCCTACCCCCGCCATACCGGGCAACGAGAGTTGGTTCTCGCCATTCTCATCAATAAGATGAGCATAGACCGCATACGCTCCGGCGGCGGGCATCAATTGATAATGGTTCATTTCGCCCACATTGGCGGTAGGGAACCCAAGTTGGGTGCCCACGTGGTTGCCATGCACCACCCTGCCGTCAACATAGAAGTTACGTCCCAGCAGCAACGCGGCACTCCTGACGTCACCGGATCCGGCGATGAGGTCGCGTATCATGGTCGAACTCACCGGTCCGTGAGGGTTGCGCGTCGCCTGCAGCACTGTTACTCCCAGAGCGGCACCCGCGCGCTTGTAGTCGTCAAATGTCGAACTGCGGTCGCTGCCAAAGCGGTTGTTAAAGCCCACGATGAGACGTGCCACACCGTAGTGGTCGTGCAGCAACCGCATGAACTCTGTGCTCGTCATCGCCGCCAACTCATCGGTGAACTCAAGCACGAGCACATCACTGACGCCGGCCTGTTCGAGCCACATCATGCGGTCGGTTGCCGTCATGATTTGCGCCACCGGCGGTTGCTCGGGGTGAAGAATGTGCTGCGGATGCTGCTCAAAGGTCACCACCATCGGCGTCAGGCCACACGCGGCAGCCTGCAGGCGCACCATATTGAGCGTGTGGAGGTGACCGAGGTGGACCCCGTCAAAAAAGCCTATCGTGGCACACATCGTGCCCTCGGGCAGCCTCTCTTCGGCAAAATGCAACTTCATGCCAGCAGCGGCTTGATAATGCGCATCGTGTCGTTACACAACTTGATAAACACCTCGCGGTTCTTGAGCATCGTCGACGCCTTCTCCTGACTGTTGCCCGAGAAGATGAAGCCCGTGTCGGCACTCTCCAAGGCAAGCATCGTCGAGTCGACAGCGTGCGACGGATTGGGCAGCGGGTTCACGATATAGTCGGCCGCGCGGTCCAGCCAGCGGTGCAACGCCAGCATTCCCGTGTTGAGCATGCCCGGGTTGACACAGTTCACCGCCACATGGCGTTGCTTCATCGTCGTGCTCATATAGATGCTGAACAGCGTCAGCGCCAGTTTACTCTGGGCGTACGCGCCAATCTGCGTGAAATGCGATACCGCCGGAAACTCGTAGGGCAGCGACACAAAGCGACGGCTGACGCTCGTCGACAGGATAATCTTGCCACCCTCATTGATAATCGGATAAATGAGCATCGAGAGCAACACCGTGCTCAAGAAGTTCACCTGAATAGTGTGCTCATAGCCATCGGGCGACATCTTGCTCTGCCGCGGCAGCGTGCCGGCGTTGTTAATCAACGCGGCGATGGGACGTTGCAGCGCCTTCAGGCGCGCCACAAAGTCTTTGACCTGCTCGAATGAACTCAAGTCGAGTTGCAGCGTCGTGATGTCGTTGTTGCGCGTTTCGCGACGCAACTGGTCGGCGTAGGCTTCGGCCTTGACGTTGTCGCGGCAGGCCAGCAACACGGCTTTGCCCTGTCCGGCAAGGCGGCGCGAAATCACGCTGCCGGTGTTGTCGGTAGCGCCGGTCACAATGTACAACGGTCTTACTGTTATCTCTTCCATATCTTAGTCGTTAGTCGATAGTCGTTAGTCAATAGTAGCGTCCTTCACCAGTGCTGTTATCCGCTCCAGCATCGCCGATGGCAGCCCGAGGCGCGCGTCCGACGCACTGTCACCGGCGATTGCCTCCAGAAAATGCGGCATCTCGCGGCGGTAGACCTCCACCATGTGAGCCTCATAACCGTTGTCCGTATCATGACCCATCGAATAGGTGAAATTAGCCAACCGGTCAGCAAGTTTCACAATCGGAGCATAAGGCGTAGTGCGTATCCCCTCATAATACCGCTCACAAGCACGCTCGGCACGCGTGCGACCCTTCTCATTCGTCAGCGCATAGACAATCTCCGTCGCCATCAGCGCGTGCTCCGCGTCAAGAAACCGCAAAGCGATTTTCTGCACGTCGTTGTAAGTTTGACGCGCATCCTCAATGCTGTCGTGAAAACATGCGCCAAAGTAGAGAGCGTCAATATCATCAATCGAGGCAAGCACTTCACCGGCGTACCTCATCGTTAATTCGGCAACCCGCCTCAAGTGGAAACTATAAGGCAACTTGCCGCCATAACGCTGGTTCGCCGCCACATCGTGCAGGCGTGCCGCCACCGCCGCGATGCTCTTAAAAAACTCGCGACGGGCATTGATGGCCTCAATATACTCTCTCTCTGAAACAGCCATAAAATAACATTTTGGCAAAATTACAAAAAACTTTTCATACCACCACACATATTTTTAGACAGAAGAACAAAAGAACATAAATTTTCTCATAAATCACGGGACGGTTCTTCTGTTTCAGCAGCAAGCTGTGAAACAGAAGAACCGTCCCCACGCTGCGCTGACTCTGTAGTGCCCGGCCGCTTGTGCGTGTTGAGGTATCCATAAATTATTATGTTGAGAATTACCGATTTAATGCATAATTAATGTATAATGTATAGAAATTCTGCCCATTTGCGGCAGGTGGGCAGAACAAATTCTGCCCCTACATTTCTCACAACCTTCAATTTATCTACTTTAGGAACTTGAGTTTAGAGCCCACTGCAAGAAAGCAAATTCCCGTAAATTGACGTAAATCCATTAATAAATATAAATCGCATAAAATTTTAGACAAGAGGACAGGAGGATTATTTCCGGAAAGGAGAACAAGAGGGAAATAAGATATTTACGATAATTTACGTAAATTTACGAGAGATGAAAATCTGCATAATAATATATACAATTGACGATAATAAACGTCGTTATAGACGAAAATAGACGCGAAACAATTGTGAATAATAAAAAATTGACGATAATAGACGTCGTTATAGACGAAAATAGACGCGAAACAATTGTGAATAATAAAAAATTGACGATAATAGACGTCGTTATAGACGAAAATAGACGCGAAACAATTATTTATAGCACTTTTTCATTTTTTACCGAAGTATTGTGCAGGGTCTCAGTTTATTAAAATTCAGTTATTGGTACGATGTGAATTGTAAGGCCATCACGCTCCACAATATTTTTTTGTGCATTGGTGACAATCATTAAGTCATCGCAATGCAGCTCTGAGGCACATTCGAGCAAGCCGCTTATTTCCCGTTTTGCCGTTTTTGTGTTGCCCATGTCATAGCACACCTGGACTAATCGCTTGACGTGAAAGCCGTCTCGCACCACAAAGTCAACCTCTTTGTCGTTGCGCGAGCGATAATAAAACAGCGATTTCTCAACATCACCTCCGCGACGCAACAGCTCGACAAAAACCTGGTTCTCAAGCAACTTGCCCAAGTTATCGCTCAACGAGAAGGCTTTGGCGTTCACAAAACCATTGTCGACCACATAAACCTTTCGTGGCGCTTTTTTCATCAATCTCAACTTATTGTTGTATCTCGACAGATAATAGAACAGATAAGGCTCATGCAGATAGTCCATATACTTGGCCACAGTGTTGACGTTGGCAAAACCCAACGTTTCCGCCAACGAGTTGGCGCTAACCGGAGCACATATATTTGACACAAGAAACATCGCGAGGTTGTTCATCTCGACGGTGTTGCGCACTCTGTGGCGAGTCACGATGTCCTTCCAAACGACAGAGTCAAAAAGAGTGGCAAGATAACTTTGAGAAACAGTCCTATTGGCTACCGCCTCGGGAAAGCCACCATTACGCAAATAGTCATCAATCAACGATGAAGCCTCAACTTGGTGCTCCGGCGCAAGGCGATGCAGTTCAAGATGATGGATGTCAAAAAATTCCTCAAGGCTGAATGGCAACATCTCCAACTGCAGGAAACGCCCGGTGAGCACAGTTGCCATCTCGCTCGACAGCATCTTGGCATTGCTGCCGGTTATGACCAGATTAATTCCACGACGATACAACTCACTCACCCACAAGTCCCATTGGTCAAGGTTCTGAACCTCATCGAGCAAAAGATACTCATAATGAGGGTACACATCGTCAAGCATTCTCATCACCAGGTCGGCATTCCATGAGGCGAGTAATTCCGGCGAGTCAAAATTGAGATATGCGAAATTCTTATTCCTCAGCATCATCAGGGCTTGTGTTGACTTGCCGGAACGCCGTGGCCCGGTAATGAGCTTTATCAGTGAAGAGGTCAATAGTCGCGAGGGGTCATAGGATATGCGCCGCCTAATGTAGGTTCGGCTCAATAGTTCATCACGTTCATGACGCTGTTTTTGGAGTATCGTTTTCATCTTGATGCCTTTTTGGCGACAAAGATAGCGAATTTTATACGATTTTGCAAGTGTAGTGTATAAAAAAAGGCAAATTTTATACACTACAGATAATTTATTGGGACGTTTGGGGACGGTTCTTGTAAAACACGGGGACGGTTCTTCTGTTTCACAGTTTGCCGCTGAACTTGTAGGGCCTGGCCGCTCGCATCGACGCAGTAGGGCCTGGCCGCTTGCGGCATAGTGGGTATCTTTTGGCACAAAAGTTGCATAATCCGAATGTATTTATTGCATTTATTGCATTTATTGCATTTGACTAACGACTTATGTCACTAAAAGATTGGTTCAATAAACTGATGGGCCGTAACGAGGTCAAGCAACTTTTCCGAGTCTAACGCTTTGCCGTTTCAGAAAAAAAGCCTACATTTGCAAAGATAACTAACCTATACTTGTTTCCCATCGTGAGACTGTATTCATAGTATTATGACTTATCCGACGATTTCAGAATATGTTGAGGCGATAAAGTTGGCGGAGGAGAATCTGGACCAACTGAATTACCTGCGGCCGGTGCTCGACGAGGACGGCAACCCGGTGATGAGCAGCGGCAACTTCGCCGTCGTCTTCAAGATGCAGGACGGCAGCGGACGCTTCTACGCCCTCAAGTGCTTCACACGCGAACAGGAAGGCCGCGCCGAAGCCTACAAAATCATCTGCGACGAACTCGCCAAAATCGCCTCACCATACTTCGTCCAAACCGAATACTACGACAAAGAGCTGTTTGTTGATAGCAAGCAGACAGACGAAACCGAATTCCCCGTCCTCCTCATGGACTGGGTGGAGGGGATTAACCTCACGCAGTATATCGAAAACAAGAAGAATAGTCCATTCTATTTTGGCAGGCTGTGCTTCAACTTCAACCTATTCGCCGAGTGGATGGTCGGGCAGCCGTTCGCCCATGGTGACTTGAAGCCCGACAACATCATAGTCAGGACAGATGACTCAATTGTTGTGGTGGACTACGACGGGATGTTTTTCCCTTCAATGCGCGGTAAGCAGGCGCGGGAACTCGGCAGTCCAGACTACAGGCATCCCAATCGGACGGCGGCCGACTTTGACGAGCATATCGACGACATCGCCATGGCGTCCATCGCGTTGTCGCTGAAAACGCTCTCGCTGAACCCGTCATGGCTCGACGAGGAGATGTCGGCGGACAACTTGCTGCTGGTCGAGTCGGACAACCGCAATCCCTCACATAGTGCTACCCTTCTCCGCATCCTTGAACTATCGCAAACGAACAAAGGACTGGCTTATCATTTAGGCACATATATCTCGGCACTGTCAGGGGCATTCCTGTCTGAACACAACTTCGACTGGTTCCTCGGACTGACGGGGCAATCCGGCGAATTAACGAAAAAAATTGTTCGAAAGTTGGGACTTTATGATAAAGATTGCATCCGACTTCCAAATAGCATAACCTCCATCGGCGAGTGTGCTTTCCGGGATTGCAGCGGCTTGACGAGCGTGACCATCGGCAACTCGGTGACATCCATCGGACGTGCGGCGTTCTATGGCTGCTGCGGATTGACGAGCGTAACCATTCCCGACTCGGTGACTTCCATCGGCTACGAGGCATTCAGTTACTGCCGCGGATTGACGAGCGTGACAATCGGCAACTCGGTGACCTCCATCGGCAACTCCGCGTTCAGTGGCTGCCGCGGTTTGACGAGCGTGACCATACCCGACTCAGTGACAAAAATCGGTGACCGTGCGTTCTTTGGCTGCCACGGCTTGACGAGCGTGACCATTCCAAACTCGGTGACCGTAATCGGCGAAGCCGCGTTCTGTTACTGCAGCGACCTGATGTGCGTGATCATACCCAACTCGGTGACATCCATCGGCAACTGGGCGTTCCGCGACTGCCACGGTTTGACTAGAGTGACTATCGGCAACTCGGTGACGTTCATCGGCGACTCCGCGTTCCAGGGCTGCAGCGGATTGACGAGCGTGACCATCCCAACCTCGGTGACGTTCATCGGCGACTCCGCGTTCCAGGGCTGCAGCGGATTGACGAGCGTGACCATACCCAACTCGGTAACTGAAATCGGCATCCGGGCGTTCAGTGACTGCACCGGCTTGACGAGCATGACCATCGGCAACTCGGTGACAAAAATCGGTCGCAATGCGTTCTCTGGTTGCAGCGGATTGATGAGCGTGATCATCCCCAACTCGGTGACTGAAATCGGCATCCGGGCGTTCAATGGCTGCAGCGGATTGACGAGCGTGACCATCCCCAACTCGGTGACTGAAATCGGCATCCGGGCGTTCAGTGACTGCACCGGCTTGACAAGCGTGCATATCTATAACTTGGCAAAATGGTGCGCGATTCATTTTAAAAATACTACGGCCAATCCGCTATATTATGCACATCATTTATACCTGAATGATACAGAAATAACCAATTTGACTATCCCCAACTCGGTGACTTCCATCGGCAACTCCGCGTTCAGTGGCTGCAGCGGCTTGACGAGCGTGACCATCCCCAACTCGGTGACCGAAATCGGCAACTATGCGTTCTATGACTGCAACAGTTTGACGAGCGTGACCATTCCCAACTCGGTGACCGAAATCGGCGACTATGCGTTCAGGGGCTGCAGCGGCCTGAAGAGCGTGACCATCCCCGACTCGGTGACCGAAATCGGCGACGAGGCGTTCAAGAACTGCAGCGGATTTACGAGCGTTTCCATACCCGACTCAGTGACTTCTATCGGCAAATGGACATTCAGTGGCTGCAGCGGTTTGACAACCATCGTTGTTGAAAACGGTAATCCTAATTATGATTCCCGCAATAATTGTAATGCTATAATTGAGACATCATCAAATGCTCTTATAGCCGGCTGTCAAAGAACGGTTATACCCGACTCAGTCACCTCCATCCGCGACCATGCGTTCTTTGGCTGCAGCGGCTTGACGAGCGTGACCATCCCCAACTCTGCAACTGAAATCAGCCACGGGGCGTTCAGTGACTGCAGCGGATTGACGAGCGTGACCATACCCAACTCGGTGACTGAAATCGGCAACCGGGCGTTCAGTGGCTGCCGCGGCTTGACGAGCGTGAGCATACCCGACTCGATAATATGGTTCGGCGACAAGGCGTTTGATGGCTGCTCCAATCTGAAAAGGATTGAAATTCCCGCCGGCTCGATGGCGCATTTCCAAGAGCAATTGCCAGAATTTATTCATCTTTTAGTGGAGAAGGGCGATAATCCAGAGTACTGGCCTAGTGATGATGACCTTTCTAGTGCTGACCTACCATTTTAGTCGCGCAACGTTTTTGGCATGATTTTTGCATTACAGATTGTTGTAACTGATGCTGATTGAACAGAATTATGGTCTATCCTACGATTTCGGAATATATTGAGGCGATACGATACGCGGAGGAGAATCTCGCGACGCTGACCCACTTGCGGCCGGTGCTCGACAAGGACGGTAACCCCGTGATGAGCAGCGGCAACTTTGCCGTCGTCTTTAAGATGCAGGACGGCAGCGGCAAGTTCTACGCTCTCAAATGCTTCACCCGCGACCAGGAAGGCCGCGCCGAAGCCTACAAAATCATCTGCGACGAACTCGCC
>JAFTDD010000060.1 GCA_017454355.1 Muribaculaceae bacterium
AAAAGAAATCTCACAACATACTTCTTACTTTTTACTTTGTACTTTGTAATTTATTGTGGGTCGCCACGGCCTCTGCCGAAATGTTCAACTGGAGCGCCCACGAACTGTCGTTCGAGACGCCGGACGAGGGTTGGGTGACCTATAACAGCAACACGCGCTTCGACATCCGGTGGGACGAGATGGCCGTCACGGTGCAACTGTTCACCAAGCGTCAGGGCACCAAGGAGAAAGACTACCTGCCCGAACACCTGCAGAGCGTCGCGCTCGGCTACGGCATGTACGACACCTCCACCCCAAAGTATAAAGTGAAAGGATTCAAGACGTTTGCCATCGACGGCACCATGCCCGACGGCTCGCGAGCCGTCATCGCCTGCCTGGTGAGCGACAAGAAGGACTTGATTGTGGAGGTAACCATCAACTACCTCTACGGCAACCGGGAGACGGTGGACGGCATCATCAAGAGTTTTGCCATTGGTAAGGACCGTCCCAAGAAAGGCCTCAAACGCCAAAAGGTGCAGAAGCGTGAGGACGCCGAGAAGCAGCAACGCGACAACAAAGACCAAAAGCCCGAACCGGAGCCGGAGAAACCCGACGGCCGCCGCGTCTTCGACGCATAAAGCCTCCCCCCACCCCTCCTAAAGGAGGGGAGTCGGCGGTTGAGATAGGATAAGAGTAACAAAAGAGTGGTGTGCAAAACGGCCTCGCCGTTTTGATTAACGAATAACGAATAACGAATAACGAAATATGAAGAGAACGATTATCACAATGATGACGCTCGCGGCGCTGCTCCCCGCCGCGGCACAGCAGGCCGCCGGCACCCTGGCCTTGCCGCTGGTTTTTGACAGTTACCGAGAGGTGGCCGCCGTCGACACCATCGCCGTGCCCGATGTGGCTGACCGTAGTGGTGCCGCCACCGATATGGCCTACGCCCCCGAGTGGCTCACCGATGCCAACAGCAGTGCCTCCCGCCAGAGCGACGCGCGTTACCGCGCCGCCCTCGCCCACCCCGAACTGGTGGAATACAACTCGCGGACCCTGCCCGAGGCCCCGAAAGCCGCCGTCATCGAGGCCGCGCCCGAATTGGCGCTGCTCACCATCGACACGCCGCCAGTCGAGGCACCCGCCGACGTCACCGCGCCCGTCGCGCCACCGGCACCCATCCACAATTGGCTGCATACCTTCGACGGCTCGCTGCATTTCACCCAAGCCTACATCAGCCCCAACTGGTATCAGGGCGGTGAGAACAACCTCAACATCCTCGCCGATGTCAAGTGGACCTGCAACCTCAATCAGGAGGTGCACCCCAACTGGCTGTTCAACAACCTGGTGCAGTACAAACTCGGTGTGAGCACCGCCCATGCCGACAGCCTGCGCAACTACGCCATCAACGAGGACAACTTCCTCTTCACCAGCCAACTGGGCTACAAGGCCGTCAAGCACTGGTATTACAGCGCGATGCTGCAGTTCAAGACGCAGTTCTTCAACAACTACAAGGTGAACACGCGCGACATGACCGCCGCGTTCCTCTCGCCCGGCGAGTTGAACCTCGGTCTCGGTATGACCTACGAATACAAGAGCAAGGACGGCGACAAGGTGTTCACTCTTGCAATCGCCCCGTTCTCTTATAACCTGAAGATTTGCCGCAACATCACCGACATTGACCCGACCACCTTTGGCATCAAGGCCGGCCATCACACCAAGAGCGACTTCGGTAGCAACGTGGAGGCCAAACTGATGATGAAACTCGGGCCCAACATCACGTGGAACAGCCGCCTATATGTGTTCACCAACTACAAATATGTGCAAGGCGACTTTGAGAACACGTTTGACTTCACCATCACCAAGTATCTGACCACCAAAATCTTCGTCCATCTGCGCTACGACAAGTCCCACACTTGGAACAAGAGTTGGAAATACTGGCAGTTGAAGGAAATCCTCAGTTTCGGCCTCGCTTACCGCTTCGCCACCATCTGACGATAGAATTAAACACTAATTGCCTTATATTTCTCACGTAAATTCATGAGATTGCGGAATTGCGGCATGATTTGCTTTCGGCAACTGATGTGCATGACTCTTGTCGTGGCAAGCGGCATCACAGCCGGCGCGGTGAGCCACCTCGAGGCGGTGCCGCGAGCAATGGACGGCGTCGACGAGGCGTGGATGCGACATTGGGTCGACACCTCGCCCGTCCAGGGCATCGAGGGCATCTGGTTCTATCCCGCCGAGAGTATGACCGTGGGCGTGCTTCCCTGTCCTCATGCCACCGCTGTCAGCCCTTGCCACATCATGGTGATGCTCGCCGGCGACGACGTGGAACTGCTGCCCGGCGTGGTGATTGGCCACATCGAGCCGAGTGCCGTCAACGACCGCGTCTCACTCACCCTCTACAGCGAGCGCGACCGCCTCACCCTGACCACTCCCCTGCAAACCGTCGCACACGTCAACGAGAACAACACCGAACTCACCTTTGACCCGCCACACTGGCAAGTGAAAGTGAGAGTGAACGTGCTGCGCTTCCTGCCATCGCTATTCGGCGGCATGAGCGTCGTGCCGCAACCCGTCGGCGAGCGTATGCCGCTCGGTCTCAAAAAAATCTACCCGGCCACCGAGGCTGCCACCCGACCAATCGTTTATCTGTAATGAGACTCTCTTGCCTGCTGCTCTGCATATCAGTTCTCGCCACCGCCACCGCCCAGCGCGTCAATACCACGCGTGGCAGCCTCACCTCCGGCGAGCGCGTCACTCTCGACAGTCCCGGCCGGGCACGCACCGCCGCACCCGATACCCTCAACAGCCCCGGCCGGGAGCGCATCGCTGCACCCGATACCGTCTCGCCCGGCGACATCACCCTGCGCGGCTACAGCAAGCGACCCATGGACAACAAAGAGAGCGTCATGGTGACCAACAACACCGGCCACACCATCGCCGCCGTCCACGTCCACCTCACCTACCGCACGATGACCGGCGAAGTGTTCAATGAGCGCGATGTCACCATCCGCGCCGTGCTCGAGCCCGGCAAAACCACCGTCAGCGAGTTCCGTTCGTTCGACACCCACCACGAGTTCTACTACCACGGCAGCGGCAAACCCCGCAAGAGCGCCACCCCCTACGACGTGAGTTACACCCTGCTCGGATACGACATCACCATCGGCCGCCGCACCTCCCCCCGGTAACCAAGCGATGCTGGATCCGGCCGATAACGATTTCACATATTATTCATCAACTCATATAGATAGGCGGGGCTTTGCACATATAGTTCACCTTCCTCGTCTTGCAATGCAGGCAACAACGGGGAATTATAAACACGCTCCATTGCTTGCTCAATGCCGCAACCCGTATCCTCCATTACGTACTTCACCAACTCGCTCAAAGCATAGTCTGTCAGAAAAGTCGCTATTTGGTGATGCGAAAGTTTTTTCATTCGAAAATATTTGTGTTATAAAGAGCTGATTTCCAGCACTTCGGGTTAATAATTCTATTTAATGGCAGACGAAAGAAAGCACACTGCTTGTGGCGGCATGCGGCTATTGTCGTCGGCGTTTAAGTTTTAAAACGA
>JAFTDD010000061.1 GCA_017454355.1 Muribaculaceae bacterium
ACTGTCGCCCCTACGGGGCTGCGGTAACTTGTAGGGGCAGAACCTTTAGCTCGCGACCGAACGGGAGCAATTTATTCTGCCCATCATGTTTACGGGGGCTAGCGCCCCCGCCTATGTGCTGTCGCCCCCTATCGGGGGCTCTTGGCCTCGCCTTGGCGAGGCCATAGAGTAAGCCCCGACAATGGCAAAGGCGCCTAAATTGCTATAATATAATCGATTATCTGAATGTTTATTTAATTTACCGTACAGTAATAATCTAAAAGTTAACATCTCACCGGCTTTGATGCTGTGGCTATCCTTGGCCTTGGCTTGGGGGACGGACGCCGGGTGTGACGGGGCGGACGCGCAGCGCGCGGCGGTAATGGACGCGGTGAAGAGCGTCAATTTGCTTGCCGATGATGTCGATGTATCCCTCGCCTATAACAATCGAACGCGGCGCAATCATGCCGGCCGGATAGCGCAGGATGGCGCGCACACGGCCGTTCTGGTCACAGATTTGCAGACCGGCGTCAGTGGCTGCCCACAGGTTGCCGGCGGCGTCAAACTCCATGTGGGTGACCATAATCCTCCTATTATAGTAGTGCAAATAGTAGAACCGCTGCGCGTTCTCTATCGCGCCTTTCTCGCCGCGGATGCCCTGCCACAGGCAGTTGTCGGCATTATCCCACCACACCACGATGGTGCTGTCGGGGTAAAAGTCTTTCAGATGCAAGAACTCTTCATCGTTGGCGATGTCCCACGGTTCCGCTTCGTGCCAGTCGTGGTCCTCGCCGTCGGGCAAGAGGGCTTGCAAGAAATCATTTGACGTGTGTCCCACGGTTGGAGGCTCGCTCCATAGCCATTCAAGGGCTTCGGGAAAGACTTCGGTGGCGCGCCGCACGTTGTGTCCGCCGTCGCTCCAGTCGCAGTGCAACGCAACGCCGGCAAACTCCAGCGCTGTGGCCAACATACGGTTGCCCTCATACCAGTGGCCGAACAGCGGGTTCCACGCGTCGAGGGTGCCGTCCTGCAGATAGACGCGCAGCGGCAGTGGCTCGGTCTTGCGCACGAGCGCCTGCAGGTCGTTGCCGCCGCGCATGGCCACAAACGTGCCCACGCCGCTGAACACGCGCCCGAACAGGTCCGGCCTCTGGAACGCCGCGACCATGGCCGCGATGCCGCCGCTGCTGAGCCCCATTATCATGCGGTCGGCGGCGTTGTCGCTCAGCCGCACTTGGCGGCCGTCGGGCGTGCTCAGGCGCCCCACGGCGGGCAGCACCTCGGTGGCGAGGAAGTGGACGAAGCAGTCGTCGATGGCGTCAAACTCGTTGCTGCGGTTGTAGCGCAGCACGGTGCCATCAGCCGCTGTGATGCGGCCCGGCTGCAGCCACACGCCGATGGTCACCGGCAGGCGGCCGGCAGCCGTAAGGCTGTCGATAATTGCCGGCGCGTTGCACAGCGGGCCGTCGAGGCCCACCACAAGGGCGGCCGGCGCCGACGGGTCATAACTGTCAGGCACGGTCACCTCGAGGGTGTGCACCGTTCCGGGGTATATCTCGCACGTCGTCAGCGTGTCGCGCAGCGTCACGTGGCCGGCCGCGGAGGCTGCCAGAGGCATGAAAAGTAATAGTGCCAACATGCCTCCCCCCAGCCCCCTCCTGAAGGAGGGGGAGAGTGATGCTAAAGCGCTTGGTCTCATTGATGATTTCGATTATTCGATTGCTCGAGAGTTTTTCAGTTTAAACGCTTTCCTCCCTCTCTTTAGGAGGGGGAATTAATTGGGGAGGACAAGTCAGACAAGACGCCGGCGAGGGCGGCGGCAGTGGCGCGAGTGGCCTCGGCGGTCTCGATGTCGGTGCTGTCGAAGTGCAGCATCGCCTTGTCGTAGAATGGCGCGCGGCGCTCAAGTTCGGCGCCGACGTAGGCGGCAATCTCGTCGTCGCTTTTGCCGGCCAGCAGCGGGCGCTTGGCGCGTTGCTCCGGCAACAGCAGGCGGCGCATAATAACTTCGGGCGTAGTGGTGAGGTGGATAGTGAGGCCGCAGGCGTTCATCAGTTCGATGTTGCCCTGTCGCAGTGGAGTGCCGCCGCCGGTGGCCACCACCGCGTCGTCGCCGGCCACGCGTCGCAGTGCCTCGCTCTCAATCTCGCGGAAACGCTCCTCACCCACTGTGGCAAAAATCTCGTTGATGGTAGCGCCGCACTGCTCCTCGATAAACTCGTCAAGGTCGATAAAGGGCATATCCATGCAACGGGCCAACTCAATGCCGAGCGTTGTCTTGCCGCTGCCCATAAATCCGATGAGAAATATCGTCATGAAAGGTTGAGGGGTTGATGGTTGAGAGGTTGATGGTTGAGAGGTTGATGGTTGAACCATTTGCTATCGCAAATGGTAATAAATGTAGGGCCTGGCCTTGGCCTGGCCGTTCCTGAGACAAATCCATTATCTCCGAGCGCTTGTAGGGGCAGAATTTATTCTGCCCACCACGAGGCTCAACCCCTCAACCCTCAACCTCCGAACGGGTCAGTGGGGGCGGGGAGTGGGCGGGATTTTGCAGTAGGGGCGGCCGCCACGGCCCGGCAAAGAGGCCGGGGCGCTGTCGGGGGTCGCATCGTGGTCACACTGCTCACCCCGGCCGTGAGTGCAGTTGCCGCAAGAGGCGCCGCTCACTTCCACTTCACCGTCGACACTCGCCTTGAAGCGAAGCGCCTTGAAACCCTCGAGCAGGCTCTCGACGGTCTCGGTGCCGCGTTCATAGGTGACAGTGACTTTGTGGGTGGGTACGTCGGCCTCGATGCTGAAAATGCCGGGGCACACCTCGGGCAGGCCCGCCTCGAGGCGGTTCACACAGTTCTGGCAACGGATGTCGACGCTGAATGTAGTGCTGTCGAGTTTCAGTGCCGGCTTCATCGCGGTGAGAACCGCCACAATAACTACCGCCACTACCATCGAAATAAAATAGTACTGCTTCATATCGTTGTTTTTAAAAATAATAATAGAAATAGTAGAACCCGTGAAGTGGGTATTTGACCCATAGGCGAGGGTGAGCGAAGCGAACCCCACCTATAAACCAATCACCCGCTTCACGGGTTGGTGTTGGAATAAAAAACAGGCTGCAATGTTCGCTTCTGATTTTATCGCAGGGTGGTGAAGAGGCCGGCGTAGGCCACGGTGAGGCCGAGGCAGGTGCCGCGGTAGGCCTGCGGCAGGCCGCCATGGAAACGCAGTCCGGCCACCCAGGGTGAGATGCGCAGGCTGGACGTGTAGCGCGTTTTATCAACAAACTGGCCGTGCAACTTGATGTCAATATCGGCCTGGGCGCGCCATGACCAACTGCCGAGCGCCACATCTGTGGCGTTAATGACGGCAAACACGTCGCGTCCCGCCTCGTTCTTGCTCCACTCGATGTCGTTTACCGTCCACGACAGGCGGCTGTAGTAAGCGCCGGCCAACGGCGTGACGACCACGCGGTCGCTCGCCTTGATGCGGTAGCCGGCCATAAGCGACACGGCGAAATTGCTCAAGTTGCGTGACTTGTTGAGTTGCAGGTCGCGGCCGTTCTCATCGAAGATGCCAAAGGGATTGTCGATGCGGATGGTTGGCTGCCCGTAGGTGAAGCCCACCTTAAGGCGCAGGCCATCGTAACCGCCCTCGATGCCGGCACCAAAGTTGACGGTGGTCTTAATCAGGTCGGCGGCACCGCCAACGGGAGCCTGCAAGCCCACTCCGGCGTCAAAGCCGTAACTCCAGCCGCCGCAGTGGGCAGTGAACGCTGTTATCAAGGTACAAAGTACAAAGTACGAAGTACGAAGTGTGAGTCCACTGCATAAAGTGAATAGTCTCATACCGCAAGTTTTTTTACATAAATATCCATTAATATTCATTAATCTTAGTCGCAGAGTTGTTGTTTTGAATAAATATTAATGGATAATTAATGGGTATTCGTGTTAAAATTAATCCGCGACTTTTTGCGGTAGACTCAAGTGTTGAGTTTCGCATTATTGATCGCTTGAGAGGATAGCGTCGAGGATGGTGTTCACGTCGCCAACGTCAACGCGGCCGTCGCCGTTCACGTCCAGTACCGCGTCCTTGTTGCCGGCGAGGATGGCGGCAAGGATGGCGTTCACGTCGCCCACGTCAACACGGCTGTCGCTGTTCACGTCCAGCGGGTCGCCCTCGTCATCGAGGCGCATCTCGCCGGTGTAGTACACCGTCAGGTCGTCGATAAAGGTGGCCGTGCGCATCGCCGTGGTGCCGCTGGTCATGTTCACGCGCAGCAGCACAGGCTCGCTGAAGTCGATGTTCCACGAGGCCGAGGTGCTCTCCTGTCCCGCAATGGTCACCGCGCCCTGGCTCACCCAGGTCACACCCTCGTCCACCGACGTGTATAGCACCAGTTTGGAGGCTGTGGCGGCGGTGTTGGTGGCGTGCAGCGACACGCGGTAGACGTAGTCGCAGTCGATTGGCTTGGCCATCTGCAACTGGCTGGGGCGAATCATTGCCACGGCATGGCTGCCGTTGCCCTGCTGTCCGTCCTCAATCTCGGTCACGGCGGCTTTGGTCAGGTTCCACGTTGCCCAGCGGCCCTTCACGCCGGTCACGCTCTGCTCGGTGGTCACGGGCATTGTCTCAAAGTCCTCCACCACGCTCTGCATCGAGTCGTCGCTAATGGCGTCAAACGTGATCACGCCGCCGCGTTCGGCGATATTTTGCAGCACAATCGGGCTGGGCGACTGGTCCCACGTCAATAGGTTGGGAGTGGTGAAATTGTTGAGGCGCGTCACTCCCGACGTGCCCGGGAAGGCGTTGCCCGCGCCGATGTCTTCGCCGCCGTTGGCGTGCAGCAACTCATAGTAGTTGTGGCTGGCAGTGGCGTTGACCGTGTTGTCCTCCCACACGGCGTCCACGCTCTCGTCCACGCGCGCCACCAGCATGCCGTGGCCGGGCAGATAGGTGTCCCATCCGGTCTTCTGCCGGTTCTCAAAGAGGAAGTACTCCTTCTCGTTAGCCGTTGGCAGCAGGAAGCCCTCGCGGGTGCTCTGCAACTCGTTCAAAGTATAGGAACCCGCCTCGCTGAGCACCTGCGGCTCGGCAAAGCCCAGCGTGTACCGCTCCCAAATGGAGTAGCCCACCGGGGTGCGGCCCTCGTCGATGCCGCTACCGCCTGACATCACGTCCCACTCGCCCGGGTGAACGCTCTGGCCACCCTCGGCGTAGTTGGTGTCGTATAGGTCCGGCAAGCCCAGCACATGGCTGAACTCGTGGCACATCGTGCCGATGCCCAGAGGCACCGTGTGGCCGTAACTCTCCCAACCGTAAATCTCGGTCGAGCAGGCGTAGCGCCAGAACGAGCAGCCGTCCAGGTCAAGCGTCTCGTAGCCGGTCTGCGTCCAGTTGATCAGGTAATAGGCGTGCGGCCACAGGTAGCCCTGGTTGTTGCCGCCATAGTTGGCGCTGTAGCCGGCCGTGATGAAGTACACCATGTCGATGATGCCATCGCCGTTGGTGTCATACTGTGAGAAGTCCACCTCGTCGTCGAGCGCCTTCAGCGCGTCGGCAAAGATGTCAAACGTGTCGTCGGTGCCGTGAGGCTTGGTGCAGGGGTAGTCAACGTCCACCGGACCGTAGATGTCAAACTGCGGCACAAAGGCGCCGTTGCTTTGGGCCTCAAAGTAGTCGCGCATCGAACCCACGCAGCGCTTGCGCTGGCCCGAGTGGGTGAAGCCGTTGTAGCCCTCGGTGTTGACCATCTCGTCGTAGAAGGCTTTGTCGCGCGTGAACTTCTTGTCGTTGTAGTTGATCAAGATGATCAGGCCGCGGAAGTTGCTGTAGTCAAAGTCGGCGCCGGGGATGCGGCGCGGTGCGCGCGCCGTCAGGCCCGTCGAGGGCAGCGCGCGGCTGTCGCGACGGGCGCGCATCTCATGGGCGCGCGACACCATCGACTTGTCAATCAGCCGGTGGGGCAGCGCGGCAATGGTCGCCATTTCGCTCGCACGGCGCACGTCATGCGCCATTACGCCTGTCGACACCAGCCGCTCGCCATCGCGGCGCGCGTAGCAGTAGCCGTCCGCACCGGGCAGCAGGGTGTAGCCGTCGGTGGTGGTGTAGTAGTGATAGAACTCGTCGCCGTTGAGCACAACGGTCAGGCTGTCGCCGTCAGGCTGAGCCACACGCGACGGACGAGGGTCGGCGGGTATGGCGATTGCTGCTACGGCCGCGGTTGTGGCAACCAATGTTGCCAGCATTAATCTCTTCATTATTTTGGGTAGTTAGAAACTAGGATTTCTAGGATTTCTAGGATTTCTAGTGTTTCTAGGATTCCTAGGGTTGAGAATTGTTGTTTAGGATTATATCGAGGATGGTGTTCACGTCGCCAACGTCAACGCTGCCGTCATCGTTCACGTCATACTTGGTGTCGCTGTCGGCGGTGAGGATGGCGGCCAGCACGGCGTTCACGTCGCCCACGTCCACCACGCCATCGTTGTTGACGTCGCCCTTGAGCGAGGGCTCGGCTTCCTGCTTGCCGTTGTGATAGAGCCGCAGGTCGTCGATGTAGAGGCGCGACGTCTTCACCTTGCTGCCGGCCGTCATGTTGATGCGCAGGCGCACGGGCTTGTCGGTATTCTCGTTGAGTTTCCACATCACCGTGCCGATGGCGCTGCCGGCAATGCTCACGGTGTGGTCGCTCGCCGGGTCCTTCCACGTCTTGCCGCCATCGTAACTCACGTAGAGGCGCAACTTGGCCGCCGCGGCGCTGCTGTTGAACACGTTGGCGCGCACCATCGTCAGCCGGTAGTCGAGGTCGGTCTCCATCTGAATCATGCTGGGCGTGTACATGCCCATGGATTGCGCGCCGTTGCACGTCACACCCTCCTCGCCGGCCATCACGTTGGCCTTGTTCAGCGTCCATGTGGCCCATCGGCCCTGCACGCCCTTGAGCGGCGTGGCCGCGTTGACCGGCATCTCCTCAAAGTCCTCGACGAGCACCTGCTGGTCAGCGGCCTTGATGACGCGGAACGTCACCGCGCCGCCGGTCGTCTCGTCGATGTCGGTGATGACAAACGGGCTCTCGACACCGGCCCATGAGCACAGGTTCGCCACTCCGCTATTGTCAAGCATCAGCACACCGTCGGTGCCAGGGAAGGGGTCGCTGGTTTTGTCGCCCTCGGTGCTGCCGCCGGCGCGCAGCAACTCGTAGTAGTTGTGGTTGGGGTCGCAGTTGAGCGTGTTGTTGTTCCACACCGCCACGTTGGTGCTGTCAACCCTCACCACCACCATGCCGTGGCCGGGCAGCGCCGCGTCCCAGCGAGTGGCCTGCCGGTTCTCAATCAGGAAGAACTCGCGGCTGTCCTCGGCCGTGGGCAACTTGTAGCCGCTGTTGCCCGTCTGTAACGGCTCGATGGAGTACTCGCCGGCCTCGGTGATTACCTGCGGCGCGGCCCACTCAAACGTGTATCGCTCAAAGAGCGAATAGCCGGCCGGGGTGCGAGAGTAGTTGTTATAGCCGCCACTGGCCATAATGTCCCATTTGCCCGGGTCATGGCTCTGGCCGCCGGTCTCGTAGTTGGTGTCGTAGAGGTCGGGGAAACCCAGCACGTGGGTGAACTCGTGGCAAATGGTGCCGATGCCGTCGGGCACTCCGCTGCCCTCCTGACCCATCAGCGCCGTCGAGCAGGCATACAGGTTGAAGCGCTTGCCGTCAAAGCGGTTGTTGGTCAGCCAGCCGCTCTTGTAGGGCCACAGCAGGCGGCTGTCGTTATTCTGAGTGTTGGAGCCGTAGCCGGCCACGATAAAATAGACCATGTCCACATAGCCGTCGCCGTCGGTGTCATACTGCGAATAGTCGATCTCGTTGTCGAGCAGGCGGATAGCCGTCTGGAAAATCGAGCGCGAACTGGCGTTGCCCTGTGTGGAGGCGTAGTTGGTCACGTCTACCGGGCCGTAGATGTCAAACTGTGGGTCGAAGTTGCCCATCGAGTTCTCGCGGTAGTAGTCACACACGCTGCCGGTGAACCGCCCATATACGTTCGACTGGTCGTAGCCGGTGTAGCCACGCTTGTTCACCATGTCCTCATAGATATCGGCGTGTTCAATCTTGATGTCGCTATAGTTGATGAGGATAATCAAGCCGCGGAACTTGTCGTAGTCAAACTGCTTGATGCGGTTCAGGCCGCCCTGCTCGTCACGGGCACGGCGTGCGCGTGTGCCCTCGGTCGAGGCAACGCGGTCGGTGACGTGCTTGCCGGTGATAGCCAGCAGCGACATCTCCGACGGAGTGCGCCGCGCCGCATCATGGGCTAGCACACCCGTCGACGACAGGCGCCCCGCGCCATCAAGGCGCGCGTACTCATAGGCACCGGTCGCGCTGTTGCGCAGCACGGTGTAGCCGTCGCTCGTGCAGTTGTAGTGGTAAAACTCGTCGCCCACCAGCCGCAGGGTCACGCTCGTGCCGTCGGGCTGCTGACACACTCCGGGCATCGGGTTGGCCGGTATCGCGTTGGCAACGGCAACGCTCGCCGCGGCCACCATCAATCCAATCAGTCTTTTCATCATCGTTTGGTTTTATTATTAACATGAATTTCCATGAATTAATCACAAAGTTTATTATTGCGCGTGAGGCAACAATTCATGAATAATTCATAATAATTCATGTTGAATATTATTAGGTTGCAAATTTCCGAAAAAAATCCCGTTCCCACAAATAAGGCGGCCTTTTGACAGGGAAAAACGCGTTTTTGTAATTTTTTTTAACAAAAATTTTGCGGTTTCCGATTTTTGACGTAATTTTGCAGCCGCAAACCAAACCACGGTGCGTTAGTTCAGTTGGTTAGAATGCCTGCCTGTCACGCAGGAGGTCGCTGGTTCGAGTCCTGTACGCACCGCAAAAGGGCAAGGGGAGGCGCCGCGTGTCGAAAGACCGCGGCGCCTTTATTGTTGCTTTCTACCTCAAAATCCGTAAAACTCCCGAAAATAAAATCCCGTGAATTATCGTGAATTTCCGTAAATATATTTTATTCACGATAATTCACGATAATTCACGGGAGACTTACGTCTTACGCAACAAAATTTTTAATCATAAATTCCCATAAATCAATCGTGTAGTGTTTAAGAAATTAAACTCATGTTCTCTTAAAACTCATGTTCTCCTGTCTAAAAGTATGGATAATTTATGGTAATTCGTATTTAAATTTGTTCGCGACTTTTTGCTGTAGACTCGTCAACGCGACTGCATCTTGTAGAACGAGCGATAGACGAAGTAGAGCGCGATGGCCACAAAGGCGATGCCCACCCACGGCGCCACCTCACGGAAGTTCTCGCTGATGGCAATCTCCATAGCCAACACGCCAAATAGGGTGGTGAACTTGATAATCGGGTTCAGAGCCACGCTCGACGTGTCCTTGAACGGGTCGCCAACCGTGTCGCCCACGACGCTGGCGTCGTGCAACTCGGTGCCCTTGGCCTTGAGGTCAACCTCAACAACCTTCTTGGCATTGTCCCACGCGCCACCGGCGTCAGCCATAAACACAGCCTGGAACAGACCGAACACGGCAATCGAAATCAGGTAACTCACAAAGAGGCACACCGCCGCGTTGCCGCCGATGCTCGCCGGCGACGACAGGCACGCGAAGCCCAGCGCGAAGCAGAAGATGGCGATGAAGATGTTAATCATACCCTTCTGGGCATACTCGGTGCAGATGCGCACCACCTCCATGCTCTTGGCGGCGTCGGCCTTCTTGGGCGCGTTCAGGTCAAGGTTGATGTTGTCCTTGATAAACTCCACGGCGCGGTTGGCGCCGGTGGTGACGGCCTGCATCGACGAGCCGGTGAACCAGTAGATCACACAGCCGCCCAGGATAAAGCCCAGGATAGAGTAGGGGTTGAGCAGGTTGAGCACGCTCTCGGGCTGGATGCCCAGCGTGGACTGGATGAGCAGGATGAGCGAGAAAATCATCGTGGTGGCGCCGGCCACAGCGGTGCCGATGAGCACCGGCTTGGCGGTAGCCTTAAAGGTGTTGCCCGCACCGTCGTTGGCCTCGAGGTAATACTTCGCCTTCTCAAAGTCGGGCTTGAAGCCGAACTCTGCCTCAATCTCCTTGGAGGCCTTGTCGACATCGTCCTCGATGAGCGACAACTCATAGACGCTCTGGGCGTTATCGGTCACCGGTCCGTAACTGTCCACAGCGATGGTCACCGGACCCATGCCCAGCATACCGAAGGCCACCAGACCAAAGGCGAAGATGGCGGGGTAGTTGCCCAGCAGGGCACCCATATCATAGTAGGAACTGGCCATATAAGCCAGCAGCATCAGCGCGAAGAACACAAAGCCGGTCCAAAACGAGCCGAAGTTACCGCTAACGAGGCCCGAGAGGATATTCAGCGAGGCGCCGCCCTGTTGCGACGTCTTGACCACTTCGCCCACGTGGGCGCTGGTGGGCGACGTGTAGAGTTTGGTGAACTCGGGGATGAGCGCGGCGCCCAGGGTGCCGCACGAGATAATGGTCGCCAAACCAATCCACCAGTTCTCGTCCGGCAGGTCCTTGAGCAGGAAGTAACTCGCGGCATAGGTGGCGACAATCGAGAGGATGCTGGTGATCCACACCAACGAGGTGAGCGGCTTCTCGAAGTCGAGGTCGTCGGCGCTGCTGTAGCGCGCCTTGCTGATAGCGCCGTTGATATAATAGGCCACCACGCTTGCCACCACGCCCAGGATGCGCATCACAAAGATCCACACCAGCAGGTCCACCTGGAACTGCTGCGGCACGGCGAGCAGGATGAACGACACCAGCGCCACGCCGGTCACACCGTAGGTCTCAAAACCGTCGGCGGTCGGGCCGATGCTGTCGCCGGCGTTGTCGCCGGTGCAGTCGGCAATTACACCCGGGTTGCGAGGGTCGTCCTCACCAATCTTGAACACAACCTTCATCAGGTCGCTGCCGATGTCGGCAATCTTGGTGAAGATGCCGCCGGCGATGCGCAGCGCGCTGGCACCCAGGCTCTCACCGATGGCAAAGCCGATAAAGCAACTGCCGGCCAAATCGCCCGGCATAAACATCAAGATGACAAGCATCAGCACCAACTCCACACAAATCAGCACAATGCCGATGCTCATGCCGGCCGTGAGCGGAATGTTGAGCAGGTCCAACGGGCGACGGCGCAGCGAGGCAAACGCCATGCGAGAGTTGGCATAGGTGTTCATGCGCACTCCAAACCATGCCACGCCGTAGGAGCCGAGCACGCCGATGACGGTCCAACCCAAAATCAGCGCTACCTTCCAGGCCTCCATTCCCTCGAGCAACCCGAAGTAGAGCACCACCGCGGCACCGATAAAGAGGAAGAGCACGCCCAAGAACTTGCCCTGTTGCTTGAGATAGGTGGCGCACGTCTTGAAAATAACGTCACCTATCTCCAGCATGGACTTGTGGGCCTTGAGGCGACTCACTCGGTTAAACTGCCAAAAGCCGAACAGCAGGCCAAGCACGACCACGGCAAATCCCCAATAGAGCACTGTCGCCTTGTCGGCGAAGTCGGCGGGCATCTTCAGGTCGGCCTCGCTTGCCATCATTGCCAGCGGCGCGCAGCCTGCCAGCATTGTCATAATTAGTTTTCTCATATCGTATATTGTTGTTACAAAAATAATTAGCGTGATAAAGCCACCGGTTTCGGTATTTCCGGCGCACAAAGGTAGGCATTTTAGCCCAAATAACAAAATTTAAGACTTTCGCGACGGCCTGCAACAAGCCCCCCTAGCGCAACTAGTGTTTCTAGGAAATCTAGGAAATCTAGGGATTCTATGGTTTCTAGAACTCGTCAAAGGCGAGCGGCAGCAGGTCGTGGCAACTGTCCAGGGCAAGCACGCGGTCGCGTCCCACGAGCAATACCTTCATCGGCTTGTGGCTCTTGGTCTCAAACTCGATCATCGCCTGGCGGCACACTCCGCACGGCGCGCAGGGCTCCGGCACGATGTCGCCGTTGTGGAAAGCGGTCACGGCGAGTTTAATCACTGCATTGTCGGGATAGTTGGCCGCCGCGTTATACAGCGCGCTGCGTTCGCCACAGGTGCCGGCGCCAAAGGCGGCATTCTCTTGATTGGCTCCCTTGATAATCTGGCCATTATCAAGCAATAAAGCCACGCCCACGTGGAAGTGGCTATACGGCGCGTAGGAGCCGCGAGTCGCCTCGCGGGCTATCTCCACAAGTTGACGATCCTCGGCGTCAAGTTCATCGTAGGCGTACTCGCGCACTCGAGTATTGATGGTTTTCTCGGTCATAATAGGTACTGTTTTTTAAATTCGGTACACGATAAAGTGTGCAAAGGTAAAAAAAATATCGTTACCCTCCAAATTTTTGTAAATAATCTCGTTTAACATTTATTTTCAATTATCGCCACATACCACTTTTTTATTTGCCATGTGCCGTATTTTTTGTAAATTTGCAACCTTATAGCAAAATAATGTTCAGATGAGTGTTGAAATTCGACAGATAACCCCCACCAAGAGTGCGCTGACGCGCTTTGTGGAATATCCCATCGACTACCTATACGCCGACAACGACCACTATGTGCCGGCACTGGTCATCGACGAGGTGGATACCCTGCGGCCCGACCGCAACCCGGCGTTTGACTTCTGCGACAGCATCTACTTTATGGCCTACCGCGACGGGCAGCCCGTGGGGCGCATCGCCGGCATCGAGAACAAGGCCGTGAACGAGCGCACCGGCAAGCGCGAGGTGCGCTTCGGCTTTGTGGACTTTATCGACGACGATGAGGTGGTCGATGCCCTGTTCGGCGCCGTCGAGCAGTGGGCACGCGGACGCGGCCTCGACACGATGGTGGGGCCGATGGGCTTCACCGACATGGACCGCGAGGGAATGCTCGTCGAGGGATTTGACTACGACGCGACGCAGGCCGAAATCTACAACCACGCCTACTACCCGCGACACATGGAGCGGATGGGCTTTGAGAAAGACGCCGACTGGCTGGGTATGCTCATCTACGTCCCCGACGAAATTCCACCCAAGATGGTGCGCGTGGCCGACATCGTCAGGCGCCGCTACAACGTGGACAATGTCCACTTCACCAGCCGCAAGAAACTCGTCAAGCAATATGGCGACGCCATCTTCTCGCTCATTAACGAGGCCTACGACAGCCTGTTTGGCTATTCGCCGCTCACCAAACGCCAGATAGACCACTACATCGACATGTATCTGCCTTTCCTGCCGTTGGACGACATCTCGCTCATCGTCAGGCGCGACGAGGGGCATGACGGTGAACTGGTGGGAGTGGGTATCGCCATACCGTCGCTCAGCCGTGCCCTCATCAAGAGCCGCGGACGCCTGTTGCCTTTCGGGTGGTGGCACCTGCTGCGGGCGTTCAAGGGCGAGAACCCCGTGGTGGATCTGATGCTGGTGGCCATCAAACCGGAGTATCAGAGCAAGGGGGTGAACGCGCTGCTGTTCACCGACCTCATCCCCAGTTTCCAACGCCACGGTTATAAGGTGGCCGAGAGTAACCCCGAACTGGAGGCCAACAGCAAGGTGCTCACCCAGTGGGACTACTTCGAGACCAAGCCCACCAAGCGCCGCCGGGCCTACATCAAGCGTCTTGATGGCCAGAGCAAAGAGTAAAGAAGTTATATTAAAGGAGCCAGGTGCAAAACGGCCTCGACGTTTTGCCTCTCCAAACCTCAACTAAATGAAACGATATATTTTTTTGACATTGGGCATCGCGTTGAGCGTACTGTTTGTTGTGGCGGCTTATCTGGAGAGCGGCGGCCTCTACGAGGCGCTCTACTACCAGCGCGACTTCAGTCAGGAGATGTACGAACTGGGGGTGTATCCCACTTTGGCGTTGCTCACCGTGGCCATCACCTGGGGCATCGCCGCCCTTTACTACTACGTCATCAACTCGGTGTACTTCGACCGGTGGTGGCACTGGGGGCTCATGCTCGTGGTGGCCGCCATAGCAACACCGGCGGCGTGCTACGCCGTGAGCGACGCGGCACTGGCGAGCGCCGGCGTCGACTACGCCGTGCAACTCGGCCAATTTGAGATGCAACACGTCATCTGGGCCGCGCTGCTATTCATCGTCGCCTCCCTCTCGATGCGCTGGTGGAGCACCAACTGCCGCCACACCCCTTTCCCGCAATAAATAGAGCAAAAGGCGGTTATGCCGCTTGAACTGCTTCAATAACTAATAAATGAGTGCCGTGCAAGGCGGCCATGCCGCCTTGCCAACGACTAACGACTGATATGAGACTGTTTCTCTTTGCAATAGGCGGCACGGGGGCGCGCACCCTCAAGTCGCTCACGATGCTCGCCATGGCGGGCGTCAGACCTGTGTGCGACGACTGCACGCCGCTCAACGACTTTGAACTCGTGCCGGTGATTATTGACCCGCACCGCGCCGGCGAGGACATCAAGCGCACCGAGGCCCTGCTTGCCGACTACCGCCAGACGCGTGAGGCCCTCTATGGCGACCGGCGCGACGCCGAGGGCTTCTTCGCAATGCGCATCAGCAGCCTGCGCGACATCGCCGGCACCGGCGTCGCCTCGCGCCTGCCGGCGGGCTACGCCATGAACCTCAGCGCCGTCGAGAACCGCCAGTTCAGCGACTTTATCGGCTACGACACGATGAGCGAGCCAAATCAGGCCCTCACCGACCTGCTCTTCGCCCCCTATCAGAAGGCAAACAAGATGAACATCGGCTTCGTCGGCTCGCCCAACATCGGCGCTGTGGCCCTCAACGAAATTAAGGACACACCCGAGTTCAAGGCCTTTGCCGGTGTGTTCCGCCCGGGCGACCGCATCTTCTTTGTCAGTTCTATCTTTGGAGGCACCGGCGCGGCCGGCTTCCCCATCATGGTGAAGAACATTCGGCAGGCGGCCTCGCTCGACGGCACCGACAATCGCGACGCCCTCGCCCGCGCGCCAATCGGCGGCCTCACCGTGCTGCCATACTTCACCCTTGAGCAAAGCAAGCAGGACGACCGCATCGCCACGGCCGACTTTGTGGTCAAGACCCAAAGTGCCCTCCACTACTATAACACGGCCCTCACGGGCGAGCGCGACAGTCAAGTGAACGCCATTTTCTATTTGGGCGACCAGGTGCGCTCGCTGCCTTACCGCTACGACCCGGGCGAGCATGGTCAACGCAATAACGCCCACCTCATCGAACTCGTGGGCGCGCTGGCCGTGTTGAAGTTCGCCGCTCTGCCCAATGACCGCCTGATGGATGCCGACGGCGAGCCATTGCCGCGCACCGCCGCCTTTGAGTATGCCCTCGAGCAGGATGCCAACATCATCCACTTCGCCCAACTGGTGGCTCCCACGCGGCGCTTGCTCTATAAGCCGCTCACGGCTCTTTACCACCTGCGCCTCTTCCTCCACGATGGCTTCGAGAGCCTTATCGGACAAGGCTTCACCCTAGACAAACCGCGCCTGACGGGCGACCTGATTGCCTCGCAGTTCTACCGCACCGTCAAGGGGCCGCTGCTCGACAGTTACGCCGAGTGGCTGGCCGAGATGGACGACAACTCACGCAGCGTGCAACTATTTGCGCGCGACGTGCCGGAGGGTGATATGACCCACGCTGTGCGCGGCGTTGAGCCAAAGCGTGGCTTGCTGCGACCCAAGAGCGTCACCATCGCCACCTACAAGGCCGCTATGAACGCGCTCACCGTCAACCCTGACGCCTACGCCGCCGCCACCCCGGAACAAAAACTGATGGACCTCTTCTACCGCGCCGCAATGCGCGTGATTGACTCCAACCTCGAGGCCACCTGATTTCCACAACCATTGATATGCTCACGAAAATTCACGAAAATTCACGAAAATAATTATATCTCCCGTGAACTTCCGTGAATTTTCGTGAATAAATAATCTTGATGATGAGTACAAGACTTCGTCTTGCAATACACAACCATTTTTTGTGAAATAAAAAATTCACGAAAATTCACGAAAATTCACGGGAGAATAATGTTTGGGAAGGCCTCGGCCAGGTGTCGCCAGAAGTCGGGGTATGACTTCGTGACGACTTCGGCGCGCTCAATCACCGCCGGACCATGGGCCACGGCTGCCACTGCCATCGCCATGGCCATACGGTGGTCGTCGTGGGTGTCGATGCGCGGCAACGTCTCGGCCGGACAACGCTGCCCGTGCCACTCGATGCTGTCGGTGGTGGTGCGCAGCAGGTAGCCAAAGCGGGCCAACTCGGTGCGCAGAGCCTCGAGGCGGTCGGTCTCTTTAACGCGCAGCGTGTGCAGGCCGGTGATGCGGAATGCCCGCTCGAGCAGGCACAGCGTCACCACAATGGTTTGCGCCAGGTCGGGCACATCGGCCAGGTCGGCGTAGAAAGAGTGCGGACAACTGCAACAGAGCGGCGGCCGGCGGTGCCGCAGTGTTATCACTCCGCCATCAATATCGGTGGCTACGCCCAAGTCGCGCATGATGGCGGCGATGCGGCTGTCGCCCTGCAGACTGTCAGTTGTCAACCCCGGCAGACGCACCGTGAGAGTCGGCACAACGGCCGTGAGGGCATACCAGTAACTGGCCGCGCTCCAGTCGGCCTCGATGGCCATTGCCGCGGCACGATAAGGGTCACCGGCGACCGTCACGCGGTCGCTCGCCACCTCCACACGCGCGCCGTAGCGCTCCATCACCGCCGCCGTCATCTCGACATAGGGGAGCGAGGTGAGCGGCGTGGTCAGGCGGATAGTGCCGCCGCCACAGAGTGGCGCTATCATCATCATCGCGCTAACAAACTGCGAACTCACGTCGCCACGCATCGCCACGTCAAACGGCTGTAACCGTCGCCCCTTGATCACCAGTGGCGGGAAGCCCTCCTCTCCGCCCCACGTGACGTCTGCGCCGGCCTGTAGCAGCGCGTCGACCAGCGGCGCAACGGGTCGCTGACGCATTCTTGCCGTGCCGTCGAGCGTGACGTTTGTGCCGGGCGTCGCGGCATAGTAGGCCGCGAGGAAGCGCATCGCCGTGCCGGCGGCGCCCACGTTCACCGCGCCGTTGCTCGTGGCCAGGCCGCGCCGCAGCGCGTCGGTGTCGTCACAGTCGGCCGCGCCGTCCACCAGTTGTGGGCAGCCGGCCATCGAGGCAACCAGCAGTGCCCGAGCGCTCAGGCTCTTGCTCGCCGGCAGTAGCACAGTGGCCACGCGCTCGCGACCATCCGCCACCCTCTCTATCCTTATATCCATCTCATCATTAAAATAATAACCTATATTAATATATATAACGATTAAAACCAAAATTTAGTTTCTTTACCATATCTTCTAATTTTCCCATCTTTTATTTCTCCAATAACATACTTCAAACTTTGTACTTCGTACTTCGTACTTTTTTCGTATCTTTGCACCCGATATAGCGACGATATTTTTCAATGGACAAAATCCGGACACTATACGTGAGTGACCTCGACGGCACACTGCTTGACGCCGACTCAACAATAAGCGACGAGAGCGCTCGTCTGCTCGACGACGCCATTCGCCACCGCGGCGCCCTGTTCACCATCGCCACGGCGCGCACTCCGGCCACCGCGGCCCCCATCATGAGCCGTCTGCCGGCGGCTCACCTCCCGTTTGTGGTCATTGGCGGCACGGCCTGGTGGAACCCCGTGGCGCGTGACTACGCTTACGTTTGCCCCATCGATGCCGCAACCGTGGAGGCCATCGACACGGTGATGCGGCAACATGCGGTGCGCCCGTTCATCTACCGCCGTCACGGCAATTGGCTCCACACCTATCACTATGGCCCGATGAGCGACCAGGAGAAAACCTTTGTCGCGCAGCGCACCGGCCTGCAATACAAGACGTTCCACCTCGACAGGGCGGACTATCTCAACGCCGCCGACGGCGAGCAGACCCTCTTCATCTTCTCGATGAACCGCTACGACCGGCTGCGCGTCATCCGCGATGACCTTAACGCCGCCGGCATCGCCTGCCAGGTGATGCTCTATCACGATATTGTCGACCCCGACAACGGCTACCTCGAAATCTCGGCCCACCGCTGCACCAAGGCCTCGTCGATCGCTTTGCTGGCCCGCGAGTTGAAGGCCGAGCGCGTTGTCGTCTTTGGCGACAACCGCAACGACATCGCCATGATGCGATCCGCGACGGTGAGCGTCGCGCCCGACAACGCCTTTGACGACGTCAAGGCAGTGGCCGATGTTGTCATCGGCCCCAACACCGCCTCAAGCGTGGCCCGGTGGATAGCCCGCGATTTAGATGTCAGATGTTAGATTTTAGATGTTAGAGGATGCTCAATAATTGTGCATTGTGAATTAAGATAATGGCCGGTTTGAGTAACATATATGACTCGCGACGAACCTATAAGGTCGCCTTTGTGGCGGTGTCGCTGGTGCTGGTGGCGGTGTTTCTGGTAATCAGCAACAACCTCGTGCGCGACCTTGCCGAGCAGGAACGCCTGCGCATGGAAATCTGGGCTAACGCCACCAAGGAACTCGCCTCGCCCACCGGCGAGGGAGACGTCGACTTCCTGCTCTCAATCATCGAGAGCAACCACAACATCCCCGTGCTGCTCGTGGACGGCGACGGCCAAATCCTGCTGCAACGCAACTTCCGCCTGCCGGAGCCTGTCGACAGCCTTAACCCGCTCGAGTTGAGTCCGGCAAATATCGACTTCCTCGACAATAAACTCGCCGCGTTGCGGTCGTCGCGCAACAAGATTGATATCGTTATCGACGAGCAAACAACCCAACACATCTACTACGAGGACTCAACGCTGCTCACCCGCCTGGCCTACTTCCCCTATGTGCAACTGGCCGTCGTGCTCATCTTTATCGCCATCGCCTACACCGCCCTGATGAGCGTCAAGCGCGCCGAGCAGAACAAAGTGTGGGTGGGCCTGAGCAAAGAAACGGCCCACCAGTTGGGCACGCCCATCTCGTCGCTGATGGCTTGGGTGCAAATCCTCCCCACCATGGGCGTTGACGGCGAGGTGGTGGCCGATATGGACAAGGACGTGCAGCGCCTGTCGACCATCGCCGACCGCTTCTCCAAAATCGGCAGTATGCCCGACAAGGAGCCTCTGGCCATCGGATCCGCTGTGGAGAGTGCGTTGGGATATATGCGCGCCCGCATACCAAAGCGCGTCGCCCTCACCATCCATGCCGAGGCCGATGCCGCAACGGCCCGGGTGATGCTCTGCCAGTCGCTCTTTGAGTGGGTGATGGAAAACCTCACCAAAAACGCTGTTGACGCTATGGACGGCGAGGGGCGCCTCGACATCACCATCTCCATCACCACCACCCAAGCCGTAATTCTGGTAAAGGATACCGGCAAGGGCATCGCCCGCAAGAATTTCAAGAACGTGTTCACGCCGGGCTTCACCACCAAGAAGCGCGGCTGGGGCTTGGGGCTTACCCTTGTCAAGCGCATCATCGAGGAGTATCACGCCGGCCGCATCTATGTCAAGGACAGCGAGCGCGGCCGCGGCACCACCTTCTGCATCGAACTCCCACTGCTGTCCTCCCCCATCGAGACTGTATCATAATTGGCGCACGCGTTGCGTGCGGAAATCTTTCAAAAATCTTTCAAAATATCGTATCTATTAAATAATTATAAATAAGAAAATCAATTATTTACTTTTATTTTAGATTTTGAAAGATTTCCCGCCCGCTAGGGCGGCCTAATCCCAAAATCTGAATTATGTTACAGTTTCCTATATTTACTTTTATTTTAGATTTTGAAAGATTTCCCGCCCGTTAGGGCGGCCTAATCCCAAAATCTGAATTATCATACAGTTTCCTATATCCTCCCTGTCATGAACTTCCTCCAATCAAAAAAGACCGCGGGCTCCGGCCGGCGACCCTTTGAGCCGCACACGGCGCTCGGGTGCCTCTGGCGCAGCGTCGTCGTCACCCTCGCCATCTTCCTGCTCTACATCATCGTCGGATGGATAATAAGTGGATAAATAGCGTATAGAAATACCATTTTGTGAATATTTTTGCACTACAAGCGACTTTCTTTTCTTTTTTAATCAAAAAAAGTTATAATTTGTTTGATTATTTGGGATTAATGTATTACTTTTGCACAGTTCAACCAAATTTCAACCTCATAATTTTTCACGACGATGAAAGAGAGAGACAACCGCTTGCAGCAAATCCGCGAGTTGATTGAGACATCTGACGTGTGTAGCCAGAACGAATTAGTAGAAAGATTGGCGCAAAAAGGGTGTGTTGTCACTCAGGCGACGCTCTCACGTGACCTGAGACGACTGCGCATCAACAAGGTTGCCACCGAAAACGGCTACCGATATATGTATGCCGGTCCCGAGTTGGTCACCGCTCGCGACGACAGTAACGACGTGGCACACCACCGCGCCCCAATCAAGTCCATCGAGTTCTCCGGCAACTTCGTCGTCATCAAGACGCGCAACGGATATGCCACAGGTCTTGCCTACGACATCGACATGAGCCACTCGCCGCTCATCCTGGGCACCATCGCCGGCGCCGACACCGTCTTCGCCATCATGCGCGAGGATGCCGACCGCGACGATGTCGCTGACTTCATCTCAGACTTTAAATGAAAAATTAACCGCCCACTGTTGGCTATGCCGCGCGCCCACGCGCCGTCCATTAGATAAAAAGTGTTATAGAAAAAGGATGAAATTTCTACATACCAGCGACTGGCATTTGGGACAGTCGCTTTACGGATACGACCGTTGCAGCGAGGGTGCCGATATGTTGCGCCAACTCGCTGCGATTGTTGCAGATGAGCAGCCCGATGCACTCGTTGTCGCCGGCGACGTGTTCCACACCGCTATGCCCTCGAGCCGTGCCCAGCACACCTATGTCAACGGGATGCTCGCCCTGCATGAGGCCTGCCCGGCCATGAGCATTGTTGTTATCGCCGGCAACCACGATAGCGCCGCGCGCCTGGCCGCCTACGGCAGCCTGTGGCGGCTGGCAGGCGTGACAATCGCCGCCACAGCGGCCGACGCCATGGCTGCTGTGGAAGTCCCCGGCGCGCTGATTGTGCCCGTGGCCTACCGCCATCCCTCCACCCTGCGCGACACCGCCGCCGCTGCCATCGCCGCCGCACGCGACCGCGCGGGCAACCGGCCGGTGATTGCCGTGGCACACCAGGCAATCTCGGGTGCCGACTACAAGGGGCACTACCGCCAGCCTTACTTCGACGACGCCCTTTCGCTGGCCGCGGCTGGCCTCGATGGTGCCGACTACGTCGCTTTGGGCCATATCCACCGGCCGCAACCCGTGGCCGGCAGCAGCGACCGAGCCTGTTACTGCGGCTCGCCGCTGCCCGTCCACTTTGATGAGGCGACCTACGTCCACGGCGTTGACATTGTCACCATCGATGGCGCCGGCGCTGTGCCCACCGTCACCCGGCGGCCTATCGCCGCCCCAGTGCCGCTACTCACCGTGCCTGACGACCCCGTTGCCATCGACGATGCCATCGAGGCAATGCGCGCTCTACCCAACGAGCCGTGCTACGTGCGCCTCAACGTCGCCACGAGCGAACGATGGCTGCCCGGCGACGCCAAGACGAGAGCCGGCGACGTTGCGCGCGAGGCCGGAATCGATGACGACGGCCTGCCGATAAAGCGCTTCTGCGAGTTTGCCGTCACACACACCGGCGCCACCGCCGCTGCGCCGGCCGCCGTCACCACCTCCATCGCCAGCCTCACCACCATGGAACCCGTCGAGGCCGCACGCCGTTTTCTCGAGCACAAAGGCATGGAGCCGCTCTCGCCCGACGAACTCGCCATCTTTCAATCTCTTAACATCGACAGCAACACCCACCAATGAAAATCCTCAAGATAGATATCACCAACCTCGCCTCAATATCGCGCGCCACAATCGACTTGGCCGAAGGTCGGCTCGCCGGCGAGCCGCTCGTGCTCATCAGCGGGCCAACGGGTGCCGGCAAGTCTACGATTCTTGATGCCGTGTGCCTTGCGCTCTACGGCAAGACGCCCAGGCTCGACGGACGCGGCAACGACGACAAGGTGCACCTTGACGGTGACGATGAGGTGTCGGTATTCAACGTGCGCAACATCGTCAGGCGCAGGTGCAACCACGGCGTGGCCGCCGTCACCATCGAGGGCAACGACGGCGAGCGATACATCGCCCAATACACCATCCGCCAGACGCGCGGCATCAAGGGGAAGCCCGGCAGTTGGCAAAACGAGCGCAGCCTCACACGGTGTCGTGACGGAGAGGTGCTTTCGCGCACAGAGGCTGCCAACAAAATAAAGGAGGTGGTGGGCATGGACAGTGCGCAGTTCTTCCGCACCACCATGCTTGCCCAAGGCGACTTCACTGCCTTCCTGCGCAGCCGGACGGCCGACAAGGCGACAATGCTCGAGCGAGTGATTGGCGCCCACCATTTTGCCGAGGCCGGCAAAGCGATCTTCCAACTGCACAAGGACGCCGAGGACGGTGTGAAAAGTGCCGCGCAGCGCCTTGCCGCCATCGAGCAGTTGTGCCTCACCGACGGGCAGAAGCAGGAAATCAACGCCTCTCTTGCCGCGCTCGGTGAGACGGCCGCCTCGTTGGCCGCCGAGCACGCGCGGCTTGACGCCGCAATAAAGTGGCTCGACACCCGCGCCGAAATCACAAAGCGCGTCGATGCCCTCACCGCCCGTCTCGACGGGCAACTGCAACAAACCTATCATCGCTGCGCCGACCTCAAGCAACACCTCGACAATGAGTTGGCCTCGGGCGATGGAGTGAAGGTGCTCACCGAGCGCTTGGATCTGGCCCGGCAAGCCGTCGAGCGTAAGCGGCAGTCCATCGCCACGCTCACCGCCACATTCAACGCGATGGACCTCGACGGCCGGCAGCGGCAACGCAAGGAGGCCATCGGCCGGAGCGACGCCCTGGGCAAACTGCTGGAGGCCATCGCCGGCCTCGAGCAGCAGCAGCAAAACGCCACCACGCTTGCCACCGCCGCCGCCCAAGCCGTCGCCGACCACAACGCCGCCCTCAATAGCCTGCCGCAACTTGAACAAGCCATGCAGCAGGCCATCAATGAGTTAAAGCAGCAACAGGAAATCCTTGATAAACAGGAAATCGGCGTCGAGCAGGCCACACGCGACTTGCGCTCGAGGCTTGCCCCGGGCGATGAATGTCCCGTCTGCGGTCATCACATCGACACGTTGCTCGACGACAGCCACTTCGAGTCAATCCTGCGGCCGATGCGCGACCGCGTGAAAGAGTTGCGCGAGCGGCGCACGCGCGCCGAGGCGGACCACAGTGCCGCTCTGACCGTTGCCAAGCAACTCAAGCGCGCCGCCGATGCCGCCGGGCGGCGTGCCGCCGATGCCGCCGAGGCCCTGGCGGCGACTCGCCGCCGGATTGCCGACGACGCCGCGCGACTGCAGGTGCAGCCCACGCGCGTCGACGCCGAGGCGGCGCGGGCCGTCATCAACCAAACTATTTCACAACTCGATGGGCAAATCGCAAGTGCCATCAACGTGCAACAGCAACTCACCGCCGAGGGTGCCCTGCTGAACGAACTGGCCGATGCCGAGCGGCTTTGTGATGACGACCTCAAGAAACTGCGTCGCCGCATGAGCATAACGGACAATGTGGCCGATGCTCTGCTGCGCGTCACCACCGCCATGCCCGCATGGGCCGGCCATCGGCCGCAACCGGTGCTCGCCGTCGACCCCGAAGCCATCGAGCGTGACGCCAACATGCTTGCCGCCGACGTCAGTGCGGCAACCGGAGGTATCGCCGCCGAGCGGCAAAACCTCGCCAACCATTTGGCCTCCATGCCACAGGGCGTCAATCCGCAAGCCGATGTTATCGGCCTGCGCGCAAGCCTGGCAACGATTGCGGTTCAAGTCGCCGACAATCAGCGGCAAAGCGGTGCGCTGCAGCAACAACTGCAGACCGACGCCGCCAACTGCCGACTGCGCGACAACGCCGCCGCCGACGTTAACAAGGCCAACGCCAACCTAGCCCGCTACGCGCGGCTCAACCAATGCTTCGGCTCGGCCGGCGGCGACAAGTTCAAGACCATCGCTCTGGGCTTTATCCTCGACGACCTGCTGCATCGCGCCAATCATTACCTCCGTCGCTTTGACGACCACTATGAGTTGTGCAACGAGCCGGGCTCGCTCGTGATCATGCTGCGCGACCGCACCATGGACAACGCCCGCAGCGCCAGCACCAACTTGAGCGGCGGCGAGACCTTCATGGTGAGCCTCGCTCTGGCCCTCGCCCTGGCCCAGGTGGGCGACAACTTCGTCACCGCCGACACGCTCTTTATCGACGAGGGCTTCGGCACCCTCGACGACGAGTCGCTCGAGCGCGTGATAGACGCCCTGGAGCAACTTCACCAGATGGGAGAACGCCGCGTGGTGCTAATCAGCCACGTCGACGCCCTGCAAGAACGCATCGCTGCCCGCGTTACCGTCACCGACGGCCTCGTCACCGTTGACCGAGCATGCTTATAACTTGCTGCTTAGACTGTGAGGAGCGTTACCGTCACCGACGGCCTCGTCACCGTTGACCGTTGACCGAAACAGAGTGGAACGGTCAACAGTCAACGGTCAACCTTTCATTTATTTCCTATCTGATGAAAAATCAAAAAATTATTGGAAAAATTGCTCGGGATTGAAAAAAAATTCATACCTTTGTAAACTTTTAAGCACCTATAACGACGAAACAACATAAATTATTAACCTAATAAACTATTAATCAGCATGAAGAAAATCTACAGCTTTCTCATGATGGCATTAATGGCCGGCTCCATGGCATTCGCCGAGGAGATTACGGTCGACTTCGCCGCGCTCTATGGCAACGCGAAAGTCCAGCCTGCCACAGAGGTTACTGCCGGTAGCCTCACAATCTCCTTCGCCAAAGGCAACTCGAGCACCGAGCCCGCCTACTTTGTGAGCGATGATGGAAAAACAATGGAGATGCGCCTTTACGGCGGCAGCGCCACTGCCACCGCCGGCAACACGATGACCATCACCTCGACGGCCAACATCACCGCCATCTCGATTGACGGCGCGTCGGCCAGCAAGCCCGGCACTCTCGCCGAACTCACCGCCGATGTGGGCACCATCAGCCTGGGTGCTGACCGCAACGCCACATGGAGCGGCAGCGCGAGCAGCGTGACCATCACCGTGGTGCGTCCCAGCAGCGGCGCGGGTCAGTATCGCTTCAAGACGATGACCGTCACCACCGGCGGCAGCGGTGAGATCACCGTCGCCAAGCCTACCTTCAGCGTCGCCGCGGGCACCTACTACGCCCCGATCAACGTCGAGATGAAGTGCGGCACCGCCGGCGCGAGCATCTACTACACCACCAACGGCAGCACCCCAAGTGCCTCGAGCACCAAGTACAGCGCTCCCGTGACCATCAGCGCCAACACCACCCTGAAGGCCATCGCCGTGCTGAACGGCAAGCAGAGTGATGTGGCCGAGGCCGTCTATGAGTTCGGCACCGCCACGCCGGTCGCCAACATCGCCGCCTTCAACAAGGTCGCCGACGGCACCAAGGTTGTGTTCCAGAACCCTGTGACTGTGCTCAAGCAGTACAACAAGAACATGTACGTGCAGGATGCCAGCGGCGCGATGCTCATCTACGGCACGCTTGGCCAGACCTACACTCTGGGCAACGTCATTCCCGCCGGCTTCACCGGTGAGAAGACCACCTATAACGGTATGCCCGAGTTGAGTTGCTATGAGACCGACAACTTCCAGGCCGCCAGCAGCACCGTCAATGTTGAGCCGGAACTGATTCAGGTTAACGATATGGGCGAGGACCTCTTCGGCCACTTTGTCCAGATTAAGGGCGCCACGCTGGGTGCCACCACGAGCGCTTCCGGCGCCAAGAACCTCGCCACCATCAGCGACGCCAGCGGTGAGGGCTCAGCCCACAATGGTCTAGGCTATACCGCCGCCGACCTCGTCTATGACACGCCCGTTGATGTCTATGGTATCGTGGGTGCCTACAAGCCCAAGGATGCCGAGAGCATCACGTTCCAGTTCCTGCCGGTCAAGTATGAGGCCACCACTCCGGAGCCGCCGGTTGGCGACGGCATCACTGTTGCCGAGTTCTATCAGCTCGCCGACGATGCCGAGGCGACCCTGAAGAACGACCTCACCGTCATCGCCGTGGCCGGCACGAGCAACCTCTATGTGAAGGACGCCACCGGCTGCCTGCTCGTCTATGGCAGCACCGGCAAGACCTACAGCGTGGGTGACATCATCCCCGCCGGAGCCGGCGGTGTCAAGACCACCTACAACAATCTGGTTGAGATGAAGAGCCCGAAGAACTTCGCCGATAAGAAGGGCACGACAACCGTCACCCCCGAGGAGAAGGCCCTGAGCGCCATCAACGCCGACCTGGTCAGCCACCTCGTGATTGTGAAGGGTGTCACCTTCAGCGGCACCAACGTCACCGACGGCACCACCCCGCTGGCAACCTACAACAAGCCGTTCGGCATCGCTCTGCCCAGCGACGACCAGAAGTACAACATGACCGCCATCGTGTCCATCTTCAAGGAGAACATCCAGCTGCTGCCCGTCGAGATCAAGAGCGAGAGCGGCGGCGAGGTGGAGACCCCCGAGGTCGCCAGCATCGATGAACTCTACGGCAAGGACAAGGGCTCGACCTACAAGATCACGAGCGACCTGGTCGCCATCTTCCAGAGCGGCAACTACCTCTATGTGAAGAATGAGGACACCTACGCCCTCGTCTATGGCAAGCTTGACGAGACGTTCGCCAACGGCGACGTGATTAAGAACGCCGAGGCCAGCTGGACCGAGTACAACGGTGCCAAGCAGCTCACCCCGGTCGCCAGCACCATCGTCAAGGCCGGCACCACCAGCGCCGTGCAGCCCGAGGAGATGGCCTTTGAGGAGATCAGCACCGATATGGCTCACATGTACATCATCGCCAAGGGTGCCACCATCTACAGCGAGACCGACGCGGCCGGCAAGACCACGACCTACATCAACGACGCCGACCAGACGATGCCCATCATCCTGTTTGAGCAGTTCTTCAAGGACGCCACCATCATCCCGACTGAGACCGAGGGCAAGACCTACACGGTGAAGGGCTTTGTCGGCAACTTCAAGGGTACGCTCGAGATCTTCCCGATCGAGATCGTCGACGAGAGCGCTCCGCAGTTTGAGAAGGAGGATGTCAACCAGGACGGCAAAGTGGACGTCGGTGACGTCAACGCCGTGCTCGAGGCCATCCTCGCCAGCAACTCTGATGCCAAGTATGACGTCAACAACGACACCAAGGTTGACGTGGGCGATGTGAACACCATCCTCGATAAGATTCTTGCTCAGTAAAAAAGTCATCTCCTTCCATTCGGGAGGAAGTGATTGACAATCAATAGTGACGGTTCTTCTGTTTCACCAATGAACAGAAGAACCGTCTTCACTTTCTGCCCGCCCAAAGATTAGCGCTGCGGCACGCGCCGGCGATGTCCGGTGCGTGCCGCAGCGTGTTAATCCTAACATTGACAGCAGCGCGTCACATCATACTTCTCTCAAAATTTGCGTAATAAGTGGCTTCAACTCAACTAAAACATCTTCTACTATAAAACTATGTCTCAAAAGAACCTAACACTCTCCACTCTCCAAATGTTAATAAAAGTCTCAACCTAATCCGAGTTTTTTATGAGTTATCCTCCAAGATACTCTCTAATGAAGAGAAATTATAAGTTCTCCAGATATCAAGGCTTATAGGTTTATATTCATCGAAAATTCTACGAATGAACTTAAGTTCGAAGAAAATCCGGAAATCACTCTTTTTCGCTTTTTGATCCACTTCGCGCTTTGAGGCTACCCGTATTTTAGTTATTCTGTATAAATCCCGAATGCCTTTCCCTTTAATATATGGGATAAAAAGTTGAAGTTTCTGAAGAGAAATTGTTGACGGGAATTTACACCCCGTATAATAAATCTCACCTTTACACTCATCAAAATCGTGTCTTAATTTGTCCGAAATTAACGAAATAAGTAGATTTTTCCAATTTGATTTATAAGTCTTTTTAGGTTCAGCGAGAATTCCATCTGGATACTGCTCAAACAAAGCAAATAGATTAAGTTGCAGTGGGCAAGAAGGCAACATTGATTTTGCTATCTCATTAATTTCTTCAAAATTATACTTTTCGGGGCAAACATTATCTATATCATTCATCAGCCTGATAACAGCCCGCCCTATCGCGTAGGCTAAATTAACGGGAACCGCGTTTCCGATTTGTTTATATTGGTCAGCCATTTTTCCCATAAATTTCCAATTATCTGGGAATGTTTGAATTCGCGCGTACTCCCTAATATTGAGAGGACGTGTCTCAATTGGATGGCATCTTTCGGTCTGCTTTTGAGCGGGAGAGCATACTAATGTTAGAGACGGCTCATCCATAGACAAACGTCGTGCCATGCCTGTCTTGCCTCCACCTAAATAAAAACTCCCTCCCATATAAGCCTTTTGTTGCTCAATTGGCAAGTCTCTCCAGTCTCCACCTTCGGGGACAAGTTCCATTACTTTCCTTTTTTTATCGGGATAAAGTTGACCTTCCGATTTGGGTACATCTGTAGGGAAAAGTTCACCCTTGAAAAACGCGTCCCTGAGAGTCATTACCCTATGAAATGGCGATGGCCATTTGAAGGTGACTTTATCAGCGTAATCATTGCGAATTGCAATAAGTATAATTCTCTCACGTTTTTGAGGAACCTGATACATTATGGCCTTCAATACCCTTGGCTCCACGAGAGTATATCCCAGTTCTTTAATTGCGTTCCTGATGATTTCTAATGTCCTGCCGCCATCATGTGATTGTAGACCTTTAACATTTTCACAAAGAAATACTTTTGGTCTGATTTCATTTACCGCTCGTGCCAATTCAAAGAAAAGTGTTCCTCGTGTATCATTGAGGCCTCCTTTCTTGCCTGCATATGAGAACGCTTGACAAGGGAAGCCACCTGACAACAAATCAATTTTGTCTCGTAGGGGAGTGAAATCTACATTATGAATATCACCCTCATATACATTCCAGTTTGGTCTATTAACTCGAAGTGTATTACATGCTTGCTCATCAAATTCATTTAATAGTACATGATGAAAACCGGCCATATCTAAACCCAAAGCCAAACCTCCCGCACCAGCAAATAACTCGACGGAAGTAAAAATTCGTTTGGGTTTTGATTGAAATTCCTTATACCATTCACCGTTATTCATATCCCTTATTGCTTCTATTTGCATTAGGTCTTGTGACATAAAGCCAACACGACCTTTTTCGTCTATCTGCAAAGGATAAATGCCACTATCGCCCCACTTTTGAACTGTAGCGACAGAAGTGCCTAAAATATCTGCTAACGTGTTTACTGAATAAAACGTAGACTCCATTGTTTTAAATCCCTCCATTATCCGATATCTCTTGAGCGATTTCTTCGACTTTTTGTTGAATTAATTGACTTCCATCAACACCCTCTTCTTCAACAACCTCCCCGAAAGCCTTTGAAAGTTTATGATAAAAGGTAGTATCTCCAGTTAGATGAGCCCAGAATTCAGAACCGCAGTAAACAGGAAAATATGCATCAATTGCCTTGTAGTTGCCGGACAACTCGCTTCTGTCACCATACAATACACCAACAATCATGTCGTCAGTTTGAATGCCCATACGATCTAAGCGAGATTTATTCTGAAGATACTTGAAATGCCCAAGTATAGTCGCTATATCGTCCTTGTTTATAGTCTGTGGGCCTGCCTTGCATTGACAATATTTTCTTCTTCCATCTAATGCGTCGACAAATTCAATATCTATTCCAGTGATTCCAGACGCGTTTCCAATAACCTCCTTTAGATCACTTATGAATATTTGAATGTTTTGCCCAAAACTGGTATTAATGCTTGTTCCAAGCACTCGAGGATAAACCAACGCCTTAGCGAGTGATAATGGTTCAGTATCGCCGCATAGGAATGCGGCAAGATAATTAATTAAAAAAGGATTGATGTTGAAACTCTTTAAATTAAGTTTCCTCAAACCGGTTAGATGGTTTGGTATTATAATCTTTCTAAAATATTCCTTACCACTTGCGATAATTGAGAGTTTTTGGCTTTCTGTCATCATGTCCTGAAAAATTACAATCTCTCCCCACCGTAGTCCTGCGGGTCGACCATAGCCCATAACCACATGGGAGTTTGTTAGAATCGTTATTATTCGGTCTTTTTGCAGGAGAAAGCGAATAGAACTGCCTTCTTAAACGACAAAGATAATGATATTTTCTGATATGGAGTCGACTTGTGAAAAACTTTTTTACACAATTGCTGCAAAAATACATTGCCGCCGTAGGTCGGCTCTACCTTACAACGTGTCTGCATCTCAATATTTGCGGGGACACGATTTTTTTTGTATTTTTGCAAATTAATTCCTCTAATTGTTATGAAAACGATTTCAAACATCATATTGGTGCTGGCATTGGTGTGCTACACCTTCCTCCCGTTCTATAATGTTGCCATCAAGGGCGACATCAGCGGTTTTGACTTCTCGGCCGGGCTGATAACGGCCGTCGACAGTTGGCGCGGCGTGGTGCTGGCGCTCGTGCCTTACGTTGCCGGCTTTCTGGCCATCGCCTTCAACAGTATGCACAGCCGCCGCTGGCCGCTGGCCGCCATCGGCTGTATCATCGTGGCGCTGGTGTTCTACTTCCAAACGAGCAACGTCACAGAGGTGGGGCTGATGCACCAGCCGGAATTGGCGCCGGCCAACGATATGGGCGAGGGCTTCAACGTGCTCGGCCTCAAGGCCGGCTACTGGAGCAGCCTCGCGCTGTTTGCCGCCGCCCTCATCACGTGTATAATTTCCTTGAAGAAGAAATAAACCCCATTTCTCCTATAACTCCTATTTCTCTTATTAAAATAATGGAAAATAAAAAGTTCAAGCGAACCCTGGTCACCACCGCGTTGCCCTACGCTAACGGCCCGGTGCACATCGGCCATCTGGCGGGGGTGTATGTCCCCGCCGACATATACACACGCTACCTGCGCTCTCGCGGCGAGGATGTAATCATGATTGGCGGCAGCGACGAGCACGGTGTGCCCATCACCATCAAGGCTCAGAAGGAGGGCGTCACGCCGCAGGATATCGTCGACCGCTACCACAGCCTCATCAAGGAGTCGATGGAGGGTTTGGGTATCTCGTTTGACGTCTACTCGCGCACGACCAGCGAGATGCACCGTCAGACGGCCACCGAGTTCTTCCGCACGCTCTACGATAAGGGCGAGTTTATCGAGAAGACGACCACTCAACTCTACGACGAGCAGGCCGACCAGTGGCTTGCCGACCGCTATGTGACGGGTACGTGTCCCCACTGCGGCAACGCCGGCGCCTACGGCGACCAATGTGAGAAATGCGGCACGAGTCTTAACGCCACCGACCTCATCGACCCCCATAGCGCCATCACCGGCAATGTGCCCGTGCTGCGCGAGACCAAGCACTGGTATATGCCGCTCGACAAGTGGGAGCCGGCCCTGCGTGAATGGATCCTCGAGGGACACAAGGAGTGGCGGGCCAACGTCTACGGCCAGTGCAAGTCGTGGCTTGACGAGCACCTGCAGCCGCGCGCCGTCACGCGCGACCTCAACTGGGGCATCCCCGTGCCCATCGAGGGCGCCGAGGGCAAGGTGCTATACGTGTGGTTTGACGCGCCCATCGGCTACATCAGCAACACCAAGGAACTGCTGCCCGACACGTGGGAGCAGTATTGGAAGAGCCCCGACACGCGCATCATTAACTTCATCGGCAAGGACAACATCGTGTTCCACTGCCTCATCTTCCCCGCCATGCTCATGGCTCACGGCGGCTACCAGTTGCCCGAGAATGTGCCGGCCAACGAGTTTCTGAATCTCGAGGGCGAGAAAATCTCGACAAGCCGCAACTGGGCCGTGTGGCTCAACGAGTATTTGGCCGACTTCCCCGGCAAGCAGGACGTGCTGCGCTATGTGCTCACGGCCAACGCCCCCGAGACCAAGGACAACGACTTCACGTGGGACGACTTCCAGGCTCGCAACAATAACGAGCTGGTGGCCGTGTTGGGCAACTTTGTGAACCGCACTCTGGTGCTCACCAATAAATACTTCGGCGGCGAGACACCCTCGCGCGGCGAACTGCTCGATGTGGACCGCGCGGCACTCGACGAACTGGCCGGCTACGGCGAGCGCATCGGCTCGCAGATTGAGGGTTTCCACTTCCGCGAGGCGCTCAAGGAGCTGATGAACCTGGCGCGCCTGGGCAACAAATACCTTGCCGACACCGAGCCGTGGAAGGTGGCAAAGACCGACATGAGCCGCGTGGCCACCATCATCAACATCTCGCTGCAAATCACGGCGGGTTTGGCGGCCGCCATGGAGCCGTTCCTGCCATTTGGCGCCGACAAGCTACGCGCGATGCTCAATATCGACAAGCCGGCGTGGGACGCCGTGGGTCGTGACGACCTGCTGGCCGTCGGCCACAGAGTGACCGACGCTCCTGAAATTCTCTACAGCAAGGTGGAGGACGCCGAGATTGAGGCGCAGAAGGCGCGCCTGGAGCGCATCAAACAGGAGAACATCGTAGCGCTGTGGAAGCCGGCGCCGCAGGCCGCCGATGTGCCCTTCGACGACTTCGCCAAACTCGACCTGCGTGTGGGCACCGTCACGGCTTGCCAGCGGGTCAAGAAGGCCGACAAACTGCTGCAACTCACCATCGACGATGGCCTGCAGGGGCGCACCATCGTTAGCGGCATCGCTCGCTACTATGAGCCGGAGGAACTCGTGGGCAAGCAGTTGTGCTTCATCGCCAACCTGCCGCCGCGCACCCTGCGCGGCATTGTCAGCCAGGGCATGATTCTCAGCGCCGAGGACGCCGACGGCCGCCTGATTGTTGTCGGCCCCACCGGCTCCGTGCGGCCCGGCGCCAGCGTCAAGTGACGGCACCGCAAGATCCCGGTTCCTCTACAACCTCTCGTCTATTTACGTCTATTTTTATCTTTATATCTCCCGTGAATTAACGTGAATTCCCGTGAATACTTTTATATTTCGAAATTGAGATTATTCACTGATTTTCATCATAAAAATATTTCACGAAAGTTCACGGAAATTCACGGGATGCAATATTTTACGAGAACGATTTTACAAATTTTACGTGAAAATAATAGACGAAAATAGACGAAAAAAGACGAGAGGAATTTTATTTTTGAGAGGCGAATAACAAGTTGCGGATTTTAGGTTTACGATATTTTACGATAAGTTTTACGAATTTTACGTGATGGATTTTCGGTAATTGTCGTGAGGGACTATAAATAGAGTTACAGATTTCAGGTTGATATAATCAGCCACGGCGGGACTTTTGTCCATCCGTGGCTGATTTTGTGTATTGCCGGTAGTTTTTCTCGACTCCTAAATATTTGGAAAATTTCGTATTTTGCCATTTTATTTGTTTTGAAAAATTCGTATTTAGCCAATATATTTTTTAGGAAAATATTTTATTTCTATTTATGCACCCACAAACAGAACGAGTTATGTATTATCCCAGAATTATCGATAGATACATGTCGCAATGGGCCACGGCCACCGACCACAAGCCACTATTGTTGCGCGGTGCCCGTCAAGTGGGAAAGTCGACTGCCGTGCGCCATTTGGCGGAACAATTCGAGAGTTTCGTCGAGGTCAATTTTGAACGGCAGCCATTGTTCGGGCGCGTGTTTGACGAAGACCTTGACGTGAGCCGCATAGTGCCGGAACTGGCTGCCATTGCCGGACAGAGCATAGTGCCGGGTAGGACGTTATTGTTTTTGGACGAGATACAGGCTTGCCCACGTGCAATAATGTCGTTACGTTTCTTCCGCGAAGACTTGCCCTCACTTCATGTGGTGGCGGCCGGTTCTCTGCTGGAATTTGCGTTGCGTGACCTTCCCACTTTCGGTGTAGGGCGCATTCACTCAATGTTTGTCCAACCGATGTCATTCGATGAATTTCTGCAGGCCAACGGCGAGACGCAATTGATGTCGGTGCGAGGCGCTGCCACTGCCACATCACCACTATCGGCTCCATTGCATCAAAAATTAATCCGTTTATTCCGTACTTTTCTTCTTGTGGGTGGGATGCCCGAGGCTGTTTCCAAATGGATTGAGACGCGAGACTATATCGCTTGCCGTCAGGTGCAGGACGACATAGTGCTCACTTATGAGGACGACTTTGCGAAATACGGCGCTAAAGTTGACCCGACGTTGTTGCGTCAGACATTGCGCAGCGCGGCGGTGCAGGTCGGCAGCAAGTTTGTTCATTCGCGCGTGGGCATAGGCTATGGCGTTGCCCAGGTGCGCGAAGCATTAGAACTATTGATACTCGCGGGGATATTAATTCCCGTCACCCACACAAGCGCGAATGGCGTGCCGTTAGGAAGCGAAGCCGATAGCGCCTACCGCAAAATGCTGGTGCTTGACACCGGACTGCTGCTGCGCTTGTTGGATATGGCAACCGCCAATGCTGCCTCACTGACGGAAGAGATACTCACCGGCGATGTCACCCAATTAGTTAACAAAGGGGCGATTGCCGAAATGGTGGCTGGATTGGAACTGTTGCGCTATATGCCACCCAACCTGCGTCATGAACTGTTCTACTGGATTCGTGGCGCGAAAAATTCCCAGGCCGAACTTGACTATGTTGCCGCTTACAGGCAGACAGTGTTACCCATCGAGGTGAAAGCGGCAACGCGCGGCGGTATGAAGAGTTTGTGGCTTTTTATGCGCGAGAAACATCTCGGCCGGGCTGTGAGATGTTCGCTGGAAAATTTTCATATCACGACATATATCGACCACGAGGATGGCGACGCCGCGCGCCGTGTGATTGTCTGTCCGCTATATGCGTTATCCCGTCTGTTTGACCTGCTTCGCGATGATGACACCAAATAGCGAAACGCGGGGACGGTTCTTCTGTTTCAGCAGCAGGCTGTGAAACAGAAGAACCGTCCCCTTATGCGGGCAGAATAAACTCTGACCCTACATTTTACTGGAAGGTGGCGAGCATGGCGTCGAGAGCAGCGCCGAGGCCACCGGCGTCACGTCCGCCGGCCTGTGCCATGCGGGGTTGTCCGCCACCGCCGCCCTTGATGTGGGCTGCCGCTGCGCGCACGATGTCACCGGCCTTGAGGCCTGCCTTGACCAGGTCGTCGCTCAGGGCGACGGTGAGCGTTGGCTTGCCCTCCTCCTGGGTGGCGGCGACAAAGGCGGTGGCCTGCGGCTTATCGGCCAGCATAGCGTTGGCCACACCCTTGACGACCTCGCCCAGCACCGGTCCGCTGAGCACGAGCACGGTGGTGGTGCCCATCTGGCGGGCGTCGCGCTTGAGGTAGTCGTAAACTGTGGCGATGCGCTCACGCACAAACTGCTCGGCCTGCTGGCGCAGGGCGGCGTTGTCGGCCAGCGACTTACGCAGGGCCGTCATCACGTCGGGAGCGTTGCCAAGTAGCGCGCGCACGTCTTGCAGGGTGTCTTGCATTGCGTCGAGCGACAACTCCACGCGCTCGCCGGTGATGGCCTCGATGCGGCGCACTCCGGCGGCGATTGAACTCTCGCTGATGATGCGTATCATGCCAATCTGGCCCGTGTTGGCCACGTGGGTGCCGCCACACAGTTCGACGCTCTCGCCGTACTTGATCACGCGCACCGTGTCGCCATATTTCTCGCCAAAGAGGGCCATGGCGCCCATGGCGCGGGCCTCAGCGATGGGCATGTCGCGGTGCTCCTCGCGCGCGGTTGCCTCGCGCACCATGCGGTTGGCCAGATGCTCCACCTCGCGCAACTCCTCGGGCGTGACTTTCTTGAAGTGTGAGAAGTCGAAGCGCAAGCCGCGGGCGTCAACGAGCGAGCCCTTTTGCTCAACATGGTTGCCCAGCACGTGGCGCAGGGCGGCGTGCAGCAGGTGGGTGGCGGTGTGGTTGCAGGCGATGGCGTTGCGGTTCTCCACATCGATGGCGGCGGTGAACACGGCGTCCACATCCTCGGGCAACTGCTTGACAATGTGCACCGGCAGGTTGTTCTCGCGCTTGCAGTCGGTGACGGCCACGGCGCGTCCCTCGCCGTCGGTGAGGGTGCCGCGGTCGCCCACCTGTCCGCCCATTTCGGCATAGAACGGCGTGCGGTCGAGCACAATCTGGTAGATGGAATTGCCCTTCTGGGTCACCTTGCGGTAGCGCAGGATGCGTGCCTGGCAGGCCGTCAAGTCGTAGCCGACAAACTCGGTGACGCCCTCGCGCAGTTCCACCCAGTCGCCCGCCTCGACGGCGGCGGCGTTGCGTGCGCGCTGCTTCTGCTGCTGCATGCACTCGTTGAAGGCGGCCTCGTCGACGCTCATGCCGTTCTCTCGCAGGATAAGTTCGGTGAGGTCGAGCGGGAAACCGAACGTGTCGTAGAGCAAGAACGCTTGGCTGCCCTCGACGACGGTCTTGCCGGCTGCCTTGGCCTCGGCGATAACGCCCTCGATGAGTTTCATGCCGGTCTCGAGGGTGCGCAGGAAAGCCTCCTCCTCCTCCTTGGTGACCTGCTTGATGATGGTCGCCTGGGCGGGCAGTTCGGGATAGGCCTCGCCCATGCTCTCGATGAGGGTGTCGATTAGATTGTGCATAAATGCCTGCTTGAAGCCGAGGAAGGTGTAGCCGTAGCGTACGGCGCGGCGCAGGATGCGGCGGATGACGTATCCGGCCTTGGCGTTGGAGGGCAACTGTCCGTCGGCGATGGAGAAGGCGATGGTGCGCACGTGGTCGGCGATCACGCGCATTGCCACATCCACGTCGTTATTGTCGCCATAGCGCTTGCCGGCCATCTTGCCGATGGCCTGGATGAGCGGCTGGAAGACGTCGGTATCGTAGTTGCTTTGCTTGCCTTGCAGGGCCATGCACAGGCGCTCGAAGCCCATTCCGGTGTCAATCACGCGCTTGGGCAGCGGCTCGAGGCTGCTGTCGGCCTTGCGGTTATATTGCATGAACACGAGGTTCCAAATCTCAATCACCTGCGGGTCGTCCTTGTTGACGCGCTCGCGGCCTGACACAGCCTGCCGGGCGGCGTCGTCGCGCAGGTCGATGTGAATCTCGCTACACGGTCCGCAGGGTCCCGTGTCGCCCATTTCCCAGAAGTTGTCGTGCTTGTTGCCGTTGATGATATGGTCGGCCGGCAGATGCTTCTCCCAGATGGCGGCCGCCTCGTTGTCGCGCTCGAGGCCGTCATCGGCGCTACCCTCAAATACGGTGGCGTAGAGGCGCTGCGGGTCTAACTTGAGCACGTCCACGAGGAACTCCCACGCCATGTCGATGGCGTCCTGCTTGAAGTAGTCGCCAAACGACCAGTTACCCAGCATCTCAAACATGGTGTGATGATAGGTGTCGTGACCCACCTCCTCGAGGTCGTTGTGCTTGCCGCTCACGCGCAGGCACTTCTGTGAGTCGGCCACGCGGGGCCACTGCACCGGTTTGTTGCCTAGAATGATGTCCTTAAACTGGTTCATACCGGCGTTGGTAAACATAAGTGTGGGGTCATCCTTGATGACCATGGGTGCCGAGGGCACGATGTGGTGTCCCTTGCCGGCCATAAAGTTCTTGAAAACTTCGCGAATCTCTTTTGCTGTCAGCATATTATATTGTTTTTCGTTTTTCGTTTTTTATTCTTCGCGCCATTGCGACCCGAAAAAATCATGCAAAGGTACGAAAAAAGTGTGACGTACGGTGTAGAAAATACTAAGTAGTTCACACTTTTTTCGTACCTTTGCACCCTAAAACTAAATCGACATTGAAAGATGAATATACTGGAACTGCGCGAACAAGAGATAGTGCGCCGCAACTCGCTGGCGCAACTGCGGGAGCGCGGCATTGACCCGTATCCTGCCGCCGAATATGTGGTGACAGCCTATAGCGACGCGATATTGCGCGATTTTGACGACAATGCCGCCGAGCCGTGGCGCGTGAGTATCGCCGGCCGCATGATGAACCGCCGCATCATGGGCAAGGCCTCGTTCTTTGAGTTGCTTGACAGCCGCGGACGTGTGCAAGTGTACGTCAGCCGCGATGCGTTGTGTCCCGACGAGGACAAGGATTTATATAACGTTGTATTCAAGAAACTGATGGATATGGGCGACATTGTGGGCGTCGAGGGCTATGTGTTCCGCACACAGACGGGCGAGATTAGCGTCCACGCCGAGCGGCTGACGATGCTCAGCAAGTCGCTGCGGCCGCTGCCGGTGGTGAAGGTGAAGGACGGTGTGACCTACGATTCGTTTGACGACCCGGAACTGCGTTACCGTCAGCGCTACGTCGATCTGATCGTGAACGACGGCGTGAAGGACACCTTCCTCAAGCGCGCCGTTGTGCTGCGCACGATGCGACAGGTGCTCGACGAGGCCGGCTACACCGAGGTGGAGACTCCCACCCTGCAGGCAATCGCCGGAGGCGCCAGCGCGCGGCCGTTCATCACCCACTTCAACGCCCTCAACATCGACATGTATATGCGCATCGCCACCGAGTTATACCTCAAGCGACTGATTGTTGGCGGCTTTGAGGGCGTCTATGAGATTGGCAAGAACTTCCGCAACGAGGGTATGGACCGCAACCACAACCCGGAGTTCACCTGCATGGAACTCTATGTGCAATACAAAGACTATAACTGGATGATGACCTTCACCGAGCAGTTGCTGGAGCGCATCTGCATCGCCGTCAACGGCAAGCCCGAGACGGTGGTCGACGGCAAGACGATCAGCCTCAAGGCACCGTTCCGCCGCCTGCCCATCCTCGATGCCATCAAGGAGAAAACCGGCTATGACCTCACCGGTATGGACGAGGAGCAAATCCGTGATGTGGCACGCCGGCTGGGCATCGAGGTGGACGACACCATGGGCAAGGGCAAACTCATCGACGAGATTTTCGGCGAGACGTGTGAGGGCGACTTCATCCAGCCCACGTTTATTATCGACTATCCGGTGGAGATGTCGCCGCTCACCAAGATGCACCGCAGCAAGCCGGGCCTCACCGAGCGCTTTGAACTGATGGTGAACGGAAAGGAAATTGCCAACGCCTATAGCGAACTCAATGACCCGATTGACCAGGAGGAACGATTTGTGGAGCAGATGCGCCTGGCCGACAAGGGCGACGATGAGGCGATGATTATCGACCACGACTTCCTGCGCGCTCTCCAATACGGCATGCCGCCCACCAGCGGCATCGGCATCGGCATCGACCGCCTGGTGATGCTCATGACGGGCAACGCCTATATCCAGGACGTGCTCCTGTTCCCGCAGATGCGTCCCGAGAAGGTGGCGCGACGCGACAAGCCCGAGGCCTACGCCGCGCTGGGCGTGCCGGCCGAGTGGGTGCCGGTAATTCACAAGGCCGGATACCTCACCGTGGAGGCCCTGGGCGCCATCGACCGTCCGGGCAAACTCTTCCAAGAGTTGCAAGACATCAACAAGAAGTACCACTTGGGCTACACGCTGCCCGTGATGGACGACGTCAAGCGCTGGGTGGAGGCCGCCGCGGCCCAAAGCGCGCCGCCCGCCTGAAAGGCCGGAGTCCACTCAATCCGCAACTCTCCAACCTCTCGTCTATTTACGCCTATTTACGTCTATTTTTATCTTTATATCTCCCGTGGATTAACGTGAATTCCCGTGAATACTTTTAGCCCAACTACAACAAGCATTGTCTGCTATTTGGCTGTTCTATAGTGGATTCTCTTTTTTGGATTTGGCCGTGGGTACTACAGATTTTTCAGTCTGGAGGAGATGGCGGCTTGATGGTGTAGCGTTTGAATGGGATGTGGTTGTATTCGAGGGCTCTGTAGATTACGGCGGCTTGGTCGGTGGGATCTGAGCATAGCCGTGTTTCCACTGTTTCGCCCAGAGCGTTCTCGGCCTCGGTGGTGATG
>JAFTDD010000062.1 GCA_017454355.1 Muribaculaceae bacterium
CACCATAGTCACGGGGGCTGGCGCCCCCGCCTAGGAACTGTCGCCCCTGACGGGGCTCACATTTGCCGCCGCTTGCGGCCACGCCAAGGCGAGGCCCTACAGTCTTTGACAATCCTAATGGATTTTACCGGACAGCAATATAAAATTTCAATTCTTCGGTTAAAATAGCGAACGTCTATTTCCGGTCAATCGTTAATGATTGGCGGAAAATAGACGTTCGCTATTACGCTACACGCTACGTGCTACACGCTACGTGCTACACGCTACGTGCTACACGCTACTTACTGGATGCCGCTGACGGTGATGTCGCGGTAGGTACGGCCGATGAGGCCCTGCAGGACCTTGCCGGGGCCGACCTCAATGGCCTCGGTCATGCCGTCGGCCACCATACGCGCCATAATCTGGCTCCAACGCACCGGCGCCGTGAGTTGCTTGACCAGATTGGCCTTAATCTCTTCGGGGTCGGTGTGCGGCAGGGCGTCCACGTCCTGATAGATGGGGCAACGCGGTGCGGCGAAGTCGGCGGCAGCGATGGCCGCGGCGAGTTCGGCGCGTGCCGGCTCCATGAGCGGTGAGTGGAACGCGCCACCCACCTTGAGCGGCAACGCGCGGCGGGCACCGGCGGCCTTGAAGGCCTCGCAGGCGGCGTTGATGGCGGCAATCTCGCCGCTGATGACCACTTGGCCCGGGCAGTTATAGTTCGCGGCGACACACACGCCGTCGATGCCGGCGCAAATCTCCTCCACCTTCTCATCTTCCATGCCGATGATAGCGGCCATGGTCGATGGTGCGGCCTCGCAAGCCTTCTGCATTGCCAGCGCGCGAGCCTCCACCAGTTTAAGGCCTTGCTCAAAAGGCAGCGCTCCGGCGGCCACGAGGGCCGAGAACTCGCCTAATGAGTGGCCGGCAACCATGTCGGGTTGGAAATCGTTGCCCATTGTCAGGGCGAGCACGACGGAGTGGAGAAACACGGCGGGCTGAGTGACACGCGTCTGCTTGAGGTCCTCCTCTGTGCCGTCAAACATAAGGTCGGTGATGCGGAAGCCGAGCACTTCGTTGGCTTTCTCGAACAAGACCTTAGTCTGCTCGTTGCCGGCGTAGAGGTCCTTGCCCATGCCGACGAATTGGGCTCCTTGCCCGGGAAATACGTAAGATTTCATTTTTTGTTATTCGTTTCGTTATTCTTTGATGTCTCAGAATCCTAAGATTTCTCAGAGTTCTCAGAATTCTCAGAATTCTTAGAGTTCTGTGGAATTTGTCAGGCGGGCTCGTCTGTTTTGACGGTTGTCTTGCGGCGCTTGCGGCTCTTCCAGCCCATTTTCTTGCAGAGCGTCTTGAAGAAACGCATCTCGTCGGTAGGGACGGTCACCATAATAATCTCTTCAGTCAATGTCTTCATTCTCCCTTGTTTTTTTAAGAAGTTCGTTTTAATGGGTGCAAAGGTAGGAATAAAAGTTGAACCGACCGAATAAAAACCGAGAAATTTTTCCACAATTGTTGCACAAGCCGCAAATTATAGGTAAATTTGCAAATTCAAGTTACTATGCACTGTCGTGAGCGGCGGCGCGTAGTTATGTCAATGTATTAAATATCAAATTAATAACTACTCATTATTCTTTATCAAACTACTATGTGGTTAACTAATTCTTCGGTGGGTCGCAAGGTGGTGATGAGTGTCACCGGCTTGTTTTTGATCCTATTCCTGACGTTCCACGCGCTGATGAATGCGGTGGCACTGTTCGGTTTCAAGTATTACGAGGCCATCTGTGAGTTCTTGGGCGCCAACTGGTATGCGCTGGTGGGCACCGCGATTCTCGCCGGTGGCTTTGTTCTGCACATCATCTTCGCCTTCTGGCTGACGTTCCAGAACCGCAAGGCCCGTGGCAACGACCGCTACGAGGAGAGCGCCAAGCCGGCGAGCGTGGAGTGGGCTTCACAGAACATGCTTGTGCTGGGCATCATCGTGCTGTGCTTCATGGGCCTGCACCTGTGCCAGTTCTGGGCCAAGATGCAGTTGCCCGAGATTATGGGCGAGCACCCGCTGAGCGGCACCGACGCGCTGGCGCTAGCCTTTGGCAACTGGTGGACGCTGCCCATCTATCTGGTAGGCTTCTGCGCCTTGTGGTTCCACATCACCCACGGCTTCTGGAGCGCTTTCCAGACCATCGGCACAGCCAACGAGAAGTGGATTTGCCGCTTCAAATGCATCGGCTGGTGGTGGGCTACCATCGTGATGGGCCTCTTTGCCATCGAGGCAATCTACTTCACACTGCACTTCAACAACATTATTAACTGTTAAACCCCGTCAATCGCATGGAAGAAAACATCAAGCCCGTGATTGATTCACGGATTCCCGAAGGCCCGGTGGCCGAGAAGTGGACCAACTATAAGGCCCACCAGAAACTGGTCAACCCTGCCAATAAGCGTCGCCTCGACATCATCGTCGTCGGCACCGGCCTTGCCGGCGCCAGCGCCGCCGCAACCCTGGGTGAGATGGGCTTTAACGTGCTCAACTTCTGCATTCAGGACTCGCCTCGCCGCGCCCACTCGATTGCCGCGCAGGGCGGTATCAACGCCGCGAAGAACTATCAGAACGACGGCGACTCAGTCTATCGCCTGTTCTACGACACCGTCAAGGGCGGCGACTATCGCGCCCGCGAGGCCAACGTTTACCGTCTGGCCGAGGTGAGCAACAACATCATCGACCAGTGTGTGGCGCAGGGTGTGCCCTTCGCCCGCGAGTACGGCGGCCTGCTTGCCAACCGCTCGTTTGGCGGCGCGCAGGTGTCTCGCACGTTCTATGCCAAGGGTCAGACCGGCCAGCAGTTGCTGCTGGGTGCCTATAGCAGCCTCAACCGCCAGATTGCCGCCGGCAAGGTGAAGAGTTACAACCGCTATGAGATGCACGAACTGGTCATTATCGACGGCCGCGCCCGCGGTATCATCGCACGCAACCTGGTCACCGGCAAACTCGAGCGCTTTGCCGCCCACGCTGTGGTGATCGCCACCGGCGGATACGGCAACACCTACTTCCTGTCGACCAACGCTATGGGTTGCAACGTGAGCGCCGCTATGGCTTGCTATCGCCACGGCGCCTACTTCGCCAACCCCGCCTACGTGCAGATTCACCCCACGTGCATCCCCGTGCACGGCGACAAGCAGAGCAAATTGACGCTGATGAGCGAGAGTTTGCGCAACGACGGCCGCATCTGGGTGCCCAAGGATATCGAGGACGCCAAGAAACTGCAGAAGGGTGAGATCAAGGGCAGCGACATCCCCGAGGAGAAGCGCGACTACTATCTAGAGCGCCGCTATCCGGCCTTCGGTAACCTCGTGCCGCGTGACGTGGCCAGCCGCGCCGCCAAGGAGCGTTGCGACAAGGGCTATGGCGTGAACAACACCGGCCAAGCCGTGTTCCTCGACTTCAGCGAGGCCATCAACCGCCTGGGCATCGACGTGATTCGCCAGCGCTACGGCAACCTGTTTGATATGTACGAGGAGATTACCGACGTCAACCCGGGCGAGCAGGCCAGCGAGATTGACGGCGTGAAGTACTACAACCCGATGATGATCTACCCCGCCATCCACTACACTATGGGCGGCATCTGGGTCGACTACGAGTTGCAGACGAGCATCAAGGGCCTGTTTGCCATCGGCGAGTGCAACTTCAGCGACCACGGCGCCAACCGCTTGGGCGCATCGGCACTGATGCAGGGTTTGGCAGACGGTTACTTTGTGCTGCCTTACACCATCCAGAACTACCTAAGCGACCAGATCACCGTGCCTCACTTCACGACCGACGGTCCCGAGTTTGACGAGGCCGAGAAGCGCGTGCAGGCCAACCTGGACCACCTGATGAACATTCAGGGCAAGCGCTCGGTGGACTCGATCCACAAGGAACTGGGCCACATCATGTGGGACTACGTGGGCATGGCGCGCACCAAGGAAAGCCTCGAGACAGCCCTCAAGAAACTGCGCGACCTGCGCGAAGAGTTTGAGAATAACCTCTTCGTGCCCGGCAGCAAAGAGGGCATGAACATCGAGTTGGACAAGGCATTCCGCCTGCGTGACTTCATCACCATGGGCGAACTCATTGCCTACGATGCCCTCAACCGCAACGAGAGCTGCGGCGGTCACTTCCGCGAGGAGTATCAGACGCCCGAGGGCGAGGCCAAGCGCGACGACGAGAACTACTTCTACGTCGCCTGCTGGAAGTATGAGGGCACCGACGAGAAGGCCCCGAGCCTAATCAAGGAGCCGCTCCACTACGAGGCCATCAAGGTGCAAACCCGCAACTATAAGTCTTAAAACAACTACACAATATGGAAAATGCCATAAGTTTCAATATCAAGGTGTGGCGTCAGGCCGGTCCGAAGGAGCAAGGCCGCTTTGAGGTCTATCAGATGCAGGACATCCCCACCGACACGTCGTTCCTCGAGATGCTCGACATCCTCAATGAGCAACTCATCGAGCAGGGCAAGGAGCCTATCGCCTTTGACCACGACTGCCGCGAGGGCATCTGCGGCATGTGCTCGCTCTACATCAACGGCCACCCGCACGGCCCCGCCACCGGCGCGACCACCTGCCAGTTGTATATGCGCCGCTTCCACGACGGCGAGACAATCACCGTCGAGCCGTGGCGCAGCGCCGCATTCCCCGTGATTCGCGACCTGATGGTCAACCGCAACGCCTTTGACCAGATTCAGCAGGCCGGCGGCTACGTGAGTTTCAACACCGGTGGAGCGCAGGACGCCAACGCCCTGCCCATCAGCAAGGTAGACGCCGACGAGGCCATGGACAGCGCGTCGTGCATCGGCTGCGGCGCCTGTGTGGCCGCATGCAAAAACGGCAGCGCCATGCTCTTTGTCTCGGCAAAGGTCAGCCAGTTCGCTCTGCTGCCGCAAGGCAAGCCCGAGGCCGCGCGCCGCGTCAAGGCCATGCTCCAGAAGATGGACGAGCTGGGCTTCGGCAACTGCACCAACACCGGCGCCTGTGCCGCCGAGTGCCCCAAGCAGATTAAACTCAGCAACATCTCGCGCCTCAACCGCGAGTACATCTGCGCCAAACTCGCCGACTGACCCCCTCGTCGACAGTTTTAGACACGAATTACCATTAGTTATCCTTGAATTCTAATTTGGCGCAAGTCGTCAATAATTAAAATTCATGGATAATTAATGGTAATTCATGTTTATAAAGAAGAGGAACTCTTGCAGATGCCGGATTATTTTCGTAACTTTGTGGTTTCAAGGGAGATTAACTTTAATTTTTTAATTATCATGATATCGCGATTGACCAAAAGCGAGACTTTTTATCGTGTCTTGTTGCTGCTGACATCGCTGCTGGCTGCGACGGTCTCGGCCTAGAGGCGTTCAACAGTTGCACAGGCCTCACGCGAGTCAACATCAGCGACCTCAAGGCGTGGTGCGGCATCGACTTCGGCACGACAAGGAGCAACCCGCTCTATTACGCCCATCACCTATACCTCAATGGCGAGAAAGTGACCGACCGGGAAATTCCGTCAACTGTGGAAAACGTGAAGAGTTATGCGTTTATCGGTTGCAGCATGGCCTCGCTCACCATCCCCGCCACGGTGCTAACCATCGGCACCAACGTGTTCAACTACTGCGACAACCTCACCGAGATTGTAGCCAAGGGAGAACCCGCACAAATTAAAAATACAACATTCACCGGCGCCCACTACAGCGGAGCGAAGTTACACGTCAAGGAGCAGTATGCCGAGGCCTACCGCACAGCCACTTATTGGAAAAATTTCACTAATATCATCGCCGATGTCGTGGACAAAGTGGATCCGGAATTCCCCGACGTGAACCACGACGGCTTGGTTGACGTGGGCGATGTGAACACTGTGCTCGACGACATCCTCGCCACGGGCGGCACGACGCTGGCGTTCGACATCAACGGCGACGGTGCCGTCAACGTGGGCGACGTCAACACCATCCTCGAGGCCATCCTCGCCAAGTGAGATTTTTTTGGCGGATTATTTAAAAAAAATATTTTTTTTGAATAAAATAATCGTCACCGAAAACACGTGCCTCATCTGAATTTTTCGCCAATTTGTACCCATAATCCGTAAAGAGTTGACAATGAGGTGAGATGAGTTTTCATGCATTGCTTTTATGGGTACAATTATACCTATAATTCAAAATCTCCAAATTGTATAAAGTCCTTAAAATCATA
>JAFTDD010000063.1 GCA_017454355.1 Muribaculaceae bacterium
ACTGTCGAAACTGTATCATAATTAGCGCACGCGTTGCGTGCGGAAATCTTTCAAAAATCTTATTCTAAATATCACATTTATTAAATCCTTATAAAGGAGAAAATTAACTATTTATTTTTATTTTAGATTTTGAAGGATTTCCCGCCCGTTAGGGCGGCCTAATCCCAAAATATAAATTATGATACAGTTTCTTTGGCAAAGAGAAGTTTCCTGTTTACGGGGGCTAGCGCCCCCGCCTATGTGCTGTCGCCCCCTATCGGGGGCTCTTGGCCTCGCCTTGGCGAGGCCATAGAGTAAGCCCTGACAATGACAAAGACGCCTAAATTGCTATAATACGGCCACGCCAAGGCGAGGCCCTACAGTTAATTTACCGGGTAGTACTATTATCAGAAGTTGTAACCGAGGCAGAGAAAGACGTCGACGCGATGGCTGCGGCTGTTCCAGCCGATGGAGAGGCCGAGCGGCCCAACGAAGGCGTTGTCGTAGAAGTATGACGCGGCGACGCCCCACATCGGTTTGTCGTCAAAGAGTCCCTTCACACGGTCGCTCTGCTCGGCAACGCCACCGTCGAGCAGCACCAAATGGCGACCGGTGATGCGTTGCTGCAGGCGTAGCGACGCGCCCACGAGTTTGCTCTCCATCAACTCCACATGGCCCAGCCCCGGCAGCGGCAACTGTTGCGGAAAGAAGCGGCCGAATGGCGTGCCTCCGGCCATGTTGGCCATCAGGGCCGGCAGGTCGTCGCCGAAGAGGAAACGGCCGTAGAGCGACGGTCGCAGGTGGGTGGACCGTGACAGCGGAACGGTGACACGCAGCAGGGCTTGCACAGCGCTGAAGCCGCTATGGCCCTTCCAATTCGCGAAGTTGTCGGTGTAGTAGCCGTAGGAGGCCTGCGCACACACGCCGCGTGTGGCGAAGTAGCCGTCGTTCTCGCTGTTGTAGCGCAGCCGGGCGTGGTAGTTGAAGTAGTGCTCGTTGCGGTTAAAACGCATGTCGCTCTTGTCGTTCCACAACTCGCTGAAGATGTGGTAATGCTCCCAACCGAGCCCCACCTCACAGTCGAAATTCATCGCCTCAACCGAGAACAGTTTGAGGTTGGCCTTTTGGTACATGTGCGACAAGTTGTTGGTGCGGTGGCCGTGGGTGTAGATGTTGGTGTATTTGTACCAGATTTCGTAGCCAAGGCCCATACGCCGGTGCTGCCGCGGCTCGATGTCAAAACCAAGCCGCAGCATTGACCGCATACCCAGGCGCACGGTCAAGTCCAGTTGGCGCCCCACGCTGCCGGCGCGGTAGTAGCGGGCGCCCAGTTGCACGGCCGCCAAGTCCTCGCTGTCGAAGCGCAGTCCGAGGGCCGCCTGCAGGGTTTTGTCGGCGCGTGTGTCGATGAGGCCGCAGTCGGTTTCAACGTTTTGCGGTGCGTCGGCCACGTCACGCAGGTGCAGCGAGTAGTCGTGAGATGGCGCTGCGCCCGACAGTCGCTTGAGAATCATCACGCTGTCCATTTTGGCGCGCATCGCCGCCTCGCCCTTTGCCATGAGAGTGTCGAGGGCGCTGCGGGTGAAACTGCCGCTGGTGTAGCCTCGCACGGGCACCTTCACCACCAGGTCGCAGTATTTCTCGTTGGCGCGCGCACGGCGGCTGACGTCGCTGCCCGCCGACCGCTCCATCACGTCCATCAGTTTGCGGTACTCCTTGTCGGTGCCAAGGCCCAAGTCAAACTTCACGCCGATGACGATGTCGGCACCTAGAGCGCGTGCCACATCGGCGGCGAAGTTGTTTTTCGCGCCGCCGTCCACGAGCACCATATCGTCCATGTGGACGGGTGTGAACACGCCGGGAATTGACATGCTCGAACGGATGCTCTTCACCAGCGAGCCACGCGTGAGCGTCACGGCGCTATCGGTGACGAGGTTTGTTGCCACGCAGGCAAATTGGCGCGGCAAGTCGCGCAGGAAGTTGAGGCTATCGGTGTAGCCGTGCAGGTAGCGTGTGAAAGCGCGCTCGACGCTCGTGCCGCGAATTAGGCCGCCCGGCTGCGGGTCTATGCCTCCACGCACGTAGAAATCGCGCTCGTAGATGTAGGTGTCGCGCTCCTCGCGGTCGCTCAGCGTAAGCCGGTTGTAGTCCTCGTGGTCAAGAAACAACTCCGCCCAGTCCATCGTGCGGAGCATGGTGGCGATGTCATCGCTGTTGTATCCCACGCTGTAGAACGCACCCACGATGCTGCCCATGCTCGTGCCAACGACCATATCGACAGGCATGCAGGCCTCTTCCAGCACCTTGAGGGCACCCACGTGAATCGCGCCCAGGGCGCCGCCGCCGCTCAACACGACGGCCACCTTTTTGCGGTGAGAAACGCTGTCGGCGGCAAGGGGCGCCGCTTGCAACGCGGTGCTCGAGAGTAGCACCGCCAGCATTGTTGTTAATATCTTTCTTATCATAGCAGCCACAAAATTACAAAAAAAGTTTTTTCACCACGACTTGAATCATTCTTTTTTTGTATATTTGCACTTTGAGATTTGAATACTAATTATAAATTAGCGATTATGAAGCAGTTTTTTCTTTCCGTGATCTTGGCATTGACTTCGTTTGCCATGTCGGCACAGGACGCCATCCGGGTGCGCTACTCCGGCGCGAAGCCAACGATTACTGACTTTGCTCGTGCTTATTGCCACTATATGGACACGCTCCAGGAGACAGGCGACCGGCCGTCCAATGCCATCAAGCACGCCCTCGAGTGTCGCGACAAGGGGTTGCCGCTTGACGAGGGCGAGACATTCGTCGTGAACGAGCGCGCAGGCTATATCGCCTACCACGCTCAGCATGACGGGTGCTTTATCGAAATGGAGATGTGCTATTGGAACGAGAAGGACGGCAAGCACAAACTCTTTGCGTTCAACAATATGGCGAGCCTGTGCGATGGCAAACCGTTGTTCACCGAGACCAGTGGCATAGACTTCCTGCGCTATGACAATGCGACACGGACGATGACCTTCTGTGACGACCCGGGCGTGGAGGTGCACTATGGCAATGCGGTCTATAGCCTGCCGTGTGACGGCAAGGACATCACGGTCACTGTGTTTGACGAGGATGGCGAAGTCACAGACCACATCCTCAAATGGAACGGCCGCCGCTTCCTCCCGTGAAGCCTCCCGCAGGCTATCGGCAATGAGAACCCACGAAGTGGGTGACAGTTCATAGGCGGGGGCGCCAGCCCACGTGTAAAATGCGAATTTATCCCTACAAGCCCCGTCAGGGGCGACAGAATTTGTTTGCCATTCTGTCGCCCCTGACGGGGCTAAAATTGTTGTCGGAATTGTCGTAACACGGGGATTACGCTTCGCTTCACCCCCGCCTATAAGTCCCCGTTGTCGCAGCAAGGGAGAGTGTTACGCTCAGAAGGCGACTTTGCGACCACCGACGATGTAGATGCCGCTGCCGGGCTGCGACACGCGCTGGCCGTTGAGGTTATAGACTGGACCCTCCACATCGTCGCGCCGGTCGACAATGTCGGTGATGCCGCTCGGCGTGGTGTTGTAGATGGCTATTTTCAGCGTGGGAGGCAGCGTGCCGGCGCTAAGCGGCACAAACAGGGCACGGAACGGACTCACCGAGTGGGTGCCCAGCGTCAATGTCGCGCCCTCGCTGTCGAGCACATAGACCTCTTTCGCGTCATTCAGCGTAGCCATCGTACCGGACATCTTGAAGTTGCGGCCGGTGACCGATGCCTTGCCGGAGCCCACCTGAGCCTCGTCGGCGCTCTCATCGCCGCCCACGAGCACAAAACCGCCGCCGCCCATATTGACGGCGTAAACCGCCGCTTGCCCCCGGGCGTCAATGCCGACGGGGCTTACAGTGGTATTTGTCGCGCTGTGGGGCGCGGCCTTGGCGCGGGCGCCACCGCGCGCTTCGATCCTTGTGCCTCGCGCTTCCATAAACCGGCGGGCCACATCAGCCGCCTGCTCCTGCGTCATTGCAGCCGCCGTAACAGCCACACCGGCCATCAGGCTCAGTATGAGCAAGAAAATCTTTTTCATCTTTTATAAGTAACCTTAATTCCGCAACTTGATATTTCTCTCTCGAAAATTATCGAAAATAGATCTCTCGTAAATTTGCGTAAATTTTCGTAAATAGTTTATTCACAGAAAATTATTACTAAAATTAATTTACGTGGATTTACGAAAATTTACGAGATATAATATTTTTTCGGGAATTTTCGATAATTTTCGGAAATTTTCGTAATCATATTCAAGGTTGCGGATTTTAGGAGTTATTCGGCCACTCGACTATTCGAGTAATCGATTATTTGAGATAACAGGCAAGCGATTGTCACGCGGGATTGAAGCGCTCCTTGCCCTGTCGGCAACGCGGGCACTTCCAGTCATCGGGCAGGTCCTCAAAGGCCACACCGTCGTGCTCGGCCGGGTCATAGACGTAGCCGCACACCGAGCACACATACTTGCCCGTTGCCTCTTGCTTGACGGCAAAGTCCACCTCGGCGAGAACCGTAGGCACCGGATTGTCGAGATCCATCACACGCCTGGCCTCAAGGTTCTCATAGCCCTGCGGAGTGTGGGTCGAGAGGTATACCGTCGGATGGTTGCGCACGAACTCTCGCACTCGGTCCAACGTCTCGCGTGCCGCCGCCAAATCATCGAATACAACCGACAGTTTATTCTCATATAGTGCCTCGTCAACGTAGGTCACATCACCGTGAATCAGGTAGAAGAGGTCGCCGTCCTCAACGATAACGATACTGTTGCCATTGGTGTGGCCCTTGGCCTTGATGAAGTGGATGCCCGGAGTAATCAGTTGGCTCTCGGGAAAGTTGAAATAGGCACCGTCAGTGAAGTCAACAGGTACGAGGTTGTCGAGTCCTTGCAACTCGGCGGCGCCTAATTCCTCGCGATTGACGTAGACCTTGGCGTTGGGGAACGAGCGCAGTTCGCCGCTGTGGTCAGCATGGCGGTGGGTGAGCAGAATCTTGGTCACCTGCTCGGGCTTATAACCCAGTGCGGCCAGCGCCTCAATATAGGGCAGGATGTCGTGGCCGGTGAAGGCCGGCGAGTTCTCGTCGGGGTGCTCCTCGGGGGTGCCGGCCGGCAGGCCGGTGTCCACCAGAATTACCTCGCTGCCGGTGTCTATCACATAGTTCTGCAGGCTGCCGCGGTAGCGGATGGCGGGGTTGAACTTCTCAACGCCCTCTTCGCCACCAAAGGCGAACGGCTGGCCATAAAATCCGTCTTTACGGAATTTCACTGCTTTAATCTCCATTGTTGCTCTGAATTTATGTTTATTTAGGTTTATTGATTTGGCCAACAAAATTAGTGAAATTTTGTCTAATCACCAAATGAGCGGCAAATTAAAAATCGCGCTCACCTGTTGGAGGGCGCGATTGAGTAAAACTTTGTCCATAGTCGCCTAATAGCCAAGAGTTAAACTTCTCTCGGCCCAATAACACAACATACCGGCGAGGTATCCGGCAAAAGCAATCCATGAGATGTGCCTCATGTACCAGCCAAAGGAAATCTTCTCCAGCCCCATGACCACGACGCCGGCCGCCGATCCGATGATGAGCATCGATCCGCCGACGCCGGCGCAGTAGGCCAGCAGGTGCCAGAAGATGCCGTCAACGGCCATGTCGCCCACGGCCGTCACCGGATACATTCCCATACACCCCGCCACCAACGGCACGTTGTCGACAATCGACGACAACATGCCGATGATGCCTGTAGTGAGGTAGTGGTTGCCGTTGAAGATGTTGTTCAACCCGTCACCCAGCATTGTCAACACGCCAACGGTCTGCAGGCACGCCACAGCCATCAAGATGCCTAAGAAAAAGAGGATGGTCGACATATCGATGCGAGACAAAATCTGCGAGACGCGATTCCGCACGGTGCCGTTTCCCTCGCCATTCTCCTGTCGAGAGTAGAACACTTCGGTCACCGTCCACAGCACCCCAAGCACGAGCAATATACCAACAAACGGCGGCAAGTGGGTCACGCTCTTGAACACAGGCACGAATATCAGCCCGCCAACGCCAAGGAAGAAAATCACTTTGCGCTGTGTAGCGGTCAGTTCATTGGACTGCTCGACCGGAGCCTGCGTTATCGCTTGCCCCAAGTTGCCCTGCAACGAGAGTGACAGCACGTAGGCCGGCAACATCATCGACACTAGCGATGGAATGAGCAGCCACGCGACAACCCCCAGAGCGGTGATCACGCCCTTGTTCCACAGCATGATGGTTGTCACATCACCGATGGGCGAGAACGCGCCGCCGCTATTGGCCGCGATAATGACCAGCGAGGCATAGACGACGCGGTCTTGCCGCTCGCTGACGAGTTTCCTCAATATCATAATCATCACGATTGACGTGGTGAGGTTGTCGAGGATGGCCGAGAGGAAGAATGTCACAAAGGCAATGCGCCACAGCAGGGCACGCTTGCTGTGGGTGCGCATCACATCGCGAACAAAGTTGAAGCCGCCGTTACGGTCAACAAGTTCCACGATGGTCATGGCCCCCATGAGGAAGAACAGTGTGGTGGCTGTCGCTCCCAAGTGCCGCTCGATAATTTCCCCAACCGCCGACGCCACATCGCCGCCGACGCTGGCCGGCAGATAGGCGGCCGGATTGACCATAAACAGCGTCCACGTCACCACCAGCATCAACAAGGCGACGGCCGCCTTGTTGACCCTAGTGACGCTCTCGATGGCTATAAAAAGATAGCCGACGCAAAAGGCGATGACAATCGCCAGTGTGAGCGCGGGCATGACTTAGAGGATTTGTGCAATACACTGCACATCCTCGCCCGCGTAGAAGCGCGGCTCGCAGATGGGATTGTTCCTCAAGTCGCCGAAACGGAACAACTGTAACGCGCCGAAGCGGCCATCCTCACTCAGGCACAACTCCAACCGGTAGTTGCCGATCGCGGCAGGCACTGGCTTGCCCTTCTGCCGCAACTCGGCCGCCATCTTGGACGGCGACAGGCTGAGCAGGTGCTCCAAACGGGAGCCTTCGGTAGGGTTATACTCCAGCACGTGAACCTTGACCACGCTCTGAGTGGGGGTGTACACCGCCTTGGTTGTGAACCACGACTTCTTGATAATGATATCACTGCGGGAAGAGATGGCGGCTGCCATCTCCAAACTATTGATGCTTGGCATAGTTGTTGTAATGCAATTAAGCGCAAAACGGCAACGCCGCTTTGCTATGGGTTAATGATATTTGAATAGTTAATTGGTGAGTGTGTCTTTCAAGCGTTACAACACGCTATGCTCTAACGGATAATGCGTCTCAACGCGATCACGTAGTAAGCGCATTGAGACGGCGCTCCGAACGGAGCCGCCTCCTGTCGGCACCGTCCGTCGTAAAATGAAAAAAGTGGTTTGACAATGTGATGCCGCGTCATCGCGGCCGTATGGTTGGGCGTACGCTCTGTTTTGGGGTCGTGAGTGGGAATAACGCGCTGCGGGCGCGAGTGGCAGATGCGATACAACTGTGAGGCATCGGTGAGTGTCGCCTCGCTATGCTCTCGCTCTTCAACCGACAGCAGGGTAGGGTTCGTCAACTTGTGACGTTCGGCCACGGATATCGCCTGCGGCCCCGGCGCGCTTACCAAGGCCGACAGGCACATCACGGCGAAAGCCGCCGCAAGCCTAATCCAAAAACGCATCTTCTCCATTCACGTGTGCCGCCACTTTGTGGCTGCCTTCTTGTTACTTCCGTTCTGTGTGCAGCCTCCTTGTAACCGCCTTTCTGGCGTACTCGTTTTGAGCCTTTTTCATCTGCTTGATGAAATCCTCGCTGCCCTGCAAGGCGCAGAACCCGATGCTCGCCGCCGTGCGGCTATTGTCCACATCGCTTTGCCAGTGGGCACCCACAATCACGCGGCTATTGCAGTAGTCCCAGCCGCGCTTGAAAATCTCTTCGGCACGCTCGGGCGCGATTTGAGCCAGCAACAGCGAGATGGTCCAACCACGCAGGCTGTGACCGCTGGGATAACTGCCCTCGCCGCGCAGGCCTTCCTCCTCATGCGACGGCATCGTGTCATCGTAGCGCTCAAACGGCCTCTGACGCTTGTAGTGAGCCTTCGGCTCCTTGCGCATCGGGTCGGTAGTGGCAAGGCTCGTCTCGAGCAACTTCCAAATCTCGGGCGTACCGGCTTCGCTAATCTCCAAGCCGAACGCCTCTTGCCATAAACCATAGATTTTAGTGTGGTCATACCACTCGGCATCGGCAATGGCCTGAGCCACACGCACCGAGTCTTGACGTTGCTGCTTGCCCCAGCAGTAGCGCACCACATCGGCCGCAAACTCTGGGCTGTCAAACGCCGGCGGAGCGGGCATAATATCGGCGCAGGGGGGAATGTCCGTGGATGCCACCTCGCCGCCTAACCGAAAATCTTGGCGCAACGAGTGCTCATGTCTGATAAAATAGTTATCTTTGCCGCATGGCACAGAAAGATTCATCATTTGACTATTCGGCATTGGTC
>JAFTDD010000064.1 GCA_017454355.1 Muribaculaceae bacterium
AAGGCGCCTAAATTGCTATAATATAATCGATTATCTGAACGTTTATTTAATTTACCGGACAGTAATAGTTATTATCATATTGCTGACAAATCTGCTTGCAAATCTCTTCAATATCCTTCGTCTCAGTTAAGGCTCCTTTAATTCTGATTGGATATAAGCCAGATAGGAACAGCATATCACCATGCCCCACAAGGTTATTAGCTCCATATATATCAAGAATAGTCCGAGAATCTATTTTCGTAGCAACGCGCAATGCTATTCGACAGTGGAAATTTGCTTTGAAGGAACCTGTTATAATGTTTGCCGTAGGACGTTGTGTGGCGATAATCATGTGTATACCCATAGGAAAATCATTCTTATGGTTCCAGCTCTCTGAAGAGTTTTTGTTTCTCTTTTTTGCCATATTCCATTTCTATTATTGTAATAACACAATTGCTCGAAGTTCTTGTTTAGATTGGGTTGCAATACCCAACTTAATCAAAAACTCTCCTGTTATAGACTCAATCCAGTCGCTAAACGGTTGTAGCTCAACCACCCGTAAAGGCTGTTCTTCGGGAAAGAAGAAAAACACTAGAGCATGATTGAATGGTTCAAGATGCGTGGATTTTCTTGTTATTTCGTCCATCATCAGATTCATTCTGTTTGCCATTAAGGCATCTACAGAAACAACAAAGGCATGAATAACTCCACCTTCCTGAAATAGGTCTCTCACATCGTTAACATCGATGCTCACAAGACCTTTAGGAGCGTTGAGCACATCCATGATGCAGCGTTTAACCTTTCTGTGCTCTTCTTCTATTGTAACTTTTTCTTCAATGAGGGCAAAAACGAGTTCCAAGTGTTCTGGCCTTATCATACATTTCTGTTCTTCCATAATCATCTATCCTTTTATACTGAAATTATGCAAAGCTCTGGCTTTATAGTACAGGCAATCGTCCCATATGTCTAATGTGCCTAAGTCCAATTCTTTAGGCAACAGGCAGCCAGTTCTTCTTTGGTTGCTTTTACGTTTTGCGCTACTATCAACTCTTTGGTAAGCGAGTGTTCCCATAAGGGCATCGTTAAAGGCGATGATGTCCTGTAGGATTTCCTCTTGATGAGCTAAAACCCTCTTGTTGATCATGTCCTTCCGTAAGGACAGCAAGCAGTCACAATCGGTATAGTCATTCCGATGGTCATTGTATTTCCAAAGAATTTCTCTTTCTATGCGTTCTATGTCATAGTCGTGTAAGTCAATCATATTGCTACTTCTTTTCAAATTACACTGCAAAATAAAAAAAGACCTCCGCCAACTGGTGGCAGAGGTCTGAGAAAAGTGATGCATCATTGAAAAAAATATGCTGTCAACGTGCAGGACGAGTGTTTATCTTCTTTCCATCCTTGTTCCATGTATAAATCCATGAGCCTTTCTGGGTCGTAAATGTTTCACCAGCCACAGAAAGAATTTCACCTACAGATGAAATCGCGAAGGTATGAAGTTTCTTCCCAGTAGGGTCATAGGTGTAAATCCAAGTACCATGCTGGATGACGTAAAAATTTGCACTGTAGCCTTTAAGTTCTCCAGTTGTTGTGCTGATAGCCTTTATCTTCTTGCCACTGTCATCATAAACGTAATACCAAGAATTCGTTGTTTCTATGTGACTGATCTTCTGTGCTTGTGTTTCCAGAGAACCAAGCATTATCACTAAGATTATTAGAATCTTCTTCATAATAAGCGTTACTGTTTATATTATAAGTTCTGAACAATACTCTCGTCGTTTACATGCCTTGCAGTGCTTTCCAATCCAGACTTCATCGAACTGGTTCATGGCTTGTTCGACAATTTCTGTGTCATCTGTCAAGATTCCCGCCTCAAAGTTACGCTTGTTGTCCGTCTTCATTCCGATGCCGGCACCAGTAAGGTTCGCACTTCCAATGTATACTTCTTTGCTGTCAAAAACAAGCATCTTGAAATGAACACGAGGACAAAGCACTCGTTCCAAGCGGTCATACAGCACTGGGTACTTATCAAAGTCCTCACGAAAGTTTGGGCCTGGTTCTTTGGCATGAATGAGCCTTACCTCCACACCACGCCGAATGAGTTGGGCTATAAGTGCCAGGAAAGGTTTCTTCTCTTTGCCCACATCAACATAGAGATCTTTGATGTCGGCAGTACCAATCCAAAGCAAGTGCTTCACAGATTGCACCCGTGAAAGCACTTCTTTGTAGTGGTCGGAGTTGGAGATGTAGGTGAGCATATAAGGTTACTTTTGCTTAATATCAAGGTTGGAATTCAAGCCACCCATGAGTGGTTTGATGTTCATTCCATACTTTTGTTGAAATGCAGCAACAATAAGTTCTTGTCCTTGCACTGTGCCTGTCAAGTTGTGGGCAAAACCATTGTAGGAAATATCCACTTCCATTCCTTTTTAAACTTTACATCCATTATATTGCCCCGACTGCTTAATAGATACTTTGAATAAAGCCATAATTGTTTACTTTTTTGAGTTAATATTTATTCTATTTCAAATTATAATTATATGATTTGTTGTATCTTATCCATATACTTTTTCATTTCCTCAACAATAATATTTGCATCTAGACTTTGAAAATCTAACTTACAATCGTACCACCAATCATTCAATTCCATAGAATCAGCATCATCACCATTGAACATGCGTTGATTCTCACGAGTAATCTGTGTTCCGGGGGCTTTTCGTATACCTACTTCGGCATTTTTTACGATACCATTATCAATGACACCGTGCCATTCATAACAAACCATAAAGTCCCCAATTACAACGCCAGTACCAATCCATTCCCTGGCCCAATCCTGTTCACGTTCTATCCAATGATCATTTCCATCATTCGCAGCAAAGTGAGCTTTTGCTCCAGGTAGTACTTTTGTAATTGCTTGAATTAGTTCTTTTCGTTTTTGTAACGTATCTGAAAGTACGACTTCTTCAACTAATGGTTGTATCACTGAATAAGTAGCAGCATAAATCATACAATACCTTTCAAATGTTATTTTTGCAAAATTAAAACTCTGCTGCTGATTGCGGGTTATATCAGACGTAATCGTCTCTATATCCTGCAGATAATGAAGTGACTCTTTATTCTCGTGGTATTCGGAGTATTGACTGGAATTGCTCTTGCTTCTATTGGCTTCAAAGGAGATTGCCGCCATGTTCCCAATGCTCCATAGCCAATCCTTATTATATTTATGAAAATCTCCACGTCTATTAATCCATTCCTGTGGAACTATATGATCAAAGTCCCATGGGCGGTTTTCTTCAGCCCACATATCCTGACGAGCAGGGTCATAATTACGGAAATGAGTATTTATATATTGTCTTTCCGCGTACAGTAATATTTGTTTTGCCTCTGCTGTGCCATACCAGAATGTTCTATCAAAGAAATTTCGACTTGGTGCTGGTCGGCTGTTCGTTAATCTCCAATTTTTAAATTCTTCTATTGCAAAGAATTGTTGTATCTCCGTTGGAGTATAGACATGAAGGAGTTGGCAATCATGCATCAATCTTGAAATACCCATTAAGATGTTTTGTCGGTTAATACCTTTTTTAAATCGATAAAACAGCTCTTGGACACAACTTTTTTTGTCGTTTCCGAACCAATGAAGCAAGAAGGCGAGTGCTCTAATCTCCTGAACGGTAAGATTTATAGGAGATTTTACGTCTTTGTTGGCGAGATACATGAGCAACAAATAAACATCTGGAGAGTTTCGGGCTATTATCGTCCGCAAAATACTCGGTGTACGGAGTTCTGTATCATCTTTTACACCTATCCATTCGTCAACTTTGTCTAAGATGTGCCCTAACTGATTGTCCTTATACAAAGCTTCAATCTTATTTTTCTCTTCAGGCTTCCTTGCAGCACTTCTGATTTGCTTGATGGTCATTTCATTTTTAAAGCATTTATCCTCATCAGTTGTTAAAGCAAGCCGGAATGCTAGCATCACTAACTTGGCTGGATTCATGTATTTCTCAGCCAATCCATCATTAACATCTTTGATTGATGGCCAATAAGCTTTAATCGCAGAATAATTCAGGTCATCTCTTGAAATTGGCGTACCACCATTATTTAGACGAGTGAATAATACCTCCAAAGTTGTTTGGGCTACAGAGTCTTCTGTGGTCTCGGTCTCTATCACTTCCTTTGGAAGGTGGTTACATGTGATAGTATAATCCTTCAAAGCCTTAAACGCAGGAAACAAAGTCTCACGCAAATAATCCAAAGCAATATCAGATTGTTTTAGTTTTTCATTAAATAAATTACGGAAAGAGAAATCCGTTGCATTGAAAATCGCCAATGTTTCGTTGACAAACGAGTTGTCATCATTACATTTCTCTGCAGCCTCTAATAAACAATATAGTGGTATAGGCAGATTAGCCTCAATAGGCCATGTTTCAGTCAAAGAGAAATGGTCATTATATATGTTTCCTTTTAGGTCAAATACATTTAGGGCATTCCTTTTTTCTGCTGTATTCAGTCGATTAGCTTCATCATCATTTTTAAATCCCCAAGGGTGAGGTGTGGTAGTAGCCTTTACCCAGAATGTACGTGTGGAACTTTTTGATGAAGGTGGCATAAGGTCAATCCATAAAATAGCCCTTGCGTCAGGAACAGTATTAAACCCGATACTAATTGCATTGTACCTCTGTTGTCCATCCATAAGGTAATATTTACCTGCTCCTTCATTGTTTACAATGTCAGATAGCATAAAGGAACCTATGGGGAAACCTCTAAGGATTGAATCCCAAAGAAGTTCTACTTGACGCGGTTTCCAAACTAGACCACGCTGTAATGCAGGAATCAAGACCTCGGAATCGCTCGAAGTCCAGGATGCAATTTGTCGTAGTGTAAAAGATAAATTTTTCATGTGATATTTAAAAAATTACTCGTTGTTATGGAGAAATTGTTGTCAAATGCTTTTGAGCAATCAATTCACCTTATGATGAAAATATTACCCTCTTCATTTTCTTTGTTTAATCCTTTAATGACAGGTATAGTATTATTGGAAATTTCAGTATTTTCGACATCATCATACCAAACTTCATCAAAAATGTATTTAATGTTCCTGATACTTTCAGTTAACATTGATTCGAGTTTTTGAGGCGTTAATTCTGTATATGGACAATGTACAACTCCTGAATATGTTCTTTTAACTGAATGGTTGCATTTGAATTGTCCCACAAATGGATCGGAACTCTGTTCTTCCCGTTTGGTAAAATAACATACTACAGAACCTCGCACCCACACATCATTAGAGTATGTTGTAGGCACAATAAGCCAAGAAGGTTGATGTACTATATAGTCATCCTTTACAATAGAACGACGTTCAAATTCGGTATATTCGATTTGTACTCTATTCTTACTCTCACATGAAACTTTGATTCTATTATTTAGAATGATGGAACCTTCTTCGTACATTTCGTGATATTCTTCTTTCGCTTTCCTTTCGTCATAATTCCTCGAATCTAAATAATCTATTATATCTTGGAGAGACATACAATTGGGAAGAGCTTCAAATATACCTTTTGTTTCTATTTTCATAATTGTTTATATTTATAAAATTTTTTTTGCTATCCACGCACAGGCTTCAGCATCTGCCAACGCATGATGGTGATTCTCTAACTCATAACCACAGGCGGCGGCAACAGTGTGAAGTCGGTGGTTATCTAAATCCGGAAGGACACGACGTGATACGCATAGCGTGTCGTAAAACTCATAGTCAGGGTAGTCCATCTGATAGACGCGGAACACAGCTTTTAGACACCCTTCGTCAAAAGGCTTGTTGTGTGCAACAAGTGGCAAGCCTTCAATTATAGGCTCTATCTGTTTCCAAACTTCTGGGAAAAGAGGAGCATCGTCTGTATCATCACAGCACAGGCCATGCACCTGACTGCACCAGTAGTTATAATAGTTAGGCTCTGGCTGGATAAGAGAGTAGAACGAATCAACAATCTCGCCATTGCGCACAATGACGATACCAACCGAGCATACCGATGAGCGTTCATTGTTAGCCGTTTCAAAATCTATTGCTGCAAAATCCTTCATTTCTTGTCATTCTTGTATTTGTTCCACATCCGTTCTACCATTTCTGCCATTTCCCTACGTAAAGATGCTGGCTCCAGAACTTCCACATCTTCGCCGTTCCAAAGCAGTTCCTGCTGGAAGTCAAACTCAGGACGTAGGTTGAACGTGAAAATGCTGTATTCTTCATTGCGCTCTATCTCTTCCTGTGATTCGTGCATCTGCAAGTCACGAATATAATTGGCTTGGCCAGCCGAGACTTTCAGCTTGACTGGCTGAATCTTTACCGACTGGTCTGCAATGATGCCAAAGCATCCATCGAAGAATTTCTTTGCACTCCAGTCTGCCGGCATTTCAAATGTCTCTTCCTTTACAAGAAGATATTTGATACGATCAAGGGAATAGATACGTGGCCCTTTCTCATAATAATAGGAATAAGTGCTACGAGCCACCATGTACCACCGCTGACGGAATAGTTTCACACAATACGGCTGAACATCGAAATTATTCTCCTCGTCCTTCCAATAACTGTGATAAGTCATGTTTAGCACACGGTTTTCCTTCATCGCCTCAATGATGGTCTGGAGATATTCCTGCCCTGATGGCACACATTCCAATATGATGCGGTCTTTAATGCTCTGGCTGTTTGCCAAGGCATTGCTGACACAGAAGGTGTTATAAAGCCATGATCGGAGTCCATTCTTGCTAATGTCTTCCTCATTCTCGATGTAGTAGCGGTATTCACCACGATTCTCATTGATTATGCTGATACCGAACATATCCCAGATGACATAACGCCAATTGTTAAAGGTACGTTTGGGAATGTCCACACCTCTGCTGATGTCATCACGAAGCCAGAGTTCATTCAGTTCTTTGAATGAAATCTTCCGCCTGCGATAGATGGTCTCTATCACCCAGACATATTTGCTTATTAGGCTTTGCCCTCTATCGTTATTAATCATTTTAAATTGTTTTTCTGCAAAATTATACTGGGGGTGCGCCAAACTGTGGCAGAGGTCGGAGAAAAAGTAGATTTTGTTAAAAACCTTAAATCCGCACCACTTTTGTTAATTATTTTTATAACATCCTGAGGAACAAAAAGTTCCTCAGGATGTTGCCATGTCGAGAATTTCACCTAATTTAGTGGTGCAAAAAAACAGAGAGAAATCTCATCGACAAGACAAATAGATATGGCAAAAGTACAAATAAAAAACGAGAAAATCACACCTTTCGGTGGGATTTATTTCGTGACCAAGCAGTTTAAGCACATCGAGCGCGCGATAGATGAGTATCTTGGTCGCCGTTGCGTGTCGGCCGGCTACCAATACGGCGAGATTGTGCGTGCGATGATGTGCAACTTTTTCTGCGGCGGCGACCGCACCGAGGACATCAACAACATCAATGAACGCGTAGGATATGGTCCTGACAGCCGCTTGTGCAGCCCCGACACGGTGCTTCGCATACTTTCGCGGCTGACTGTCCGCGATACTGTCTACAAGAGTAATAGCGGCAAAAAATACTGTTTCAACACGGCCGACACCCTAAACGCTCTGCTGGTCTATGTGGCTGTCAGGTGCGGATAGCTGGTTCCCGGCAGGGTCTACGACCTTGACTTCGACCACGAGTTCCTCAAGGCCGAGAAGTGGGACGCGCGTTGGACCTACAAGGGCATGCTCGGAAACAGCCCCGGGGTGGCGGTGATGACCGATGTAAAGAGCGGCGAGCAGGTCATCGTCGGCGTGGAGAACCGTGACGGCAACGCCAACGTCAAGTTCCACCAGAAGGACACACTCAACCGCATTCTGTACAACCTCGCCCACTCTTCGCGGGCAAACACAACCTACCGCCCAATCACACGTTGGGGGAAAGGGGGCGAAGTCCTTAATCGGCGTGAAATCCCGCCCTGACCATTGCTCTTCCACGTGAGAGTAGGGGTAAGTACTTTTAAAAACAATGACAAGAACTATCTTGCGGATTTTAGGTTAAATATGGATTGCACGATACACCTTGTAGACGTGTATAATATGCGAAACCCCACGTGCACCGTCACGTGGGGTCGAGGTATAGTCGATGGCGCAAGTCGAAGACTTGCGGTTGTGCCGCGACAGTCGCCTTATCACAACCGCACATCTACGATGTGCGCGTTTTATTTGCCATTAACCCCATGTGCGAGCCGCAGGCGGCCCGTACATGGGGTTTCGCACATTACCAAGTCTCCGACTTGGTGAACTATAAATTCTTTTCCAACTCTGCCAACCCACAATTTGTATTAATTTGTTTAATTTGTTGACTATAATTGTCGCCGCCAACGGCCGGAATCTGCTTCTGTCGCGAGTGGGGACGGTTCTTCTGTTATCAGCCGCTACGCGGTGAAACAGAAGAACCGTCCCCGTGTTTCGGAATAAAAGATTTTGAAAGATTTCACGCCGCAGGCGGCCTCTTTTTGATGAATTGACCGGTTGACATTGACCGACGCCTGAAATTATATTATCTTATATATCGCAAAAATCCCTGTCCATCCCCCTGCCACGTTTACACGTGGTCAGGGTGGATTGGACAGGGATTCATATCTGCCTGGGCGGCCGCGGGGCGGTCACTTGACGCGGATCACGCGGCCGGCGGCGACGTTGTTGCTCTTGATGCCGTTGAGCTTCTTCAGGCGCGCGACGGTGGTACCGTTGCGCTTGGCAATCTTGGAGAGGTTGTCGCCGCTGCGCACCTTGTAGGTCGAGCGGGTTGCCGACTTCTTGCCGTGCTTGGAGGCACTGTATCGTCCCGCTTTGCCGGCCTTCTTGCCGCTGTGGCGAGCGCTCTCGTAACGCTTGGCGGGAGAGTAGTTGCGCGACTGGGTGTAACTGCTCTTGTTGAAGGTGTAGTTATCTGTGTGGGTGACGCGGTTCTCAAAGTCGAAGATTGCCTCGGGGTTGATTGCGTAGCCCATAAAACGGGTCTCGAAGTGCAGGTGAGGACCGGTGGAACGGCCGGTGTTGCCGCTCAAGGCGATGGGCTGGCCGGCCTTGACAACCTGGTCTGGCTGTACGAGGAAGCGCGAGAGGTGGCCATAGACGGTCTCGAGGCCGTTCTCATGGCGCACAATCACGTAGAAACCGAAACCGTTGCGCTCAAACTTGGTGAGCCTCACCTTGCCGTCAAAGGCGGCGCGCACCGTGTCGCCCATGGCCGCGCGCAGGTCCACACCCTTGTGGTTGCGGCCGAAACGCGGACGGTAGCCGTAGTGGCTCGTGACGTAGTTGCCGTCGATGGGCATACGGTAGCCCGTGACGTCGATTACCTTGCTCGAGGGCACGTCGCTCTCCTTGAAGGGGTTCACCAGACCGCTATCCCATCCCTCGGTGTAGATATCGGGCTCGGGCTCCTCATCGTCGTAGAGGCCTTGGGCGTAGGCGTCAACGGCCTTGGCCCGGATTTTGTCTTGCACGCGCTCTTGGTTGGCGAGCAGTTTGTCGTGTTTGTTCTTCAGCGCTGAGGCTGACTGCAGATTTTGTGCTGTGGCGCCAATCGCGGCGGCCGCTATAATCAACGTTAATGCTTGTCGAATTGTCATGCTGTGAAAAGTTTATCGTTTACTGTCGACCGTTTACCGTTGAGCAGGCGTTGATGTCTCGGTCAACGGTCAACTTTTTAAATTTAGAAATAGAAGAAGAAAACCGCGGCGGCATACTCGCGGCGGATGTTGCGCGCCGTGCCGAGGCGACTGCCGCTACTGTCGCGCACTGTGCCGTCGCTCTCGACCTTGCCGATGCGGTTGCCGCTGGCGTTGCGCACCACGCCGTCGCTCTCGACCTTGCCGATGCGGCTGCCGCTGCCATCGCGCACCACGCCGTCGCTCTCAATCTTGCCGATGCGGTTGCCGCTGGCGTTGCGCACCACGCCGTCACTCTCGATGCGGCCCTTGCGGTTGCCGCTACTATCGCGCACCACACCGTCGTTGTCGATGCGAGCCATGATGGAGCCGCTTGGCGAGCGTAACTCCTGGGCGTCAATGGCCGGAGCAACGCCAAACGAAATCAGCGCCGCCAATGCCATCCCTAATATTGATTTCAGTGCTTTCCTCATTGTCGTAGTCTTGGTTTGGAGCCACCGTCAGGTGGCGCTTTGACATAAAAACGCTCAAAATTAGTAATTTATTTTGATATGGCCAAATTTATTGACGTTAAAAAATGCGAATGTGGCCGATAGACTGATTTTATACATGAATTTCCATTAATTTATCCATTAATTTTAGACAGGAGAACAAGAGTGCAAGAGAACGTGAGATAGTTTTTCTAAACAATTTATGATGAATTTATGGAAATTTGTGTTTAAATAACTGCGATAATTGAGAAAATTATGTAAATTTGCACCTGAAAATGACAGTGGGCGGGCACGCCCACATTTAACGATTAAAATTACCACGACAATGAAAAAGATTATTGCTATCATGGTTCTTGCCATGGCGTGGGTTGGCGCGAAGGCCGACTCGCCGCTGACGTCGACCGACTTTGCCGACGTGTATTCCGACAGCCAGTGGGTGCAGCAGGCCGCTGGTCTGATTGATGAAGAGGCCGGTGCCGAGATGTCGACCTCGCTGATGAACTTCCTGGCTGACCCCAAGTCGCCGGTTGACGAGCGTCTAGCCGTAATCAACAAGTTGGGCTGGAACTTCAACGGCCAGGTCACCGGCGGCCAACTCTACAACTACCTGCTGGGTCGCTACAAGGCCAAAGACGAGAAGCAACTTGCCAAGAAGATGGACGGCGGCACATTGGCCGTATATGCCTACGCCAAGGCGATGAGCAACTATTTCAACGTCACTGAGGCCAGCGAGTTGGGTCACCAGGCTGTGAAGAAGGACAAAACTCACAGTTTCTCGGTGGCGTTTATCAGCGCGCTCATCGACGCCCAGATTTATCTGGACAGCGATTGGGCGATGGTCTATAAGGTGGTGAACGACGTGACGATGGACGGCTCTCTCAATCTCGATATGCGGCAGGCAGCCATCGACAAAGTCATGGAGTACATCAACCTCTACAAGGAGTACGTCAAATAAACGAGGCGATTTAAAAAGTCGCTGATTTAAAATAAACACGAATTACCATAAATTATCCATGAATTTATGTCTCCCGTGAATTTTCGTGAATATCCGTGAATGGGTGTGGGCGGGACGGTGCCCGCCCACCCTGAACGAAAATTCACGAAAATTCACGGGAGAAAAATGGATAATTGATGGTAATTTGTGTTTAGAAACTACTGTTGATTCTAAATTTGATGATGGCATGAAGCGGTTTGGAATACTGGGCAAGGTGTTGGTTCTGGCGATGCTGGCCTCGTGTGGTGGCAACGTCGGAGGCGGTGGTGCGGTGACCCCGGTGACGGCTGCCGCGGCCGACCAAGTGGCGCCGCGACCGGTGCCCAAGGCGGCGGTGCGTCGGCCCCTCTCGGTGGCGATGACCGGCGATATAATGATGGGCACGCTCTACCCAACGTCTAAATTGCCGGTGGACGACGGGCGGCACCTGTTTGACGATGTGCGTGAGGTGCTATCGGGCGCTAACGTGGCCGTGGGCAACCTTGAGGGAGCCATCGGCGACCGCGGCGAGTTGAACGACTTCAAGCGCAGCCGTCTTGCAAACGGCGTGAAGAATATCTACGCCTTCCGTATGCCCGAGCGCTATGCCCCCTACCTCAAGCAGGCGGGCTATGACTTCGTGAGCATGGCCAACAACCATTCCTACGACTTCGGCACCGGCGGTCAAACGACCACGCGCCGCGCCCTTGATGCCGCCGGCGTGGCCTATGCCGGCAATCCAGGCCATGAGATGGCCGTCAGGGAGATTGACGGTGTGCGTTACGGCTTCGCGGCGTTCGGCTACAACCAGCAGACGGTGCTCATGCGTGAGGAAGCGACGGTGCGGCGCATCGTCACAGCCCTGCGCGACACTGCCGACGTGGTGATTGTGTCGTTTCACGGTGGGGGAGAGGGCTCAGAGTTCCGCCATGTGGGCAAAGGAATGGAGTATCAGCACGGCGAGGCGCGTGGCAACCTGCGCCGGTTTGCCCACTTGTGTATCGACTGCGGTGCCGATGTGGTGTACGGCCACGGGCCGCATGTGGTGCGTGGCGTGGAACTTTACAAGAGCCACTTTATCGCCTATAGCCTGGGCAACTTCTGTACGCCCACCGGCATCTCTGTCGCCGGCATCACCGGCTACGCTCCGGTTATCACTGTGACCATCAACGACAAAGGCGAGTTTGTGGACGGTCGCATCCACTCGTTTATCCAGCAGCGCGGCGTGGGGCCTCGCGCCACATCAAGCGGCGCGGTGGTGAAAGAAATACGTGGCCTGAGTGAGGCCGACTTCCCGCAGTCGCCGCTTGTGATTGAGGCCGACGGCACATTGCGCCGCCGCTAAAATCGGAAGACAATAAGGTCTGTAAACCGAGCCCACTGCAAAAAATCGCTTTATATTTTTAAACACGAATTACCACAAATTATTCATGAATTTTTAGACAGGAGAACAGGAGTTTTATGAGGGCATAATAATATCTTTCCTGGATAATTAATGGATATTCATGTAAAAAATAAACAGCGACTTTTACAGTGGACTCAGATAATAATTTTCGGTAGTGGTTAGCGGCGGGTGAAGTCGATGCCATTCCAGCGCAGAGTGACGGTGGCCGGATGGTCATCTTCACTCTTTTCGGTGAGGACGATGTCTTTGCCGTGGCGTGGCAATTGGATATTGTATCGCTTGAAGTCGATGTCGCGGCCGATAATCTGTTTTGGAGTCTTTGGCAACCACATCACCTCACCCTTCTCGAGTTTGAAAAACATAAGGTCGTTGACGCAGAACGATGGTTCGCCATCATCCTCGTTGACGGGTAGGTTCTCCCACGCCTCCCGGTTGCCTTCCCACTTGTATTCGTAGCCTTGCAGGGCAACGGCGATGAGTATGTCGCCATCGTTGCGACGCCAGTAGCACATCTGCAGCGAGCAGGTGAGTTCGGTGAGCAGTTCGCCGCTCACGTAGCCATTACGCTCGTCCAGCACAAAGTTGCCGAGGCGGTCCTCTTGCTCCACACCCAGCATGACGGCGACAATGCTGTTGGAGAGGGCGTGTGGATAGGCTTGCGCGAAACTGAGCAGCAGCATCTTGATGTTGACTTTGTCGCCCACCGAGAAGAAGTGGTGGTCGTGCCATTCGCGCTCAATTTGGTAAAAGGTCAGTTCGCGGTCGGCGAATTTCGCTTCGTCAAGATTGAGGTCTTGAACCTCGTTGGCGTCCGCTGCCGCGATGGCCAGCGCCGCCACTAATAATAAGAGAAAACGTTTCATAATTTCTAAAATTTAGTTCCTGATGCGGAACATGATGATTATCAAGTAATAATTGAAGAATGTAGGGACACAACCCACTTGCGGAATTTGAATAACTGAGACCACTACAAAAAGAGAATAGACTCATATCGCAAGTTGTTTTTTTAACATACTCAAGTTTCTGATGTAAAAGTGATTGATATTCATGTTAATAATAAGCGGTTACTTGTAGGGGCAGCGGCTGCCCCTACATTTCTCAGAACCATCAATTTATCAACTTTAGAAACTTGAATTAACATAAATATCTATTAATATTCATTAATCTTAGTCGCAGAGTTGTTATTTTGAATTAAAATTAATGGATAATTCATGGATATTGGTTTGTGGATTGCAAAGATAAGCAATTGGCTTGATATTGGCAAGTGAGGGACGCGTTTTTTGTGTAGAAGTGTGAAAAATGGGGGGCGATAGTGTTAAAATTGTTTTTTAGTGGCCGTGGTAGTGGGAAATGTCGGAAATTAAGTGTAAATTTGCAGTTTGAATATTGGTCTATTAACAATTGACGGCATGGACAATAATAATAACATAGACTGGGCTCACCTGCCTTTTGGCTACGTCAAGACGGACTATAACGTTCGCTGCACGTATCGCGATGGCAAGTGGGGCGAGATTGAAGTGAGTGATAGCGAGACGATTGACCTGCACATGGCAGCCACCTGTCTGCATTATGGTCAAGAAATTTTCGAGGGTCAGAAGGCCTTCCGTGGTGTTGACGGCAAGGTGCGCTTGTTCCGCATCAAGGAGAACGCCCGCCGCCTTCGCGCCTCGGCAACCGGCCTCGCGATGGCTCCCGTTCCCGAGGAGTTATTCGTGAAGATGGCTCGCATGGTGGTGAAACTCAACGAGCGTTTCATCCCGCCTTACGGCACCGGCAGTTCGCTTTACATCCGTCCTATCGAGATTGGCATCACGCCTCGCGTTGGAGTGCGTCCTGCCGATGAATATTTGTTCGTGATGTTTGTCACTCCGGTTGGGCCATATTTCAAGGACGGTTTCAAGCCCACCAAGGTTGCCATCTATCGCGAGTATGACCGCGCGGCGCCTTGTGGCACCGGTCGGTGGAAGGTTGGCGGCAACTATGCCGGCGGCCTGGTGGCCACCGAGCGCGCCAAGGCGTTGGGCTACTCGGCAGTGCTCTTCCTTGATCCCAAACACAAGCAGTACCTCGACGAGTGTGGCCCGGCAAATTTCTTCGCTATCAAAGACGGCGTCTATATCACACCCAAAAGCGACAGCATCTTGCCGTCGATCACCAACGACAGCCTGCAGCAACTGGCGCGCGACATGGGTTTGAAAGTGGAATGTCGCCCAATCCCGTTAGAGGAATTGGAAGATGTGCAGGAGGCTGCAGAGTGTGGCACGGCTGCCGTGGCGGCTCCGATCAGCGAGGTCGATGACATGGACACCGGCAAGCGATATGTGATTGCTGCCGACGGCCGGCCCGGCCCGGTGACCACCGAACTTTACCACCGCCTGCAAGCCATCCAGCGAGGCGAGGCTCCCGATATTCACAATTGGACAACGGTTGTTGATGAGTGTGATTAACAGCATTGAGATTATAGAGAAATACTATACGCCTGGCACACCGCTATTCACGGTGCTTGTCGAGCATAGCCGTCAAGTGGCCGACTTGGCGGTGACCATTGCCCACAATCTGGCGGCGCGTGGCGAGGCCGTTGACGTGGCCTTTGTGGGTCGCGCGGCAATGCTCCACGATATTGGCATCGTGCGTGTTGACGCGCCGTCAATCCACTGCACTGGCAGCGAACCGTATATCTGCCATGGCGTACTCGGCCGGCAGATGCTCGACGAACTTGGATTGCATGACTACGCGTTGGTGTGTGAGCGCCACACGGGTGCCGGCATCACGATCGCCGACATCGACAACCAACAGTTACCCTTGCCGCGGCGCGACATGGTGCCTGTGAGTGTTGAGGAGCAAATCGTGTGTTACGCCGACAAGTTCTACAGCAAGACCCACGTGGGCGCGCCTCCACGCGATGTCGCGACGGCCCGAGGTAAACTGGAGCGCTTCGGCCAGGCGACCCTGGCGCGCTTTGACGCGATGCACGCGCGCTTTGGCGCCGCCGCGGCGAGTATTATAGCATGTGGCGTGTAGCATGTAGCACGTAGCAAGTAGCGCGTTGTATATTGTTTTTAGGTTATACGTTGTAACGATTAGAGTGAAGTCCACCACCCGTTTCATACTGCTGCTATTCGCGCTGATGGCGTTGAGCCTGGTGTGGCCTGCGCCCGGTGAGGCACAAAGCCTGCAGTTGCCACGCCGCGATGCTGTGGCCGACACGCTTGTCGACAGCCTTGCTGTGACCGACACGCTGCGTGTGGACAGCGCGGCTGCTCCGTCGGCGCGACGCGAGCGCTTCGTTAAGCGGCAAGTGGATTTGGACAACGCGGTGGCGTTCTCGGCCGGCGACTCGATTGTGCTCTATGGCAAGTCGCATGCGCGCATGTTCGGCGATGGCAAAATCAAGTATGGTGACATCGACTTGAGCGCCGAGCAAATCACGATGAACATGGATAGCAGCCAGGTGCATGCCGTGGGAGTGCTCGACAGCATCGGCGAGCCCACAGGCACTCCGGTGTTTAAGGACGGCAGCGGCGAGTATAAGTCGCAGCGGATGAGTTACAACTTCAAGACAAAGAAGGGTTACATCACCGGCATTGTGACCGAGCAGGGCGAGGGCTACCTTACCGGCGGCGTGACCAAAAAGATGGAGGATAACCAATATTACATCAAGGATGGCCGTTATACCACCTGTGACAACCACGACCACCCTCACTTCTACTTCCAACTCACCAAGGCCAAGGTGCGGCCCAAGAAAAACGTGGTCACCGGCCCTGCCTATATGGTGCTGGAAGACCTGCCGTTGCCGCTTGCGGTGCCGTTTGGATACTTCCCTTTCTCCGAGAAATATCAGAGCGGCATCCTGATGCCGACCGTTGGCGAGGACTATAATCGCGGCTTTTACCTGCGCAACGGCGGCTACTATTTCGCCTTGGGCCAATATGCCGACTTGGCGCTGACCGGCGAGATTTACACGCGCGGCTCGTGGGGTGTGTCGGCGCAGAGCAGTTACGTGAAGCGGTACAAGTTTCGCGGCAGCCTGAGCGTGCATTACCTGACGACCATCAATGGCGACAAGGGTGACCCCGACTACCAGAAGATGCACAACTTCCAGGTGACGTGGAGCCATAGCCAAGACAGCAAGGCTAACCCGCGGATGTCTTTCAGCGCGAGTGTGAATTTCGCCACCAGCGGCTATTCCCGCAACAATCTGGACACTTACTACACTAACGCCTTTACTGAGAATACCAAGAGCAGCACCGTTAATTTCGGCTATAAACTGAGCAGTAAGTGGAGCCTGAACACCACGGCGAACATCACGCAGCGCACGTCTGACTCGACGCTCAACGTGTCGTTCCCCAACATCACGCTCACCATGACCCAGACGGCGCCGTTCAAGCGCAAACAAGCCGTTGGCGACGAGCGGTGGTATGAGAAAATCAAGATTAGTTACACCGGTCGTTTTCAAAACTCGCTGACGGCCAAGCAAAACGAGTTTTTCAAGAAGAGCCTTGTCAAGGATTGGCGCAACGGCATGAGCCACACGGTGCCCATCAATGCGACCTTCAACGTGTTCAAATATCTCAACATCACGCCGGGCATAACGCTCAACGACCGCATGTACACCAGCAAAATCCGTCGCCAGTGGGACCCGAACAAGAGCGCCGAGGTGCAGGACACGACCTACAGTTTTTATAATATCTTTGACTTCAACTTCAACGTGTCGATGAGTACCAAGATTTATGGTTTCTTCCGTCCGTTGAAGTTCATGGGCGACAAGTTGCAGATGGTGCGTCATGTGATTACCCCCACAATTTCGTTCTCTGCGGCTCCTGACTTCAGTTCGCCGTTCTGGGGCTATTGGGGCTCATATACCTACACCGACGCCAACGGAGTGGAGCAGCGGCGCAAGTATAACTACTTTGCCCATGGCATAATGGGCTCGGTGGGTCAGGGGCGCTCCGGCATCCTCAATATCTCGATAGCCAACAACCTTGAGGCGAAAGTGCGCAGCGATGCCGACAGCACCGGTTACAAAAAAATCTCGATTATCGAGAATCTCACCTTGCAGCAAAGTTACAACTTTGCCGCCGACTCGTTGCGATGGTCTAACCTCAACACATCGCTGATGCTTCGGTTGACCAAAGGCTTCAACCTCAACATCAGTGCCACGTGGGATGTGTACAAATATGAACTTAACGCTGCCGGAAACCCGGTGCGCGTCAATAAACTGCGCCTGACGCATGGCGGCGGTTGGGGCCGCTTGTCGAGCACGGGTACTTCGTTTAGTTACACGTTCAACAACGACACGTTCAAGCGCAAGAACCGCGCTAAGCGCAGTCCACGACCCGGTGAGGAGCCGTCGCAGTCTCAACCGTCATCACCCGAGGAAAATTCCACCGAACTTGCCGGCGGTTATCAAAAGTGGGAAGTGCCGTGGAGCCTGACGCTCAACTACTCGGTGAACTATGGCTACGGCAGTTTCGACAAAGAGAAAATGGAATATAAGGGCCGATGGACCCACAACCTGAGTTTTAACGGCAGCATCCAGCCCACCAAGAATTGGCGTATCTCTTTCTCGGCGAGTTATGACTTTGACAACCATAAGATTGCATATATGAACTGCAACATCTCGCGCCAGATGCACTGCTTTGAGATGAGTGCGAGTTTTGTGCCTGTGGGTCCCTACAAGAGTTATAACTTCCACATTGCCGTCAAGAGTTCAATTCTGCAAGACGTCAAATATGACAAGCGCTCGAGTTACAGCAACGGTGTGAAATGGTACTAAGATAAAAATTGATAGATGCTAAGAGGAACATTGTTATTGATGGTGAGCATTACCACAGTTGCCGCGGTTGGCGGCGGACTGGGAGAGGGCGACCTGCTGTTTGGTGTTGCATGTGAGGCGAATGCTATCACGGCGGTGACGGCTCTCGACGGCCTGCCGGTCGACCATGTGGCTATCTATCATGAGATTGGCGGTTTGCCCTTTGTGCTTGAGGCTTATCCCGGACATGGCGTGTGGCTGGCGCCTCTCGACACAATGCTGGCGCGCGGCAGCGTGGTGGCGGCGCGCGTTGCCGGAGTGGACGTTAACTCTTCAATAACATGTGCCATGCGCCGTGTGGGACAACCTTACGACGAGTTGTTCGATGCAGAGGGTGAGGCGACATACTGTAGCGAACTCGTCCAGCAATGCTACGTCGACAGCGCGGGACGGCTTGTTTTCGAGCCGATACCGATGACGTTCCGTGACCGCGACGGCCAAATCCCGCAGCAATGGATTGACCTTTATGCCAGACGTGGCCGTCCGGTGCCCGAAGGCGCGCCCGGTAGCAATCCGGCCGCCTTGCTACGGCATCCCCGTGTGTCTTCAATAATAAAGGTGAAGCCATAATGATAGTTTTAGAGACAGTGTGATTTTACTTTTCGGAGTGATGGCAGTCTAAAGGATAGTTATTTGATTATTTAACGCTACTAATTTTTCTCAGACTATGGACAAGGGCAAGAGCATTATCGTGGCGGCGGCCATCGCCGCCGTTGGCTTGTTGTTGCTGGGCCTGAGCCTGAAGGCCGGCATCGACAACTTTGTGAACAAAGACCGCGTGGTCACCGTCAAGGGTCTGGCCGAGATGCAGGTGGACGCCGACAAAGTGACCTGGCCCATCGTGACGCGCGAGACCGGCAATGACATCCAGGCACTCTACAACACCGTTAACCAAAAGAACGCGAGCGTTATCGCCTTCCTCAAGCAGAACGGCCTGACTGATGCCGAGATTAACATCAATCCGGTCGAGGTGGACGACCGCTCGATGAACGAGTATGCCAACGAGCGCATCACCTATCGCTACCGCGCTAAGAGCGTAATCACGGTGATCAGTGACAAGGTGGACAAGGTGCGTGAGATTATCGCCAAGCAGGGCGACTTGCTGGAGCGCGGTATCGTGATTGACGGTGGCGAGATGGGCAGTGGCATTTATTATGAGTACTCATCATTCGCCTCCATCAAGGGGCAGATGATGGAGCAGGCAATCGCCAACGCCCAAAAAACTGCCGAGCAGTTTGCCGCCGCCAGTGGCAGCGATTTGGGTAAGATTGTGAAGGCCGACCAGGGCCAGTTCTCAATTGATGATTTGGACAGTAACACTCCGTATAAGAAGTCGCTGCGTGTGGTGACGACCATCACCTATCGCTTGAGTGACTAACCGTGTCTTTCCTGCGAATTCAAAAAGACAAAAGCCGCCCCTGCCATGAAAACGCAGGGGCGGCTTTTAGTCATTTAGTGACCGTGTCGCTGTTATTACATGTCTTCGCGCTCGCGGGTGGGGTTGCGGAAGGCGAGCAGTCCGTCCTCATACTCTTGTGTGGCGATGAGGGTGGGCTTGGGTAACTTCTCGTAGTAGCGCGAGATTTCGATTTGCTCGCGGTTCTCAGAGATTTCCTCGAGGTTGTCGGTGAGCGAGGCAAACTCTTGGAGTTTGACCTCGAGGTCTTGCTTGATGTCGGCGGCAATCTTGTTGGCGCGCTGGCTGATGATGGCCACGGTCTCGTAGATGTTGCCCGTCTGCTCGGCCATCTTCACGAGGTCGTGGACGGTGGTGTTGAGCGGGGCGTTGGTCTTTTTGTAGTCCATTATATATTCTATATATTATTGATTACTAAGATAACTAATTACCAGTTACTAATTACTAATTCCTTAATTCCCGACATGTGCTTGGGCAATCTTGAAGATGTTGTCGGCCTCCTGGCGATTAGGGCTATCGGGATAGTCGTTGATGAAGGCGTAGTATTCATCAATAACGGTGCGGTAGCGTTCTGTCATTTTCTCGTCAACGCTCAGGCGCGCCTCTTGGAAGCGGGATTTGAGGATGAGCAACTCCAGTTGCTCTTTATATTTTGAGTAGGGATAGTCTTTGATGGCGTTTTTGGCGGTGATGACGGCACTCTCGTAGTTGTTGCCCATATAGTTGCCAAGATTGTAGTATAGTTGGGCGTTCTCCAACTCTTTGAGCACGAGTTTGTCTTGAAGTTCAAAGATGGCGTTTTGTGCCACGGGCACCTTGTCGCTCAGGGGGAAGTAGTCGAGGAAGGCTTGCAGTTCCTCAATCGCCTTGCGTGTCTCGCTCTGGTCGAGTTGGGTATCGGGCGAGTCGAGATAGTAGCCGTAGCCGCAGTAGTAGCGAGCGAGTTCGGCATACTGGCCGCGAGGGTAGTGCTGATAGTAGTTGCGGAAGTATGCGCCGCTGTTAACGTAGTCGTGGTTCTCGTAGTAACTCATCGCAAGCAGGAAGAGCGACTCCTCGGCCTTGTCGGTGCCCTTGAAAACGGTCACCAAGTCCTGAAGGATGGTGTAGGCTTGGGCGTATTTTTTGTTGGCATAAGCCTTTTTGGCGTACTCATAGCGGTAGTTAAGGTCGCTGCTCTTGAGCACCTTGTTATATTCGCCGCAAGAGACGGCTGCAATGGTCACCGCCAGCATTAATATGTATTGCGTTAACTTGTTCATGCCGCTGCTTGAGTTACTGTTGTTGCACAATTAGCCTGCAAAATTACTAACTTTTCCTGTAATTGCCAAAAAAATTCGCTAACTTTGCATCCTGAAACGTGAAAAAGCGCGAAGCGCGTGACGCGTTGCACTGAAAATGATGAATTATGAAATCTCTTGAACTGTTGGCGCCGGCACGCGATGCCGAGGTGGCGCGTCAGGCATTGTTGCATGGCGCCGACGCGGTCTATATCGGCGCGCCGCATCATGGCGCGCGAGCCGCTGCCGGCGTCACTGTGGCCGACATCGCCGCCACCTGTGAACTGGCTCATCGCTTTGACGCGCGGGTGTACTCCACGGTTAATACTATCGTCTATGATGACGAGTTGCGTGATGTGGAGCGCATGATACACGAGTTGTGGCATGCCGGTGTGGACGCGCTCATCGTGCAGGACCTGGCGTTGCTGCGGCTCGACCTGCCGCCGGTGGCGCTGCATGCGAGCACACAATGTGACATCCGCACTCCGGAGAAGGCCGCATGGCTCGAGGCGTTGGGGTTCACGCAGTTGGTGCTGGCGCGCGAGTTGTCGCTTGATGAGATAAGTGCCATTAGAACAGCGACCACCATACCGCTTGAGGCGTTTGTGCATGGTGCCCTGTGTGTTTGTTATAGCGGGCGATGCGTGATGAGTTGCGTCGCCAATGGCCGCAGCGCCAACCGTGGCGAGTGCGCACAGATGTGCCGGTTGCCATACGATCTGGTCGAGGCAGACACCGGCCGCGTTGTGGTCGCGAGTCGCCATCTGCTGTCGTTGCGCGACCTTCGGCTGGACCGTGATGTGCCTTCCTTAATCGATGCCGGCATCACCTCGTTCAAGATTGAGGGACGCCTGAAGGATGCCGCCTACGTCAAGAACGCAGTGGCGCATTACAGCACAGTGCTCGACAATTATGTCGCGGCTCATGCCGGCGAGGTGAGCCGCGCCTCGCGCGGCACGGTCGAGCGCACGTTCAATCCCGCTGTGGAGCGTTCTTTCAACCGCGGTTTCACTACCTATTTCCTGCATCGGGCCGACCATCCGGCACCGTCGCCGCTCGACTTGGCTTCAATCACGACGCCCAAGGCGGTGGGGGAGCGAGTGGGACGAGTGAGTGCCGTTTCGCCATCGCGCATCGTCATTGAGCGCGGAAATTTGGCCGAGGGGTCTCGGCCAAATCATGGACATGATAGAGGGTCGGTGAGTCTTCACAACGGCGATGGGCTGTCGTTCACGCTGGATGATGGCAGTCAAGGCGGAGTGCGTGTTAATCGCGCTCTGTCGCCTGTGGCCTTTGTTCCGCGTGGCGACGTGTTGCCACCTCGTGGTGCCATGCTCTATCGCACGCGCGATAAAGAGATGGACGATCGCCTGCAGGGCGACACCGCCACGCGCCGTATTGCGGTAGATATGAAATTGTCGCTCGATGGCGATGGCGTGCCGCTGTTGTTATTGAGCGATGAGCGAGGCGCGCAGGCTCAAGTCAGCGCGACCGGTTTTATCGCCCAACCGGCCACAGCGGCGCAGGGTGAACGGCAGCGCGCCGAACTGGGCAAACTTGGCGACACTGTCTATCGTCTGCGTGAGGCCGATGTGTTGCCCGACGTGTTCGTTCCTGCAAGCGTGCTCTCTCGCCTGAGGCGCGAAGCGGTTGCTGCGCTGGACGCCAACTGGCTGTCATCGCGACAGCGGCCCGAGCCGGGCAAGGAGCGAATGGATGCCGTGTGCCCTATGCAGGCGCTCACGGCGACCGACAATGTCGCCAATGAACTGTCACGACAGGTTTATCGTGACCACGGCGTGACCACGGTCACACCGGCCGTGGAGTGTCAACTTCGTGGAGCGGTGCCTGCCCGAGAATTGTGTTATGATGTGACACGGCCAACGTCACCGCTGCCGCTGATGACAACGCGATATTGTATCCTCCGGCAACTGGGTCGCTGCCGCCGTGGTGACAACCCTCACCGCGGGCCGCTGGAACTTGTCCATGGCACTATCCGCTATCGTCTTGACTTTGACTGCGGCCGTTGCGAGATGAAAATTTTTATGAACTGAGATAACTGAGAAGTCTAAGATGTCTTAGAATTCTTAGATTTCTCAGAAAAATAATTTAATAATGAAAAGAGAAGATTTTATCGGGATTATACCGGCTCGGTGGGCCTCGAGCCGCTTCCCCGGCAAACCGTTGGCCCTGCTTGGCGGGCGGCCGGTGATTGAGCATGTGTGGCGTCGCGTGTCGGCAGTGTTGGAGCATGTTGTTGTCGCGACTGACGATGAGCGCATTAGCGCGACAGTCGAGGCGTTTGGCGGCGAGGCGGTGCTGACGTCAACCAACCATCTTAATGGCACGAGCCGTTGCTTGGAGGCATACGAGAAAGCTGGGCGTGGCGAGAAGGTGGTGATAAATATTCAAGGCGATGAGCCGTTTATCGACCCGGGGCAGGTGGAGGCCGTGATGGGGTGCTTTGATGACGCGTCGACCGACATCGCCACGTTAGTTCGTCCTTTTCCGCAGGAGGGCAACTACGAAGACTTGGCAAATCCCAACCGGCCGAAAGTGGTGGTGGGTGCCGGCGGCCGGGCGTTGTATTTCTCGCGTCAGGTGGTCCCTTATGTTCGCGGCAAGGAACCGTCGTTGTGGCCGTCGCTTCATCAATACTATACTCACATTGGTCTGTACGCCTATCGTGCTGATGTGCTGCGCCGTATTGTCACGCTCGCGCCGTCGCCGCTGGAGTTGGCAGAGAGCCTGGAGCAGTTGCGTTGGCTTGAGAACGGCTTGACAATCTCCACCGCCGTGACAACGGTCGAGACCATCGGCATCGACACCCCCGAAGACCTGTTGCAGGCACAAAAATTCATAGTATAACTAAGAGAACTAAGAGGTCTTAGAAATCTTAGAAATCTAAGCGATTTTATAGCATTATTATATTATCGATGGATCGCAGTAAGGCGCCGCGGACTTATGGGTTTGGGCAAGTGAGAATGGAGCCGGTGGAGCCGGTTGTGTTGCCGCGTAGCGGTGTGACGGCTAATATTATCGGCGGCGGTTGCGATGACCTGAACATGGTGTCGCTTTATGTGGCCGGCGGACGGTTGCTCCAACCGGCTTCGCCGGTGGCGGCGTTGACGGCCACGCTCGTGCCGTGTGGTAGCGCCACACGCAGTGCCGGTGATGTGGCCGAAGCGCTCGACTACCACGGCTCGTGGAAGAGTGAGCAGGTGAGCGACTTCTATATCGAGCACTCGCTCTACTCGCTGGGTGGCCACTTGGAGCACACGCTGCCCGTGATGGTAGACTGCCTGGCAAACGCGTCGTTTGCGGCCGCCGACTTTGAGCGCGTCAAGACGCGTACGGCGACCAATGTGGCTGTCAGGCGGCAAAAGGTGCGCAAGCGTGCAATGGCTCGTCTGGCTCAACTCTATTGGGGGGAGAACCATCCGCTTGCCGCCGACCCGACGCCGGAGCAGGTATTGGCGATTGACCGTGACGTGGTTGTGGATTATTACAAGCGGTACTACCGCCGGAACAACCTGCGTGTGGTGCTCGCCGGACGTATAGACGATAAAATGGTGGATTTGGTGGACCGCGTATTGGCCGATATGTTGCCGCCCGACGCGCTGCCGCCCGCCCAGCGCCCCGTTGTGCCACGGCGTCCCGCTGATGATCGCGATGTGGTCATAGAGATGCCGGACAGCAGTCAGGCGGCCGTCGCGATGGCTCTGGACGGGGTGCCGCGCGCCCATCCCGACTATCTGGCCCTGCGTGTGGCCGTGATGGCCTTGGGTGGCTACTTCGGGTCGAGGCTGATGAGCAATATCCGTGAGGACAAGGGGTTGTGCTACGATATCCAAGCGTACTTGAGCGGTCGAGCCGGCGACGGCCATGTGACTATTGTCACCGAGTGTAACGCCGATTCGGTGGATGTCGTTGTGGGCGAGATACATCGCGAGTTGCGTCGGTTGGCTACGCGGCCGATGTCGCGTGCCGAACTCGAGACCGTGCGCCAGCACATGCTCAGCGAACTGGCGCGCACGCTCGACACGCCGTTTTATATTGCCTCGCAGGTAGCGGCCGAGTGGCTCTATGGCATCTATCCGGAGTATTTCAACCGTCAAGTGGAGGTTGTGAAGAATATTACTCCGGCTGAGTTGCGCACCATCGCCGCCCGCTATTTCACGCCTCACACTCTGCGTTCCGTCGTTGTCGGCTAACCGTGATAAAACATTTTTAGTGACTCAAGTCTCTGATGTAAAAGTAATTGACAGTCATGTTAATAATGAGCGGTGACTTGTAGGGGCAGAACCTTTAGCTCGCGACCGAATGGGAGCAATTTATTCTGCCCGCCTGTCGCAAACGGGCAGAATAAATTCTGCCCCTACATTTCTCAGAACTGTCAATTTGCCTACTTTAGAAACATGAATTGCTGTGTGATAGGGTGGGGAGAAAAAATACTTCGCACTTCGTACTACGTACTTCGTACTTTTTTCGTACCTTTGCGGTGAAATTGAAAAATCAACTCATCTAATATAGATTTACAATGGCAAAGAAGAGTGTTTTGCAGCAGCAACGTGCTGCCTATCAGCCCAAACTGCCTGCTGTGCTTTGGGGTAATGTGAAACCTGTGCTTGGCAAACCGACCCAGAGTGTGGACGACCAAGAGGCGATCAAGAAATTATTCCCGGCAACCTACGGCCTTCCCGAACTGACGTTTGCCAAGAGTGATGAGCCGGCCGAGCAGCCGGCAGCCATCAGCGTTGGCGTGATCCTCAGCGGAGGTCAGGCGCCCGGTGGGCACAACGTGATTAGCGGCCTGTTTGACGGCCTGAAGGCCATCAACCCCGCCAACCGCCTCTACGGTTTCTTGATGGGCCCAGGCGGCCTGGTGAACCACAACTACATTGAACTCACCAAGGAGATCATCGATGACTATCGCAACACCGGCGGCTTTGACATCATTGGCAGCGGTCGCACCAAGTTGGAGAAGGTTGAGCAGTTTGACAAGGGTCTTGTCATCCTCAAGCAGTTGGGTATCACCGCTCTGGTGATTATCGGCGGTGACGACAGCAACACCAACGCGGCACTGTTGGCCGACTACTACAAGAGCAACAACTGTGGCGTGCAGGTGATTGGCTGCCCCAAGACCATTGACGGCGACTTGAAGAACGAGCAGATTGAGACCAGTTTCGGCTTCGACACGGCCACTAAGGTCTATAGCGAGGTGATTGGCAACATCGAGCGCGACTGCAATTCCGCCAAGAAATACTGGCACTTCATCAAGTTGATGGGCCGCTCGGCGAGCCACATCGCGTTGGAGTGTGCGCTGCAAACTCAGCCCAACTACTGCATCATCAGCGAGGAGGTTGAGGCCAAGCACATGAGCCTGGAACAGGTGGTTGACGGCATCGCCGACGTGGTGGCCGAGCGCGGCAACCGCGGCTTGAACTACGGTGTGGTGCTCATCCCCGAGGGCCTCATCGAGTTTGTGCCCGAGATTAAGAGCCTTATCAGCGAGTTGAATGAGTTGCTGGGCATTGAGGCGAACAAGGTGCTGCTGGAGGCGATGACTCCCGATAGCCAGCGCACGTGGATTCTTGAGCACCTGAGCAAGGATGCGGTCAAGACGCTGCATAAACTTCCCGAGGACGTGTCGAACCAGTTGCTGCTTGACCGTGACCCGCACGGCAACGTGCAGGTGTCGCTCATCGAGACCGAGAAGTTGCTCAGCCATAAGGTGGCCGAGCGCCTCGAGGAGTTGCGTCAGAGCAAGAAATATACCGGCAAGTTCTCGGCGTTGCACCACTTCTTCGGCTACGAGGGCCGTTGCGCCGACCCGTCGAACTTTGACGCAGACTATTGCTACGCGCTGGGTTACAACGCCGCGCAACTCATCAAGTGTGGTGTGACCGGCTATATGTCGAGTGTGCGCCACTTGACGCGCCCGTCGAGCGAGTGGCAGGCCGGAGGCATTCCCATCACGATGATGATGAACATCGAGCGCCGCAACGCTCAGGATAAGCCGGTGATTCGCAAGGCGCTGGTTGACCTGGAGGGTAAGCCGTTCAAGGCGTTTGCCGCGATGCGCGACCAGTGGGCTCGCGAGACGGCCTATACCTATCCCGGCCCGATTCAGTACTTTGGCCCGGCAGAGGTGTGTGACCGGCCGTCGCGCACTCTGCAGTATGAGCAGAACTGATGTCAGATGTTAGATGTTAGATTTTAGATTTTAGATGTTTATCTAACGAATAACGACTAAATAATCTCACGGCTTGCAACGTGAATAAGGCGGGGACGGACCGCGGCCATATTGGCCACCGGCGTCCCCGCCATTTTTTTTAGGGAATAGAAAGCGTCTATTTGTGACAGAGTTTTGTCTAAATTATTGTAGATAAATTGATAGTTGTGTGAGATGTAGGGGCAGAATTATTCTGCCCGTTTGCGGCAGGTGGGCAGAATAAATTGCTCCCGTTCGGTCGCGAGCTAAAGGTTCTGTCCCCAACAAGTAACCGCTTATTATTTACATGACTATCAATTGCTTTTACATCAGAAACTTGTCTGAATAATTCAGTGGAGCAGGGTGATGCCCAGGGTCCAGCGATTCTTGTAGTAGGGTCCGTAGCCGGCCTTGATGATTGACTGTGGCGCGTAGCGGAAGTAGACACCAAGGCTCCGATAGGTTATCGATGCTCTGACGTCAAATGTGATTTTGCGCTGATAGAGCCCTTTGATTGTTGTCTCGGTGAGCGTTTTGTCGATGTTATAGCGGTTCTGCGCGTCGGCATAATAGTTCCAGTTCATAATGCCGCCGATGGAGAATTCCCACTTCTTGCCTAATTTTTGGTGGAACATCAACGGCACTTGCAATGCCCATACCTGCAGCATAGCCTTGTGACGGCTATGGTTATCGGCGATCTCATAGTTGCCGAGCACTCCGGCATCACTGCGGCTGTAAAAGTAAGGAGGCTTCAGGCCGTAGCGTGACCATCCGAAGCCAACACCCAGTGAAATGGCAGTGCGATTGGCGTTGAAGACATATTTGGCGCCGATGAGGTTGAGAATTCCAATCTCTGACATAGACTTCTTCTGCACATTGTCATCGGTTACGTTGCATCTGCCCCAACCGAAGTAGAAGTCGCTGAGGAAAAACGAGAAGTGGGGTTTGGTGGAGATGGTGTCTTCGGCCTTGAAGGGGTGGTCAAACTGCCACTTGCGTCCCTCGCGGTGGGTTGTCTCGAGGCTGCCATTGCTGTCGGGCTTGACGTTGTATTGATACTCATATCGCTTGCCCAAGCCATAGCCTTCCACGTTGAGGCGCACTTCGTTGCCCTGCCTGGTGATGGTGACCTGCTCGGGGTTTTTGATGACTTTGACGGTGTCGGTGCTGCTCCATTGGGCGAGCGCCGTGGCGGAAGTCATCAATGCCGCCGTAATCAAGGTGATAATTTTCTTCATCGGATGATAATTAATGAATTTTGAAGTCGCAAAATTAGTATAAAAAATGTGAAAAACGTAAGAAAGTGTGAGAAAAATGTTTTTTTAGCCGCTGAAACATTGAAATATGAAAAAAAATTGCCAAATTTGCAGATAGTTTGCGTGAGAGGAATTGTGAATTATGAATTGTGTATTGTGAGATGATACTGATTGTTCCTGACGTACATGGGCGAGACTTTTATGTGAACGCGCTCACCGCCCGTCCATGGGATCACATTGTGTTCTTGGGCGACTATTTGGATCCTTACCGTCACGAGTTTATCACGAGTGAGACGGCCATTGAGCGTTTTAAGGAGATACTCGCCTTCAAGCGCGCTAACGCAGAGCGCGTGACCTTGCTGCTTGGCAACCACGACATGCACTACAGCAGCGATGTGGTTGGCGACCTGGCCTGCAGTTCGCGCTACGACTACCACAACGCCAAGGAAATTAAGCGCCTATTTGCCGATAACTGTGACCTGTTCCAACTCGCTTGGGAGACGACGGCGGGGGAGCGCCGGGTGCTGATGACTCACGCGCCGGTGCTGCAATCGTGGCTTGACGCTAACGGCGCTGTGGTGGCCGAGTGTAGCGCCGCCGCGCTGAACGGGTTGCTTGGCGACGAGGCCGGTGAGCGCGCGTTGTCGCAGGTGGGGCGCCTGCGCGGCGGCTTTCAGGCGGTGGGCGGTCCGCTGTGGGCCGACGTGCGCGAGGCGGAACTGCCCGGCGAACTGCCGCAAGGCGTCTATCAGGTGTTTGGCCACACCCAACAGCCCTCCGATCCGATTATCACCGACCGCTACGCCTGCCTGGACTGTCGCCGCTGCTTCACGCTGGACGATGCCGGCCGGATTGCCGCGTTCGACGCTTAGCCGCGCGATTGCTGGCGGAAAACTTTACAATCCACTTTGTAACTACGTTACAAAAATTTCATTATCTTTGCAATCTATAGGCAAAGTTTTTCCACCATTGCCGCCAGCAAACGACCACTTAACTGATTAAGATACAACAAACTCCCTTGTAGTTTATGAACTTTGGTCGGCTCGCTGGGCCACATCGGAGTTTCGGGTTTAGATATTACTCACATGGCAAAAAAAACAAATACAAAGAAAGAGGACGTTCTGAACCTTGACAACATCTTGTTCAAATGTCGAGATATATTGAGACAAGCAAAGAACTCTGGTTCGTTCTTTGAAAAACGTGATATGATGCTGACTCTCGTGTTCCTCCGCTTTATGGGTGAGAAATACGAGGATGGTGTAGCATCGCTCCGTCAGCGACTCATTGAGGAAGGGTTAGATCCAGACAACGAGGAGATTATCAAGGCTTTCTTCGATGATGCCACTTTTGCTGATGGCACTTTCGATTTGCCCGTAGAGGCTCGTTGGTCAACCATCATCAATACGGCTGCACCCCAACTGAATGTGGCACTTGACACCGCGCTGCGCAGTATCGGCGAAACTAACCCCACGCTGAAGGGTTGTTTCGTGGAAGGTACATTCACACAACGCAATCTTGGAGCAAACGACATGAAGAAGATTGTGGACGAGGTCAACAAGATTAGCCATAAGACTTTCGGTGAAGAGAAAGACTTGATAGGCCGCGTATATGAATACTTTCTGAAGGAGTTTGCTGTTAATGCGACGAAAGAGGAAGGCGAGTTCTATACACCACATGATGTCGTTCAGCTCATCGCTACTGTTATTGAGCCGTTCGATGGTACATTGTACGACCCGTGTTGTGGCTCCGGCGGTATGTTCATTCAGAGCACCGACTTGGTAAAAGCCAAACAAGGCGAC